>JAPPGP010000231.1 GCA_028821395.1 Defluviicoccus sp.
CCAGCATCGCCATGTTCTCCGGCATGTTCGGCGGCAACCGCAACAGCCCGCTCGGCGGCATCGGCGTGCTGCTGGTGATGATCCTGGGCCCGGTCGCGGCGGCGCTGGTGCAGATGGCGATCTCCCGCACGCGCGAGTACTCCGCCGACCGGTCGGGGGGCGAGATCTGCGGCAACCCGCTATGGCTCGCCTCGGCGCTCGAGAAGCTGCAGCAAGGCGCGGCGCGCACCGACTACGAGGCGGCGGAACGCAACCCGGCGACGGCGCACATGTTCATCGTCAACCCGCTGCACGCCAACAAGATGGACGGGCTGTTCACCACCCACCCGCGGACCGAGAACCGGGTGGCGGCGCTGGTCGAGCAGGCCGAGGCGATGGGCATAGGCGGCGGCCGGGCGGCGCCGCGGCCGGCCGCCGAACCGCCGGCCCGCCGGGCAAGCGGGTCGCGCATCCCGGTCACCCGCAAGCCCGGCCCCTGGCGTTAGCCCGTCATGGCCGGACTTGCCCCGGATCACAGTCCGGGGCTTGTTCCGGGGCGTGTCGAAGGACGCGCCGCTGCTATTCGGCGGCGTCGAGGTCGCCTTCCGGCCGGTTCGCCGCGCTGCGCTGGATGAACTCGTCCACATTCATCACATGCGCCGTCGACACGCCGAGGATGCCGAGCGACACCCGGTGCACCTCCGCGGCGGGGATCGCGCCGAACCCGATATCGGGATAGTCGAACGTGCCCGTGGCGTCGGAGATGAACGCGACCTTGTAGCCGTTGAACATCGCGTCCCGCGCGGTGGCGTGGCAGCAGTTCTCGGTGGTGACGCCGGTCACCGCGACGGTCTCGATCCTTTCCGTGCGCAGGATCATGTCGAGATCGGTGCCCATGAACCCGCTATAGCGGTGCTTCTTGATCACCGGCTCGTTCTCCGCCGGGGCGATCTCGTCGTAGATCTCGATACCGGGCTCGCCATCGACCAGCCCCGCGCGGCTCGCGATCGGCGGCCAGATCTCGCCGTAGAGCCCCATGTCGGAGCCGTCGCGCCGGTGTACGTGGGTGGTGTAGATCACCCGCATGCCGGTCTTGCGGGCGTGCTCCAGGAGCCGCTTGAGACTGGGCAGGATGTCGCGCCCCATCGGGGTCTCCAGGGCCCCGTCGGGCGAGACGAAGTCGTTCTGCATGTCCACCACGATGACGGCGGTGCGCTTGGGGTCGATATAGTCGAGAACCAGAGGCATCGGTGCATCCTCCCTTCGGGTCCGGCCGGGCCGGATCGCGGGTCGCCCGGTCGGATGTCGCCCGGGTCGCCCGCGCATCGAAGAGAATTCTGACTCCATGATCGGCAAGAAATCAACGGATCGGGCAATCCGCGGGTACCGATCCGCGGCGCGGATCAGCCCCCTAGCGCGATCCGGTGGCTGTCGAGCAGGCCGGGCGCGCGGGACGGGTCGCCGCGGCCCCAGCCGCATTCGGTGGCGATGCCGAAATCGCCGACCGCGCGCGACGCGGCCGCGATGCGCCGCCGGTCTCCGTCCCGGTCGTCATGGTGGATCAGGCCGAGATAGAGCTCGCACCCCTCGGGCAGGCGGAGCCCGGCGAGCGGCGCGTAATAGGCTGCGTCGTCGCGGTGCTTCGGCGCCGGCACGTGCAGGAACTGCAGCGACCGCTCCAGCCCGGCGAGCACGCCGTGGGCGATCTCGACCGCGTTGGCGAGGTCTTCGGGCATCACCACGTGCTCGTCGTTGGGCGTGCCGTAGCAGAGATGGTAGCCGAGCTCGGCCGGCTCGGGCACCGCGTCGCCGAGCCTCGCCAGCATGCCCGCGATGTCCGCCTTGTAGGTCTCCGGCCGGTTCGGGAAGTAGCCCTCCCAGGCGAGCACCTCCTGGCACACGTCCCACTGGATCGCGAGATCGCCGTGCGGGATGGCGGCGCAGATCTTCGCGAGGTCGGACTTGAAGGCGCGTTCGTAGGCGGCGAAGAAATCGGGCCGCGAGGCGGGCGAGACGAACCAGTAGCCGACCGCCATCGGCGTCGGCAACGAGACCTGGAAGCGGACGTCCGCCGGCAGCGTGCCCGCCGCGCGCAGCGCGCGGAATCGTTCATACGACGCGATGGCCTCCGGCGCGTAGCCCGGGTCGAACGCGACCGTGGCCGGATCGACCCCCGGCCTGAAGCGGAACAGCTCCCACTCGCGGATCAGCTTGCCGTCCCACTGGTGGATGCGCGCCTTGTCCTCGCCCGCCGCCGCCTCCATCGCCGGGTGGCTCGCCACCTTGGCGCGCTGCCAGAAGATCCAGCGCGCCCGCTCGCCGGTCTCGCCGTCCGGGATGCGCTTCAGATGCCCGCCGAGGCGCGCGGCAATCTCGGTGAAGGCCGTGTCGGCGTCCGGGTAGGGCAGGCTGCCGACCAGGTGGGCGCGGGTAAGCGGCATGGCGCGGGTCCTTCGGCGGTGGAACCGGGCGGAATGGAAGCAACGCGGGCGGGCCGTGGCAAGGGGCGGCGCTTCTCCACTCAGCTCCAAACCTCCAAGCGCAACCCTCGAAATCTCTCGAAATCCCGCATGTTCTTGGTGACCAGGAACAGGTCGTTGACATATGCGATTGCCGCGATCTGTCCGTCGACAAATGGCGGGGTCCTGCCCAGGGCGCTCAACCGCGCCCGCTCCCGCGCGTGCCAGTCCGCGGCTTCCCGGTCGTATTCCAGGACCGGAAAGCTGGCGATAACGACGATGTCCAAATAGCGCTCGATCCTTTCGCGACGCCGCGACGGAGGAAGGCGGGCGCAGCCGAAGCGCAGCTCGTGCCAGACGGGGGCCCCGATCGCCGCTTCGTCGTCGATCTCGCGTAGACGGCGGACCACGCTCAGACTCGGCACCGGCCGCAGCGGTTCGGACACGACGCTCGTATCCAGCAAGTAGCGCACGGCTCACACAGGCACGTCGCGGCCCGGGCTCCTGTCCCGTACGCCCTCCAACAGCTCGTCCGGGTCGAGATCGAGTTCGGCCAGGTCGGTCGTCTCGAGGAATTCCCGATAGGCCGCCGCGAAGCCGCGCCGGTTCCGGGCGAGCCGCTTGAACTGCCGGTGGCCGATCAGCACGGCGACCGGTTCTCCGCGCCGTGTGAGTTCCACTGTCTTGCCGTTCTCCGCCTCGCGGATCAGTCGGGGCAGGTTGCGGCGCGCGTCGGCGATGGAATACTTCTCGATCACGTCACATCCTTATGTACACTTGGATGTACTTTACTTCCGCGACGAAGGTTGCGCAACCCTAATCCGCCCCCTCCGCCTCCGCGATCGCCGCCAGCACGCGGCGCGGCGTGAGCGGGGTCTCGTTGAACTGGGCGCCCGAGGCGGCAAACGCGTCGGCGAGCGCGTTGGCGATGGCGGCGGGTGGGGCGATGGCGCCGCCTTCGCCCATCCCCTTCATGCCGAATTTCGTCGAGGCCGCGGGCGTCGCCATGTGGCCGATGGCAAGCGTCGGGATCTCGGCCGCGCCGGGCAGCAGGTAGTCGGCGAAGGTAGTGGCGAGCGGCTGGCCGTCGCCGTCGAACACCACCTCCTCGTAGAGCGCGGTGCCGATGCCCTGGGCGGTGCCGCCGGCGATCTGCCCGTCGACGATCATCGGGTTGACCACGGTGCCGCAATCCTCGACTACCGCGTAGTCGAGGATCTCGACCGCGCCGGTCGCCGGGTCGACCGCGACCGCGGCGGCATGGGTGGAGTAGGAGAAGACGCCCGAGGATTCGGTGGGCTCCCAGGTCTCCGTCACGTCGAGCACCGGGTCCGTGCCGTCCGGCAGCTGCTCCTGACGCAGATGGGCGATGCGGCCGATCTCGGCGAACGAGACCGAGCCCGAGGGGCCCGCCGCCTCGCCGTCGGCGAAGCGTATCCGGGCGGCGTCGCATTGCAGGAGGTGGGCGGCGATCCCGGCCATCTTCACCCGGAGCGCGACGCAGGCGTTGGACACCGCGCCGCCGCCCATGACGATCGAGCGCGAGGCGAAGGTGCCCATGCCGAAGGGCGAGACGGCGGTGTCGCCGAAGCGGACCGAGACGTCGTCCGGGTGGATGCCGAGCTCCTCGCAGGCGATCTGCGCGAGCGTGGTCTCCATGCCCTGGCCGTGGCTGTGGATCGCCACCAGCAAATGCAGCGTGCCGTCGGGATGCATGCGCGCCGTGGCGGTCTCGTAGCCCGCGACGATCGGGGTGCGGCGGCGCACCCACTCCTCGGCGCCGTGCGCCGACTGCTCGGTGAAGCTGCCGAGCCCGACGCCCAACAGGCGGCCGTCCGGCGGCTTGGCCGCCTGGCGCGCCCTGATCCCGTCATAGTCGACCAGCGCCGCCGCCCGGCGCACCGCCTCGGGGTAGTCGCCGTTGTCGAACTTCATGTCGCAGACCGTGCGGTAGGGCATCTCGTCGGGCCCGACCATGTTGTCGATCCGCACCTCGCGGGGGTCGCGCCCGACTTCGCGCGCGACCTCGTCGATGGTTCGCTCGATGGCGAAGCAGGCGCCCGGCCGCGCCACCCCGCGATAGACGCCGAGCGGCGGCTTGTTGGTCGCCACCGTCCAGGTCTCGGCGCGGAAATGCTCGATCCGGTAGGGGCCCGGCAGGTTGCGTGCCGCCATGCCGGTCTCCATGAACGGGCCGGTATGCCAGAGCGCGTAGGCGCCGCCGTCGATGGTGATCTCGGCGTCGATCCCGGCGACGATTCCGCGTTCGTCGGCATAGGCGGTCACCCGGTAGACATGCTCGCGCGCCTGGCAGGCGGCGCTCAGGTGCTCGGTCAGATCCTCCACCCAGCGCACCGGACGGCCGGTCTCCAGCGCAATGGCGCAGACCGCGAGGTCTTCCGGCATCATCCGCGCCTTGCCGCCGAACCCGCCGCCAACATCGGGCGAGACCACGCGGACCTGGCGCATTTGGAGCCCCAGCATCTCGGCCAGCCCCACCCGCATGATGTGCGGGATCTGCGAGGTCAGATGGACCACCAGCTCGTCTTCGCGCTCGTCCCACCGGGCGAGCACGGCGCGCCCCTCGAGCGGCATCGTCGACTGGCGGTTCATGCGGTAGTCGCGCGTCACCTTGACCGGCGCGTCGCGTACCGAATCGATGTCCCCGCCGGCGATGGGGAGCGCGACATAGACGTTGTCGCCCCACTCCTCGTGCACCAGCGCGGGCGGGTCGCTGCGCGCCGCGATCGGCTCGACGATCGCCGGCAGCGGGTCGAGGTCGGCGACCGTCGCGGCCGCGATGTCCTCGGCTTCGGCTCGGGTCGCGGCGAGGCAGGCGGCGATCGGCTCGCCCGCGTAGCGCGCCTTGTCGCGCGCGAGCGGCCAGTGATCGGCCGGCTTGAATCCCGGGATGTCGGGCACCACGCGGACCGGGCGCAAGGCGGGGAGGTCGTCGGCGAGGTACACGGTGCCCGTCGGCGGCTTCGCCACGTCGCGGATCCGCGCATGCCCCAGCGGGCTCCGCAGAAACGCGACCTCCAACGTGCCCGGGATCGCGATGTCCGCGACGTAGCGCCCGCGCCCGCGCAGGAACCGCGCATCCTCCTTGCGCGGCACGCTGGCGCCGACGCCCATCCCGGCGGTGGTTCGTTTGGGCATGGCGTCACTCTCCCGCTACGCGGGCCGGGCTCAAGCCGGACCCGTCCGGTGCCAATCGAAAGGATTCAGCACCGAAGCGCCCAGACCTTCGACACCGGAGGTATCGCGCGTCACCAGCGTCAGGTCGAACCGTCGGGCCGTCGCGGCCAGCAAGCCGTCCACCTCTGGAATCGGCCGGACGGCGCTCATTGTGCCCCATATGTCGGCCACAAGGGCATCGACCGGCAGGATGCGGTCACCGAACGCCCGCTCGACCTCCCACAACCAGCGCCCAAGCGCGGCTGCCTGCCGTCCATCGCGCGGCCTGACGCGCTCGATGCCCTTTCGCATCTCTCCCGTTACCAGCACGCTCAGGAAAACATCCGAATGTTCGATTCCAGCATACCAAGCAGCGACCCGGGCGTCGCAGCGGTCGCGCTTGCGCAGCTCCGAGATGACGTTCGTATCGATCAGGTATGTCAGAAGTCGACCTCACGACCCGGGTTGCGCGACCGCTCGATGTCGATCCCCTCAAGCGGCGCGGCGGCGAGCAAATCCTTCAGACCGGGTGTGGGGGCCTCACCGTCGGGAAAATCCAGAATCAGGCCGCCATCGTCGCCGCCGAATTGGAGGCCCGCGACCTCGCACGCCATCCGCAATCGTTGCTCGCACTGCGGCCGATTTAGGTTGGTGTCCACCCACCACCGGCCGGTCAAGCGCACCGCATGTTTCTCGGCGAGCTCCGGTTTCTTCAGGTACAGATCGGTCGGTTTCCTCGCAACGACTCTGCGAGACCTCGTGGTCAGGAGCGACAGCCGTTCGAAGAACTGTGGATCGAGCTCTCCAAGCCTGCGGAGACAGGTCATGTAAGCCAGCTTGAGACTACCCGCTTCGACCCTGTCGCCGAGCAGCAGGAACGCGTAAGTCCCGGTTCGACGAGGCTTGGGGTCCGAGAGAGGGATCGCCGCCGAGGCGGAAGGGAGATTCAGTATGTCGCGAAGGATCGCGTTGGGGCTTTGATCGAAGCTCGTTCGCCGGTGCTCGATGGCGCGATGCACGTCGAGATCGATCGCAATCTTCGTTGTTTGAACCATGATTCCCACCCAATGTGTTGTAAGCCATGTAAGCCTTATTACTTATAAGGTAAGGAACCGAGATTCGTTAATGCCGAATTCACGGGCGGGGCCGCGGCTCGCTATGCCTTCCCCGCCGCCTTCAGAATCGCCCTAATCCGTTCCGGTGTCACCGGGAGGCGGTCGATGGCGCCGGGGATGCCGATGGCGTCGTCGATGGCCGACGCGATGGCGGCGCCGACCGGGTTGATTCCGCCTTCGCCGGCGCCCTTGACGCCGAGGCCGTTATAGGGGCTCGGCGCGTCCTCGCGGATCAGCAGGTCGATGGGCGGGGTCTCGGTCAGCGTCGGCATCAGGTAGTCGGCGAAGGTGACCGAGAGCGGCGCGCCGGTTGTGTCGTAGCGGAACTCCTCGAAGAGCGCCCCGCCGAGCCCCTGGACGCAGCCGCCCATCAGCTGGCCTTCGACCAGCATCGGATTGACCGCGCGGCCGACATCGTAGGCGATCGAATAGCGCTCGACCGCGACGCCGCCGGTGCCCGCGTCCACGCACACCTGCGCGATGTGGACGCCGTAGGGGTAGGCCATCAGGTCGCTGCGATGCCAGCCCTCGGCGGCGAGCCCGGGCGCGCGACCGGCCAGGATCGGCGAGCCCGGCGCCAGCCTGCGGGCGATCTCGCCGAGGCCGATCTCGGCGCCGCCCTCCGTATCGGTGCGCAGCACCCGCCCGTCGGCGATGTCCAGCGATTCGGCCGGCGCCTGCAACAGCCCCGCCGCCGCCTCGACCGCCTTCGCGCGCAGGTTCTCGCTGGCGATCCGGACCGCCTCGCCGGTCATCACGGTGGCTCGCGAGGAATGCGCGCCGAAGCCGTAATCGATCAGGTCGGTGCGGCCGTGCACCACCCGGACCCGGCGGTAGTCGACCCCGAGCGTATCCGCGCAGATCTGCGCCATGACGGTCGCAAAACCCTGGCCGAGCGCGGCGCCGCCGGTGAGCAGCTCGACCGCGCCCGTCGCGTCCACCCGGATGCGCACCCCGTCGGCCGGGCCCGGCCCGCTCTTCTCGACGAACAGCGCGAGCCCGGCGCCGGCCAGCTCGCCGGCGGCCCGGCGCTCTTCCATCTCGACCTGGATCTCGTCCCAGCCGGCGCGGGCGAGCGCCTTCTCCAGCAGCTTCGCGTAGTCGCCCGAATCGTAGACCACCTCGTGGTCGATGGTGTCGATCCCGCCGGCGAACGGCATCCGCTCCGGGCCGATCAGGTTGCGCCGCCTGATCTCCACCGGGTCGGCGCCGAGCCTTGCGGCGACCGCGTCGAACAGGCGCTCGCGGGCGAAGGTCGCCTCGAAGCGCCCGGGCGAGCGGTAGGTCGCGGCCGGCGTCTTGTTGGTGAGGCGGACATGGCCGCGCGCCCGGAAGGCGGGGACCCGGTAGGGGCCCGGCATCATGCCGGCGGTCATGTCGGGGACGCGTACGCCGTGGGTGCGGATATAGGCGCCCTGGTCGTGGAAGAAGGTGCTGTCGATGCCCAGCACGATGCCGTCGGCGTCCACCGCCGCGCGGATCCGGTGGCGCTGCTCGCGCGAATGGTTGGTCGCCTGCAAGTGCTCCCAGCGATCCTCGACCCACTTGACCGGCCGCCCGAGGCGGAGCGCCGCGGCACAGACCAGGTACTCGTCCGGGTAGAGCTCGCCGCGCACCCCGAACCCGCCGCCGATCTGGCCCTCGTAGAGCTGGACCGAGGCGGGCGCCCGTCCGAGCGCGGCGGCCAACTGGTCGCGGTTGAAATGCGGCCGCTTGGTGGCGCCGTGGAGCTCGAGCACGTCGCGTCCGGCGTCGTAGACCGCGACCGCGCCGCGGGTCTCCATCGGCACCGCGGAATGCCGCCCCACCGAGACCTCGATCTCGACCACCGCATGGGCGCCGTCGAACGCCGCCGCGATGTCGCCGCGCGACTTCTCCAGCACATGCGCCTCTGTCGAATGCGCCGCGTCGAACCGGCCGGGCTCCTCCTCCGCCGCCAGGATCGGCTGAAGGTCGCGATACCCGGCTTCGACCAGCTCGGCCGCGTCCTCGGCGCGATAGGGGCTGTCGGCGAACACCGCCGCGACCGGCTCGCCGACATAGCGCACCCTGCCGCGCGCGAGGACCGGCTGGCGGTAGGGCTCGAGCCCCTTCACCCTTGTGGCGCGGAACGCGATCGGGCCGATATCGGCGACGTCGTCGGCGGTCCACACCGCGGCGACGCCGGGCGCCGCGCGGGCCCTTTCCACATCGACGGCGAGCAGCTCCGCATGCGCCCGGTCCGAGCGCAGGACGCGCATGTGGAGCTGGTTGGGAAACGAGATGTCGGCCGCGAAGCGGCCCGCGCCCCGCACCAGCGGCGGATCCTCGATGCGCGCGACCCGCTTGCCGATCCAGGCCTCGCGCCGGCGCCGCGTCATCCGGGCCCGGCCCTCATCCCGGCCGCCGCGGCCTTCACCGCATCCAGAATGTTGAGATAGCCCGTGCAGCGGCAGAGATTGGAGGCGAGCGCCTCGCGCAAGCCCTGCTCGTCGATATCGGGCTCGCGCTCCAGCACGCCGACGGCGAGCATCAGGAAGCCCGGGGTGCAGAAGCCGCATTGCAGCGCGTGATGGTCGATGAAGGCCTGCTGCAGGGGGTGCAGCGCCTCGCCCTTCGCGAGCCCCTCCACGGTACGGATCTCGGCGCCCTCGGCCTGGGCGGCGAACATCAGGCAGCTCCTGACCGGCGCGCCGTCGAGCAGGATCGTGCAGGCGCCGCACACCCCGTGCTCGCAGCCGAGATGGGTGCCGGTCAACCCGCAATCCTCGCGGATCGCATCCGCCAGCGTCTTGCGCGGCTCGACCCGGATCGTGCGGGCATCGCCGTTGACGGTGAACGAGATTTCGCGCGGCGCGGTCATCCGGCGGCGTCCGCCAGCGCGCGCTCGACCATGACGCCGGCAAGCTCGCCGCGATATTCGGCGCTCGCATGGACGTCGGAGACCGCGTCCACCGCATCGGCGACGGCGGCGGCCGTTTCGCGGAACAGCGCCGGGCCGGGCGCGCGGCCCGCCAGCACGGCTTCGCCTTCCGGGATGCGCCGGGGGCAGGCCTCGACCCCGCCGACGCCGATTCGCGGCTCGACGATCGCGCCCTCCTCCACCCGGTAGACGGCGAGCGCCATCGCCAGCGCGAAATCGCCGGCGCGGCGGGCGAACTCGCGAAACCCCCAGCGCGCATCCGGCGCGAGCCGGGGGAGGTCGGCGTGCAGCAGCAGCTCGTCGTCTTCGAGCGCCGTTACCATCGCCCATTCGAAGAACGACCCCGCGTCGGTCTCGCGCTCGCCCCGCGCGCTGCGCGCGGTAAGCCGGGCATCCAGCGTCGCCGCGACGAGGCACCATTCGGATGCCGGGTCGGCATGGGCGAGGCTGCCGCAGAACGTGCCCCGCATGCGGATCGGGTAGTGGCCGATATGGCGCACCACGCCAGCGAGCAGCGCGCCGAGCGGCCCGTCCTCCACCGGGCGGTGGAAATCGGCGTGGCGCGCCAGCGCGCCGATCCTGATCGCATCCGCCCCGACGGCGACGGTGCCGAGGTCGGAGACCCGGTTGATGTCGATCAGATGGGCGGGCCGGGCGAGGCGGAACGCCATCGTCGGCACCAGGCTCTGCCCGCCGGCGAGAATCCGCGCGTCTTCGCTCGCATGGGCGGCGAGCAGGGAGGCGGCCTCGTCAACCGTCCCCGGCAAATGAAGGGTGAACGGGGCCGGTTTCATCGGGCTCTCGGCATGTCGGGCGTCGCCGCGAATGGTCGGGAGTCCTGTATATGGACCCAACGGAGCCCGTCAAGCGGCGCCCGTCGCCCTCGCCGGCTACGAATGCCTCCGCTGGTTCACTCGGCGGCGCGGAGGGCGCCGAACACCCCGGCAAGGCCGTCGCGAGCGAACGTGCCGGCGACGCCTTCATGGTCCGCGCCGTAGAACGCGCCCGCTATGCCCGGGGTTCCACTCGAGAATTCGCCATTCCGTATCGCAAGCCCGTCCCAGGACATGTCCGCCCGGCCATTGTCGAAGCTCGTGAAATCGACGTCGACTGTGGTGGCCGCCATATCGACCTCGAGTCTTGCGCTCCCCTCCACCGGCGCGTAGGCCGTGACGGACGATCCGCCGGAGGTCATGACGTCTTCCGTCTCGTAGGCGGCGACGCGGCCGGCCCACACGGCGCTCCCGGCTGCCGGCGAGGTTCCCGACCGCATGCCTCGCGTCGCCGTACCGACGGTTCCGTCGATCTCGTGGTTCATGTACGCCATGAAGATCGTGTCGCCCGGCGGCGGACAGCCGATTGCCGTGCACGTGACCGCGTCGTCTCTGAGTATGCCTCCCCATATCCCCCATCTGTGGAACACGGCGGTGGAGGCGTTTCCGGCGTCATCGACCGGAGCGGTTTCATACGCGCCCAGGGTGCTCAGCGTCGGAGACGCTGTGGGCTCCATCGCATTCATGTCGCTCTCCTGCGGTCCGGCCGGCATCACGACCTCGACGCCGCCACCCCCGCAGCCGGCAACAAGGAACAAAGCGACTCCCAAGACTGCCATTCGCCTCATTTCGAAGCCTCCCTCGGATGCGAACGATCTTCCCGCACCGACCGGTCCGGCCGGCGGACCGCATTGTACAACCGCGATGCGGCCGGGCGCGCGGCCGCCCACCGGACCGGCTCCTACGGGATGGCGCCCGCATGCCGGCCGGCTCACGAGGATCCGCCCGGCAGTCGGTGGGACAGGCGTGGACGGCGGTGGCGGTTCGTCGAAAATCTGGAATTGGCTGGGGGACCTGGATTCGAACCAGGACTGCTCGGGTCAGAGCCGAGAGTTCTACCGTTAAACTATCCCCCAGCATGTCGGGGCGGGCAGAGAATAGCGCTATTCGAGGGACGATCAAGATCGCGCTCCGGCGGCCGGGATTTGTGACATCGGCGCCAGGCGGTAAAATTCCGCGGGAGGGGCTGAAAGGCGATGGACGTGGCGTACGGGTCGAAACAGGGATCGAGAAGCTCCCGGCCGGGGACGGTGAGGCGGAGGCGCGGCGGGGGGCGCAAGATCGCCGCGCTCGACCTCGGCACCAACAATTGCCGGCTGCTGATCGCCCGCCCCACACAAGACGGATTCGTCGTGGTAGACGGATTCTCGCGCATCGTCCGGCTCGGCCAGGGGCTGGAGGCGACCGGCGTGCTCGGCGAGACCGCGATGCGGCGCACCGTCGACGCGCTCGCCGTCTGCGCCGCAAAGATCCGCCGCCACCGGGTCGCGCGCGCCCGCTACGTGGCCACCGAAGCGGCGCGCCGGGCGGCCAACTGCTCCGGTTTCCTCGACCGCGTGGCCGCCGAGACCGGGATCGAGCTCGACATCATCTCGTCGCGCGAGGAGGCGACGCTCACCCTGATGGGCTGCCTGCCGCTGTTCGACCCCGAGCTTCCCTACGGGCTGATCTTCGATGTCGGCGGCGGCAGCGCCGAGCTCGTCTGGCTCAGGGTCGCTGGCCGGAACGGACCCGACATCCTGGGCTGGATCTCGCTACCGCTCGGCGTGGTCACGCTGACCGAGCGCCACGGACCCGAGGACTTCACGGTCGAGGAATACGAGGCGATCGTCGCCGAGGTCGAGGCCATGCTCGCGCCGTTCGACTCCGAGCACGGCATCCGGCGGGAGATCGAGCGGGGCCGCATGCAGATGCTGGGGACAGCCGGAACGGTGACCACCATCGCCGGAGTCAATCTCGGCCTCAGGCGCTACAACCGCGCCCTCGTCGACGGCTCCTACCTCACCTTCGACCAGATCGGCAGGATCAGCCGCCAGCTCTCCCGCTCGACCTATGCGGAACGCGCCGCCCACCCCTCGATCGGCCGCGGCCGGGCCGACCTGGTGGTCGCCGGCTGCGCGATCCTGGAGGCGATCTGCCGCACCTGGCCGGCGGGGCGGCTCAGGGTCGCCGACCGCGGCGTGCGCGAGGGCATCCTGCTCCAGCTCGCCGCCGAGTTCGGCGCAGGCCCAGCGCATGGCCGGGCGTGACCGCAAGCCTGGGCGCGGCGCGGGGAGCAAGAGCGTCGGCAGGCGGGACGCCACCGTCCGGGTCAGGACCGCCAAGGGGCGCAAGCCCTCCTCGACGCGCTGGTTGCAACGCCAGCTCAACGACCCCTATGTCGCCGCCGCGGCGAAACACGGCTACCGGTCGCGCGCCGCCTGGAAGCTGATCGAGATCGACGACAGGTTCGGGCTGCTGCGGCGCGGCGCCGTGGTGCTCGATCTCGGCGCCGCGCCGGGCGGCTGGACCCAGGTCGCCGCCCAACGCGCGCCGGGCGGGCGCGTCGTCGCCGTCGACCGCGCGGGGATGGAGCCGGTCGCCGGCGCCGAGTCGCGTCTGCTCGACCTCGACGACCCGGCGGCGACCGAGGCGCTGACGGGCGAGCTGGCGGGCGCGGTCGACCTCGTGCTCTCCGACATGGCGATCGCCGCCACCGGGCACCGCGGCACCGACCAGATCCGCAACCAGCGCCTCGCCGAGCTCGCCTTCGAGCTCGCGCTCGGCGTGCTCCGCCCGGGCGGCGGGTTCGTGGTCAAGGCGTTCCACGGCGGCGGCGCGGCGGCGTTCACGGCGGCGCTCAAGCGCGCCTTCGCCGAGCTGCGAAGCTTCAAGCCCGCCGCCTCGCGCGCCCAATCCGCCGAGCTCTACTTTGTCGCCCGCGGTTTCCGGGGCTCAGGGCAGCGCTGATCTGGCCGGCGCCTTCGTTGACATCTCCAGGGGGCGCACCCATTGTCCCCGTCGATGCCACCGAAGCCGCCGGCCCGACGATGCACATTCGCGCAGACCTCGCCCTCTACGACCCCGGCGGCCGGCTGGTCGCGCTCGCGGAGGTGAAGAACAGGCGGGGAACCTCCCGCGACTGGGCCGCCAAGACGCGTCGGAACATCCTCGCACTCGGCGAATTCGGCGACGCCGAATTCTTGCTGATGATCACGCGGGACCGGATCTATCTGTGGAAGGACGCGGGAACCGATCCGGTCGAAGTTCCGCCCGACTATGAAGTCGACGCGGAAGCGACATTCGCGCCCTATTTCGAGAGAACGGGAATCGATCCCCGCACTGTTGGAGGGTATGCGTTCGAGTTGATCGTCGCTTCCTGGCTCGGCGACGTCATGTGGCCGGCGCTATCGACCGAAGCAGACGGCGACGACCGGGATTGGCTTGCACGGTCGGGATTCCGCGCCGCCGTCAAGAGTGGCCGTATCGAGTACGAAGCGGCGGCGTGAACGTCTACGTGGAGTCGAACTTCGTCATCGAGCTCGCCCTGCTTCAGGAGCAGCGGGACATTTGCGAACGGATTCTGGAGGTTTGCGGAACCGACGGCGTCCAGCTCGTGATTCCCGCCTATTGCCTGGCGGAACCGTACGAGGCGCTGACGCGGCGGCGCAAACGACGCACGAAGATGAAGCAGGAGCTCGACGCGGAGTTCGGGCAGATCGCCCGTACCGAAACCCGAGCGGACAGACTCCGCGGATTTCGCGATATCACCGAATTGTTGACCGCAAGCATCGAGGAAGAGGAGAAGCAGCTGGACGCCGTGTGCTCCAGGCTCTCGGAGACGGCCGAGGTGATTCCGCTCGACGACAACATCCTGGCGATGTCGCGGGAGTGTCGGAGCGAGCACGATTTCTCGCCTCAGGATTCGGTCGTCTACGCGACCGTTCTCGCTCATCTCGCCCTCAATCCCGGTACGCGGAGTTGTCTCATCGACAAGGACAAGGACTTCCACGACCGGCGCGTCGTGGAGGAGCTTGCCGGCTATCGCTGCGAATTGCTGCGGGATTTCGGTGCAGGGTATGGATTCATAGTTGCCGGCGGGGACTGAATCGCAGCGCTCCCCCGCTTTGGATTCGCCGGCGCCTGGTGTATGGTGCCGGGCCTCTGGACAACGGCCCGCGCATGGACATTCAAGAGGCTTTTTCCTTCGATGACGTCCTCCTGGTGCCGGCCGAATCCGCCATTCTTCCGCGCGAGACCGACACCGCGACACGGCTGACGCGGCGCATCCCGCTCGGCATTCCGCTGGTCTCGGCGGCGATGGACACCGTGACCGAGAGCGCGCTCGCCATCGCCATGGCACAGGCGGGCGGGATCGGCGTTCTGCACAAGAACCTCGACATGGAAGGCCAGGCGGACGAGGTCCGGCGGGTGAAGAAGTTCGAGTCCGGCATGGTGGTCAACCCGGTCACCATCGCGCCGGACGCGACGCTCGCCGACGCGCTCGACCTGATGGCCGCGCACCGCATCTCCGGCATTCCCGTGGTCGAACCCGGCGGCCGTCTCGCGGGCATCCTGACCAACCGGGACGTCCGCTTCGCCAGCGACCGCGACCAGACGGTGCGCGAGCTGATGACCGCCGACAACCTGGTCACCGTGACCGAGCAGGTCGACGGGGAGGAGGCCAAGCGGCTGCTGCATGCCCACCGCATCGAGAAGCTGCTGGTGGTCGACGGCGCGTACCGCTGCGTCGGGCTGATCACCGTCAAGGACATGGAGAAGGCGCAGCGCTTTCCCGACGCCACCAAGGACGAGAAGGGGCGGCTGCGGGTCGCCGCGGCGACCGGCGTCGGCGAGGAGGGGGCGGAGCGCGCGGCGGCGCTGATCGAGGCGGAGGCCGATGCGATCGTGGTCGACACCGCGCACGGCCATTCCCGGGGCGTGGTCGAAGCGGTCCGGCGGATCAAGCGGATGTCCAACCGCGCCGACGTGGTGGCCGGCAACGTGGCGACGCCCGACGCGGTGCGCGCGCTGGTCGATGCCGGGGCGGATGCGGTCAAGATCGGCATCGGGCCGGGATCGATCTGCACCACGCGGGTGGTCGCGGGCGTCGGCGTTCCCCAGTTCACCGCCGTGCTCGAATGCGCCGAGGCCTGCCGCGAGGCCGGCGTGCCGGCGATCGCCGATGGCGGTATCCGCTTTTCCGGCGATCTCGGAAAGGCGATCGCCGCCGGGGCGGATTGCGCGATGGTCGGATCGCTGCTGGCCGGCACCGACGAGAGCCCGGGCGAGGTGTTCCTCTACGAGGGCCGGTCCTACAAGGCCTATCGCGGCATGGGCTCGATCGGCGCGATGGCGCGCGGCTCGGCCGACCGCTATTTCCAGCAGGACGTGAGCCGGGAGCTCGACCTGATCTCCGAGGGCGTCGAGGCCCGCGTGCCCTACAAGGGGCCGGCGGGTGCCGTGCTGCACCAGCTCATCGGCGGGCTGAAGGCCGCCATGGGCTATACCGGGAACCCGACCGTCGCGGCGATGCAGGCCAATTGCCGGTTCCGCAGGACCACCAGCGCCGGCATGCGCGAGAGCCATGTCCACGACGTGGCGATCACCCGCGAGGCCCCCAACTACCGGCGTGCGGAGTGAGCCGGCGATGACCGCGACCCTCCGACCGGCCCGGCCCGGCGATGCCCCGGCGATCGCCAGGATCTACGTCGCCGGCTGGCAGGACGCCTATCCCGGGCTGCTGCCCGACCGTCTGCTGGTTGGCATGCGCCGCGGCGAAGGAAGGGCGGAGCGCTGGGCCCGGACCATCCGCTACCCGGGGCGGGGCGAACGGGTGATGGTCGCCGAGGCCGGGGACGGGGCGGTGATCGGTTTCGCCGGCGGCGGTCCGGCGCGGTCGCGCGGGTTCGCCTATGACAGCGAGGTCTACACGCTCTATGTCGACGGCGACCACCAAGAGGGCGGCGTCGGCCGGCGCCTGTTCTGCGCGCTCGCGGTCGAGCTCGCATCGGCGCTCGGCCCCTCGCTGATCGTCTGGGTGCTGGCCGGCAACCCGGCGCGCTATTTCTACGAGGCGCTGGGCGGGCGCCATGTCGGGCGGCGCTCGGGCTCGCTCGGCGGCGCGGCGATCGAAGAGCTCGCCTATGGCTGGCCCGACGCGGCGGTGCTCGCCGCGTCCCAGGGCTAGGCGCTCGCTCCGCCCATGCAGCGTTCGGACGAGGCCGTCCTGATCCTGGATTTCGGCTCCCAGGTCACCCAGCTCATCGCGCGCCGCATCCGCGAGAGCGGCGTCTATTGCGAGATCCACCCCTGGTTCGTCGGCGACGACGCGATCCGCGGCTTCGCGCCGCGGGCGGTGGTGCTGTCCGGCGGGCCCGACTCGACGACCCGGGCGGAGGCGCCGCGGGTTCCCGAGACCGTGTTCGCGCTCGGCGTTCCGGTGCTCGGCATCTGCTACGGCCAGCAGGCGATGTGCGCCGCGCTCGGCGGCGCGGTCGACAGCGCGGAGGCGCGCGAGTTCGGCAGGGCGGAGCTCACCGTGACCGAGTCCTGCGGGCTGTTCGACGGCGTCTGGAAGCCCGGCGACCGGGCGCAGGTCTGGATGAGCCACGGCGACCGGGTGACCGGCCTGCCCGACGGATTCGCCCCGGCCGCGGTGAGCGAGGGCGCGCCCTTCGCGGCGATCGCCGACGAGGTGCGCGGCTATTACGGCGTCCAGTTTCACCCCGAGGTCGTCCACACGCCGGACGGGACGGCGCTGCTCAGGAGCTTCACCCACAACATCGCCGGGTGCAGCGGCGACTGGACCATGGCGTCCTATCGCGACCGAACGATCGAGCGGGTGCGGGCCCAGGTCGGCGACGGGCGCGTCGTCTGCGGCCTGTCGGGCGGTGTCGACAGCGCGGTGACCGCGGTTCTGCTGCACGAGGCGGTAGGCGAGCGGTTCTTCTGCGTCTATGTCGATACCGGGCTGATGCGCGCCGGCGAGACCGAACAGGTGGTCGATCTGTTCCGCGGCCACTACAATATCCCGCTGCGCGCCGTCGATGCCGGCGAGCGCTTCCTCCGCGAGCTCGCCGGCGTCACCGATCCGGAGGACAAGCGCAAGCGCATCGGCGCCGCCTTCGTCGACGTGTTCGCCGCCGAGGCCGAGGCCGCCGGCGGCGCGGAATTCCTCGCCCAGGGCACGCTCTATCCCGACGTGATCGAGTCGGTCTCGGTGACCGGCGGGCCGAGCGCGGTCATCAAGTCGCACCACAATGTCGGCGGCCTGCCCGAGCGCATGGACATGGCGCTGGTCGAGCCGCTGCGCGACCTGTTCAAGGACGAGGTGCGCGCGCTCGGGCGCACGCTCGGCCTGCCCGAGACCATGATCGGCCGCCACCCTTTCCCGGGGCCCGGGCTCGCCATTCGCATCCCCGGCGAGGTGACGGCGGAGAGCCTGGAGATCCTGCGCCGCGCCGATGCGATCTATCTCGAGGAGCTGCGGGCGGCCGGGCTCTATGACGAGATATGGCAGGCCTTCGCGGTGCTGCTGCCGGTCCGCACGGTCGGCGTGATGGGCGACGAGCGCAGCTACGACCGGGTGTGCGCGCTGCGCGCCGTGGTCTCGACCGACGGCATGACGGCCGAGAGCTACCCCTTCGACCACGCCACGATCGCGCGCATCGGCACCAGGATCGTCAACGAGGTGCGCGGCATCAACCGGGTGGTCTACGACGTCACCTCCAAGCCCCCCGGCACCATCGAGTGGGAGTGAAGGGGGCCGCGGCGTGCTATAGTCCGGTCTTCCGGATACGGAGGCCCGAAAGATGATCGTGCAGAGCGCACCCCCCGAAGAGCCGCGTTTCGTCATCACGATGGCCCAGCATACGAGCTTCGCCGGGCGCATCGCGCGCGCCTTCGGCAACGACGAATTCGAGCCGGTCGAGCCGCGCGATGTCGTTCTCTACATCGTCGACCACCACGACGACGGCTGGGCGGAGCTCGACGCCGAGGGGCGGATCGATCCCGGCACCGGGCTGCCCTACAACCTGGTGCAGACGCCGTTCTCGGAGATCGTCAAGACATCCGCCGCCTCGCCCGAGTTCAACAGCCGCCGCCACGCCT
The DNA here is from genome assembly GCA_028821395.1 of Defluviicoccus sp. Taxonomy (GTDB): domain Bacteria; phylum Pseudomonadota; class Alphaproteobacteria; order MPNO01; family MPNO01; genus MPNO01. Next base: position 18,557 of record JAPPGP010000231.1, read on the forward strand.
ATTGCGGGCTGTTGTCGAGCATGCACAGCTGGGGCCTCTATAACGGCCGCTACGGCATGTCCGACCATGTCCTGCTCGACAGCCTCGCCGCCGAGAACCGCTCGACCGCCGAGGGCATGCTCAACGGCGAGCTGGAACGCCAGGCCCGCCTCAAGCACGCGCTGGCCGAGAACCCCGACACCGCTTCCTGGGTGGACGAGGCGCAGGTGATGCAGAACTACAAGCAGCTCCAGTTCTTCGACACCATGGCGCTCTACTTCAACTGCAACGGCGCCGCCGACCGCAAGCCCCAGACCTTCACCCATGTGCCAAGGTCGCGGGACGAGGACGCGACCGTCGCGCTCACCCCGCGCGATGCCGCGACCTACGCGCTCGATCCCTACCCCTTCGCCGAGGACCGGCTCGAGGTCTCGTTCGCCGGGCGCTACATGGCGCCCGCGCGCGATGCGGCGAATGTCGATCTCGGCGGCATCGACGAGGACTGGCAGACGGTTACGCTGATCGCCAGCTGAGCCGCGATGAGCGGCGATATCGAGGCCCGCAAGAGGGAGCACATCGATACCGTCCTCGGGGCGGACGTCTCCGCCAAGGGGGTGTCGACGGGCTTCGAACGGTTCTTCTTCGAGCACGCGGCGCTCCCCGAGCTCGACCTCGACGCGGTCGATCTCTCGACGCGCCTGTTCGGGCGCGCGCTGAAGGCGCCGCTGTTGATCAGCAGCATGACGGGAGGCACGCCGCGCGCGCGGGACATCAACCGGAACCTCGCCGCCGCGGCGCAGTCGCTCGGTATCGCGATGGGTGTCGGCTCGCAGCGCGCGATGATCGAGCAGCCGGCGCTCGGCGAGACCTACCGGGTGCGGGACGTCGCCCCCGACATCCTGCTGTTCGCCAATTTCGGCGCCGTCCAGCTCAACTACGGCTACGGCGTGGACGAGGCGCGGCGCGCGGTGGACGACATCGGCGCGGATGCGCTGTTCCTGCATTTCAACCCCCTGCAGGAGGCGGTGCAGCCGGGCGGGGACCGCAACTGGGCCGGTCTGTACCGCAAGGTCGAACGTCTCGCCTCGGCGCTCGGCGTTCCGGTCGTCGGCAAGGAGGTGGGTAACGGGATCTCGGGCGAGGTGGCGCGGCGCCTGGTCGAATGCGGCCTCGCCGGGGTGGATGTCTCGGGGGCCGGCGGGACCAGCTGGAGCGAGGTGGAGGCGCATCGCCAGCCCGACCCGGAGGTCCGCGCCGTGGCCCATGTCTTCGCCGGCTGGGGCATTCCGACCGCTTCCGCCCTGGCCGATACGGTGCGGGCGATCCCCGGCCGGCCGGTCTTCGCGAGCGGCGGCATCCGCGACGGAGTCGACGCGGCCAAGGCGATCCGGCTGGGCGCCGCGCTGGCGGGCACCGCCGCGCCGATGCTCGAGCACGGCGCGGATGCGGCGGACGCGGCGGCGAGACGCATGGCGCGGATGCTCGAAGAGCTGAGGATAGCCGCCTTCTGCGCCGGCGCCGGCGATATCGCGGCGCTGCGCCGGGCGGTCCTGCGGCGGAAGGCGGATTGGCAACCCGTGCCCGCCATCGCCGACGCCCGCCCGGACACCGTCTCCGTACCCCGCCGCGCGCTCCGCCGATGAGTTCCCGCCCCGCCCCGCCGCCCCCGCGCGCGCCCGGCGAGCCTCTCGCGCGGCCGCGCGACGCGGCGACGCTGATCGTCTATCGCGGGAAGGCGGGCTCGCTCGAAGTGCTGATGGGCGAGCGCCACGCCCGGCACCGCTTCATGCCCAACCGCTACGTGTTTCCCGGCGGGCGCATCGATCCGCGGGACTCGAGGGTGCGCTGCGCCTCGCCGCTCGCCCCCGCGGCGGCGGCGCAGCTCGGGCGCAAGCTCGGCCCGGCACGGGCGCGGGCGATGGCGGTGGCCGCGATCCGCGAGACGTTCGAGGAGACCGGGCTGATCATCGGCGGTCCGGACCCGGAACCGGAGCGCCCGCCGCCGCGCGGCTGGGAGCGGTTCTTCGGCGCCGGATTCGCGCCGGCGCCGGGCGCGCTGTCCTATCTCGCCCGCGCGGTGACCCCGCCGACCCGCCCGATCCGGTTCAACGCCCGGTTCTTCGTCGTCGCCCATGCCCATGTGACCGGCGAGGCGCGCGAATCGGACGAGCTTCTCGGCCTCAAATGGTTCACCGTGGAGCAGGCGCTGACGCTCGAGCTCGCCCTGATCACGCGGCGCGTGCTGACCCATTTCGGGACTTCGTTCGCGACCGCCGCCCGGGGCGATGCGCGCAGCCCGGTGCCCTATTTCAAGTGGACCCCGGGCGGGCACGTCCTGATCGACGAGTGAGTCGCGGACCGGCGTTTCCCGCGCCGGGGGTCAAACCAGCCTGAGCCGGGGCTCGAACAGGTCGAGGACCGCGTTGAGCGAGGTGCCGCGGCGCAGCCGCCGACAGCCGTCATAGATCATGTACTCCGCCTCGCCGTCGTCGCCCGCCGCCATCTTGACGACGGTATAGGCGGGCCGGTCGGAAGCACGGCGGAACACCGAAAACACGGCCATCCCGTCGCGCGTCGCCATCGCATAGTCCTTCCACTCGCCCGTGGTGACGCGGCGGCTGTACAGCGTGAGGAGACGGCTGAGGTCGTTGCGGTCGAAGAAAACGGATCGGGGCTTTTGCCGGTAAGCGCGAAGGTCGAATACCGTCGCCATTCTGGTGCCGTACGCCCCCGTTCGATGACAGTTTCGTGACGCCCGATATATCGCGTATTTCGCGGCCGGCGTCCAGAGTACCATTGCGGCTGTCCACGGACCGGTCGGCCGGCATGTTGCGGATTGCCGCGCAAGGCTGTAATCCCTGTGCCGGACCGGAGGCGGGCGCCGCGCGGCGCCGATGCCGGTCGGACCTGGCGGAGGGCCGCGCGTGGCCGACATCTTTCGCGAGATCGACGAGGAGCTGCGCCAGGAGCGGGCCGAAAAGCTCTGGCGGCGCTACGGCAAGTACGTCATCGGCGGCGCGGTCGCGGTGGTGCTGGCCATCGCCGCCTATACCGGCTGGCGGGAATACCGGACCGACCAGCAGCTCGAAGCGGGCGCCAGGTTCGCGATCGCCAAGGCGCTCGCCGACGAGGGGAAGACCGGCGACGCCGAGGCGCTGTTCGTTGCGCTCGGCGCCGAATCGGGGACCACCTACGGGGTGCTCGCGCGCTTCCACGCGGCCGCGCTGCGCGCGTCCTCGGGCGATCCCGCGGGCGCGGCCGAGGCGTTCCGCGGGCTCGCCGCCGACGGCGGCCTCGACCGTCCGATGCGCGATCTCGCCTCCCTGCTCGCCGCGCAGAACGCGCTGGATGCGCCCGGCGCGGACATGCAGCGGGTCGCCTCGGACCTCGCCCCGCTCACCGGCCAGGACGGGGCCTGGCGCCACCTCGCTTTGGAGACCCTCGCCCTGATCGAACTGAGGACCGGCGACGGGGACCGGGCGAAGACCCATCTGCAGCGTATCGTCGACGACGCCGCCGCGCCCGCGAATGTGCGGCTGCGGGCAACGCAGATGCTCAGGATGATCGCCGACCGATGATCGGCCTTGCCATGCGACCGGCAATGATGGCGATGCGCGGCGCGTTGCTGGGGGTATCGCTGCTCGCCGCCGGCTGCGAGGGAGCCTTCTTCGGCGAACCGGAGGAACCGAAGCTTGCCGGCGAGCGGCTGCCGGTTCTCGGCCTCCGGCAAGCGCTCGTCCCCCACCCGGGAATCGCCAAGCTGGAGGTGCGCCTGCCGCCGCCTTCGGCCAACGCGAGCTGGCCCCAGGCCGGCGGGCTGCCCGACCACGCGATGCATCATCTGGCCGCGAGCGGGACGCTCGACGAGCGCTGGAGCGTCGACATCGGTCGCGGCTCCGACGACGAAGGACAGCTCCTCGCCCAGCCGGTGGTCGCCGGGCAGTGGATCTACACCCTCGACGTCGACGCCGAAGTCCGGGTCTACGATCTGGAGGACGGGTCGCTGTCGTGGACCCGCGCGCTGGACAGCGAAACCGAGGATACCGGCACGCTCGGCGGCGGGCTCGCGGTCGGCGAGGGGAGGCTTTACGTCACCACCGGCTTCGCCCAGGTGTTCGCCCTCGAGGCCGCCACCGGCAGGGAGCTGTGGCGGCGCAAGCTCTCGAGCCCGCTGCGCGCCGCCCCCACGTCTCGCGACGGAAGGGTGTTCGTGATCACGCTTTCGAACGAGCTGTTCGCGCTCGATGCCGCCACCGGGCGGGTTCTCTGGTCGCATGCCGAGATCGCCGAGCCCGCCGGGCTGGTCGGCGCGGCCGCGCCCGCCGTCGCCGGAGACATCGTCGTGGCGGCGTTCTCCTCCGGCGAGATCGTCGCACTCAGGGCCGCCAACGGACGCGTGCTCTGGTCGGACCGGCTGACCGCGCTGCGCCGCACCGATCCGGTCTCCAGCCTCGCCCACATCCGCGGGTTGCCGGTGATCGATCGCGGCCTGGTCGTCGCGGTCAGCAATAGCGGGCGGACGATGGCGATCGACCTGCGCACCGGCAGCCGGGTGTGGGAACAGCAGATCGGCGGCACCCACACACCCTGGGTCGCCGGCGATTTCGTTTTCCTGGTCTCGGGCGACAGCCACGTCGTATGCCTCTCGCGCCGCGACGGAAGGGTGCGGTGGGTCCGTGCGCTGCCCCAGTTCGAGGACGAGGAAGACCGCATCGGCCCGATCTACTGGGCGGGTCCGCTGCTGGTCGGCGACCGGCTCCTGATCGCCGCCAGCACCGGCGAGGTCTGGTCGGTCTCGCCCTATACCGGCGAGCCGCTGGGCCGCATCGAGGCGCCAGATGCGATATTCGTAGCGCCCGCGGTCGCCCGGGAGACCGTGTTCCTGCTCACCGAAGGCGCGGATCTGATCGCGCTCCAGTGATGCCCTTCACCGTCGCCATCGTCGGGCGGCCCAATGTCGGCAAGTCGACCCTGTTCAACCGTTTGGTCGGCCGGCGCCAGGCGCTGGTCCACCCGGCCCCCGGGGTGACCCGCGACAGGCGCGAGGGCGAGGCCGCGCTGCTCGGCCTGTCCTTCCGGGTGATCGACACCGCCGGGCTGGAGGACGAGGCGGGCGAGACGCTGGCCGGGCGCATGCAGGCGCAGACCGGACGGGCGATCGACGAGGCCGACCTGCTGCTCATGCTGATCGATGCGCGCGCCGGGGTGACGCCGCTCGATGCGCATTTCGCCGACTCGCTCAGGCGCTCGGCGAAGCCGGTGGTGCTGGCCGCCAACAAGTGCGAGGGCGGCGCCGGCGCGGACGGGCTGGTCGAGGCCTGGCGCCTCGGCCTCGGCGAGCCGGTGCCGATCTCGGCCGAGCACGGGGAGGGGCTCTCCGCCCTGTTCGACGCGCTGGCGCCGCATGCCGGCGTGCAGCACGGGGACGAGGCGGGCGGCGCGGAGGCCGGGGAGGGCGCGCTCAACCTCGCCATCGTCGGGCGGCCCAATGTCGGCAAGTCCACGCTGGTCAACCGGCTGCTGGGCGAGGAGCGGGTGCTGACCGGTCCCGAGCCCGGGGTTACCCGCGATGCCGTCTGGGTGGCGTGGTCCTGGCGCGGCCGCGAGATCCGGCTGATCGATACCGCCGGGCTCCGCCGCAAGGCGCGGGTCACCGAACGGCTGGAGCGGCTGACCGCAGCCGACACCAGAAACGCGATTCGCTTCGCCCATGTCGCGGTGCTGCTGGTCGACGGGGTCGAGGGCCTGGAAAAGTCCGACCTGACGATCGCCCGGCAGATCGCCGAAGAGGGCCGCGCGATGGTGCTGGCGGTGAACAAGTGGGACGCGGTCGCCGACCGAAACGCGCGCATCGGCGAGATCCGCGACCGCCTCGAGCGTTCGCTGCCGCAGATCCGCGGCATCCCGGTGCGCACGCTCTCCGCCCTCACCGGGCGCGGCGTCGCGCGGTTGCTGCCGACGGTGTTCGAGATCTACGAAATCTGGAATGGCCGGGTCGATACCGGACCGCTGAACCGCTGGCTCGCCGGGACCGTCGACCGCCACCCGCCGCCGATCGTCGACGGGCGCAGGCTGAGGCTGCGCTACATGACCCAGATCAAGACCCGGCCGCCGACCTTCGCGCTGTTCGCCTCGCGCCCCGCTTCGGTGCCGGACTCCTATCTCCGCTACCTGACCAACGGGCTCAGGGAGGATTTCGGGCTGACCGGCGTGCCGATCCGCATCGCCCTGCGCAAGGGCAGGAATCCCTATGTCTGACCCGCTTTGCGTGGACCCGTCGACGCGCCCGAGGCCCGTCCTTCGATACGCGCCGGATCGAGTCCGGGCATGACGGGGTGGGGCAGGGGCGGTATCGAGGGACCGCATCGGTTCCATCCGCAACCCGCACGCGCTAGCGTTGGCGCCGCTTGCGGGGAGGGCATCATGCGTTTCGGGATGACGACGATGGCGGTCGAGCCGCCGGACCGGTTTCGCCGGCTGGTCGAGATCGCCGAGGACGGCGGCTGCCAGTATCTCTGGGTCTGCGATTCGTCGCTGCACGCGCGCGACGTCTACAGCTACCTCACCGTCGCCGCGCTGCACTCCGAGAGGCTGCGCATCGGTCCCAACTGCACCCACCCCTATACGCGCCACCCGGCGATCAATCTGAACGCGATGGCGACCGTCCACGAGCTGTCCGGCGGGCGCGGCATCGTCGCGGTCGCGACCGGCGACCGGCCGGTGATGGAGCTCGGCTATCCGATGGCGCGGGTCGCGGTGGTGCGCGAGATGATCGGGGTGATCCGGGCGCTGGAGACCGGCGAGACGGTGACGCAACAGGGCGAGACCTTCACCCTCGAGGGCGCGCGGCTCTGCTTCGACCTGCCGGCGCCGCTCCCGGTCTATCTCGCGGCGTCGGGGCCGCGCATGCTGCGGATGGGGGGTGAGCTCGCGGACGGCGTGCTGTTTCTCGCGGGCGTGAACGAGGACTGCATCGCCTACGCGATCGAGCGCATCCGCGAGGGCGCCCAGACCGCCGGGCGCGATCCGGGCGGGATCGACATCGGCTGCACGGTCTACGGCTCGCTGCAGGACGACGCCGACGCGGCGCGGGCGCTGTGCCGTCCGATGGCCGCCTGGTTCCCGCAAACCTCGCGGCAATACGCCGAGATCGCCGGCGTGCCCCAAGAGCGGATCGAGAACATCAGGGCGGCCTATGCCGGCGGGCATTTCGACCAGGCGAAGGCGGCGATGGACTTCGTCACCGAGGACATGATCGACGCCTTCACCGTCGGCGGGCCGCCGGATGTGTGGATCGACAGGCTGGAGCGCATCGCGGCCCTCGGCGTCGAGCACATCAACGTGTTCCTGCTCGGCCCCGACCGCGCGGAGATGGGGCGGCGGCTGGTGGAGGACGTGTTTCCGCATATCGGGAGGGGCTGACATGCCGCGCGCCACCGTCAACGGGGTCTCGCTCAACTACGACGAATGGGGCGCCGGCCATCCGCTGCTCCTGCTGATGGGCTTCGGCGACGGGCTCGACGCCTGGGCCAACCAGATCCCCGCCTTCGCGGAACGATTCCGCACCATCGCGCTCGACCACCGGGGGAGCGGCGAATCGGAGGCGCCGCAGGGCGGCTACTCGATCGCGCAATTCGCCGACGACGCGGTGGGCCTCTTGGACCGGCTCGGCGTCGAGCGGGCGCATGTGCTCGGCTACTCGATGGGCGGGCGGGTCGGCCAGGACATGGCCGCGCGCCATCCCAACCGGGTCTCCGCCCTGGTGCTCGCCGCCTCCGCCGCCAGGGCGAACGCGCTCAACGTCTACAGCCTGCGCGCCTCGGCCTGGCTCTACGAGACCTACGGCCCCGAGGCCGCGGCCGCGTTCGGCCCGCTGATCTCCTTTACCCACGATTATTTCCGGGACCATCTCGACTCGCTCACCGAGAAGCTCGGCGCGCCGGTCTACGAGCCGATGCCGCTGCACGCCTATCGCGGCCACGTCGAGGCCATCGAGAGCCACGATTCGACCCCCATCCTCGGGCGCATCGCCGCGCCGACGCTGGTGCTGATGGGGGATGCGGAATGGCTCAACCCGATGGCCGACCAGCAGGCGATGCTCGACGGCATCCCTGGCGCCACGCTCCGCGTGCTGGAGAACGGCGGGCACGGCTTCCTGTGGGAGATCCCCGACGCCTTCAACCGGGCGGTGATCGACTTCCTCGCCCCGCTGACGGGGTAGCGGGGGCGAGGAACGGTGTTCGGTTGCCGTTGATAGTGCGATACGCTATTAGCGTGCAGCGCCAATAGTCGAATGACGCTTGGCTCTTCGGCCCGTTCCTGGAGCCACAGGCACGCCGCCCGATCCGCGGCCTCGCGTGCGGAACGGCCGCATGGATGGCCGGATCAAGTCCGGCCATGACGTGGTTGGGGAAGCGCCAACACCCCCTTCCGTCATGCCCGGACTTGATCCGGGCATCCATGGGCGGGGCGGGGAGAACGGCCCGGAATTTAGTGAAACGCGACGCTAGCACGGAGGACCCGGACCATGACCGAACCGACGGCGAATGGGCGCGGGAAACTGCCCCCCATTCACCCCGGGCACATCCTCGACGAGGAGTTTCTCGCGCCGATGAAGATCAGCCAGTACCGGCTGGCCAAGGCGATCGGCGTGGACCCGAGGCGCGTGCATGCCATCGTCCATGGCGAGCGCTCCGTCACGGCGGAGACCGCGCTTCTGTTCTCGCGGTTCTTCGGGAATTCGGCGGAATTCTGGATGGGCCTCCAGAGCCAATACGATCTGGAGCGGGAACGGGACCGGCTGGGAGACAGGCTCAGAGAGGTACTTCCCCACCGCGCCAGCGCCCGCGCCTGACTTGCCTCCGCCGCCGCGGGGTGCAAGGTTTCGGGCTCCCATCCCAACCGGCCCGCCAGGGGCCAGCAGAAGGAGCGCGGCATGGCCAAACATCCCTTTCCGGTCTTCGACGGCGACGGGCACGTGCTGGAGGACGACGACGAGCTGCTGCAGCACTACGAGGGACGGTTCGAGAACATGCGGATGCAGCGGACCTTCGGCATCTGGCCGAGCCTCGACGGCTGGTCGCGCGGGGTGATCAACTCGACCGAGGACGCGGACCGCAGGTACTTCCACACCAACGCCGAGGTGTGGCGCGAGATGGTCGACGTGATCGGGATCGAGGGGACGGTGCTCTACCCGACCGCCGGGCTCGCCTGCGGGCTGATCTCCGACGTCGAGTGGGCGGTCGCCACCGCGACGGCCTACAACAACTGGTTGGAGGCCCGCTACACCAGCCAGGACGAGCGGTTCCACGGCGCCGGCATGCTGGCGGTGCAGGACCCGGAGGCCGCGGCGGCCGAGATCGCGCGCTGCAAGACCGAGCGGGTGCGCTTCCCCGCCTGCGTGCTGCCGTCGATGACGATTCTCGGCAAGACCTATGGCGACGACTTCTTCGCGCCGATCTTCGAGGCGGCCGAGAAGCACGCCATGCCGCTTGCCATCCACGGCGCGCCGAGCCGCGGGCTCGGCTTCGACCACTTCACCGAGTTCGTCAAGGTGCACACGCTGGAACACCCGTTCCCGCTGATGATCCACCTCACCGACATCGTCTTCTCGGGCGTCTTCGACCGCTATCCCGGGCTCCGCATCGCCTTCCTCGAAGGCGGCTGCACCTGGGTGCCGTTCATGATGGACCGGATGGACTACGAGTACGATTCGATCTTCGGCACCGCCGCGCGCAAGCGCCTGAAGAAGCGGCCGTCGGACTATATCCGCGAGGGCGACAATTTCTGGGTGGCGATGGAGTTGGGCGAGCGCGGGCTCAAATACGCGATCGACGCGATGGGCTCGGAGCGCATCCTGTACGCGTCCGACTATCCGCACGAGCCGACGGAGGAGGACCTGACCACCGAGCTGCCGGAGTTCATCGCCTCCAACGACTACAGCGAGGCGGTCAAGCGGAACCTGCTCTACAACAACATGATCGAGTTCTACCGGCTCAACTGAGCCGTCTCCGGTCTCGCCGCCACCACCCCGTCATGGCCGGACTTGATCCGGCCATCCATGCGGTCCCTCCGCACGCACCGCGGCCCGCGGGGACGAGCGGCCGGCGCCAGCGGATGCCCGGACCAAGTTCGGGCATGAATGGGGGGAGCCGGAGGCGGCAGAATTCGACGACGCGAAGGACGCCCTATAACGGCACGGCGAGCAGGTTGTCGATCGCGAAGGTGTCGGCGATGACGATCTTCTTGCGGAAGCGGAGTCGCCCAGCCTCGAAGACGATCTCGTCCTCGTATTTGCCGGTCGAGTAGATCCGGGTCTCGCCCTCCTCGGTCGAGTGCAGCACGAGGTAGCTCGCCGAGCACTCGAAAGCCCCCTCGCGCTCGCCGTGCACGCGGATATTGGCGATCAGGTGGCGGATGTGGAGATAGGGGTAGGTGAGGGTGTCGCTCAGCACCGTCACCCGGTCCTCCACCGCGCCCCGCGAATCGCAGTAGATCATCGCCCCCGGCAGGCCGAGCTCCCGGTTCTCGCGCGACTGCACCTCGTAGCGGCAGGATTCGGCGAAGAACCCGGGCCAGTCCTCGAAGCGGCGCTCGTCGAGGCAGAGCGCGTAGTCGCTGTAGAGGTCGAGGATGGCGAAGGCGGCGGCGTCATCCGCCATTGGCGCCCGCCCGGTCGAAGCCCACCGCCCTGCGGTAGTACTGCCAGAAGCCGCGCAGCGCGACCTCCTGGGCGAGCGTGTCCCGGTCGCCGACCGCGCCGCGCCCGCCCATCTCGATGAACGAGTGCTCGCCGGTCTGGGTCCGCGTGCCCTGCTGCACCAGCCGGGCGGCCTCGCCGTCCTCCATCGAGATATAGCCCGCCGGGCCGATCATGTTGGCCAGCCTGAGCTTGTCCTCGTGCTCGCTCTCGCTGCCGCCCTCGTAGCCGAAATAGGTCCAGTAGATCTCGAACTTCTCCGGCCCCTTGGGGCGCACGTGGCGGATCTGGAAGGCGTTGTCGACCTGGGCGACGACCAGCGAGGGGAAGATCGAGAGGATCACCGTCGTGGTGCTGTCGCCGAGCGATCTCTCGGTGCCGATGATGCGCGGGTCCTTGAGCGCGTAGTCCGGGCGGTATTTGGTGTTGGTCCTGTACTGCTCGACCAGCAGCGCGTGGTCCTTGGCGTCGTCCGGGTCGGTCTCGACATGGATGCAGTTGTTCTTGCCGTCGGCGTCGAGATAGGTGCCGCCGGTCATCGCCGGGGTCTGGATGCCGAAGCTGACATGGAACAGATGCAGGAGCGGCGCGTGGTAGGGATCGCGCGTGTTCTCGGCGTACAGCTTCCAGTTCGCCTCCACCACTTGGCGGAAATAGCCGAGGATGCGGATCGGGCGGCCGGTGATGCGCTCGATATGGCGCAGCGCGACCGGGCCGAGATAGTTCTCCAGCGGCTCGGGCTCCTCGGCGAAGCAGCCGAACACCAGCCCGCGGAAGGACGCGGTGCGGAGCTTGCGCATGCCGCGCCCGGCGATCTCGAAATCGTCGGGCATGCCGCCCTTGCCCTTGACCCCCTTCTGCTGCGGCACCGCGAGCAGGTTCCCCGCGTGGTCGTAGCACCACATGTGGTAGGGGCAGTTGAACTGCTTGGCGTTGCCGCGCAGCCTTGTGACCACCTGCGCGCCGCGATGGGCGCAGCGGTTCTCGAAGGCGTGGATCGCGCCGTCCCTGCCGCGCACCGCGACGACGCGGCGCTCGCCGAAATAGGTGGTCGTGTAGTCGCCCTCTTTGGGGATCTCCTGCTCCAGCGCGAGATACTGCCAGTGCCCGCCGGCGAAGACCCGGTCGAGCTCGATGTCGTAGAGCGCGCGGTCGTTGAACACCTCGAACGGCACCCTGGTGCAGTCCTCGGCGGTCCATCGGATATCGAGCCCGGTGCGGCGGGGCGCGGTCATCTTCGGTCCTCCGCTGGAGAGACGGCGGATGGTGACCCGATTCCGCGTGACACGCAATGCGCGGCGGGCGCATCATCGGCGGGTTCCGGCGGGGGAGGTCGAGCGATGAATGCGACCGGGTCGAGACTCTTGCTATCGATGGCGGCGGCGTGCCTGTTCTCGGCTGCGGTCGCCGCGGCGCCGTCCAGCGACGCGCCACAGAGCGCCCCCGCCAATCCGGACTACGCAAAGGCGGCCGAGCTGATCGAGGCGGGTAAATTCGCCGAAGCCCTGCCGCTTCTGAAGAAGGCCGAGGCGGCCGAGCCCGACAACGCGGACGTCCACAACTATCTCGGCTATGCGCATCGCAAGCTGAAGAGCTACGACGCCGCGCTGAAGCACTACAAGATCGCTCTCCGCCTCGCGCCGAGGCATCGCGGGGCGAACGAGTATCTGGGCGAGCTCTACCTCGTGCTCGGCGACCTCGCCAAGGCCGAGGAGCGCCTCGCCGTGCTCGACAAGGCCTGCCTGTTCGGCTGTGAGGAATACACCGAGCTCAAGGACGCCATCGCCGCCTACAAGGCGAAGATGGGCCAGTGACGGGCCAGCCCTAGACTACCGGCCAGCGCGAGATCGGCTTGACGTTGGCGCGCTCGATCAGCCGGGGCGCGAGTTCGCGGCAGCGCGCGTGCACCTCTCCGAGGTCCATGGTGGAGAGCTCGCGGCTCTCCATCAGGATCCTGCCGTCGACCATCACCGTGTCCACGCAGTCGCCGCTCGCCGCATAGACCAGGCTGTAGACCAGATTGTAGCTCGGCACCCATTCCGGCCGGTCGATGTCGAGCAGGATAAGATCGGCCTTGCGGCCGGGCTCGACGGCGCCGAGATCGTCTTCCCAGCCGGTCGCCCGCGCGCCGTCCAGCGTCGCCATCTCGATCACCTCCTCGGCGGTGATCGCCTCGGGGTCGAGCCGCGAATCCTTGGGCAGGGTGGCGGCGAGGAACATCGCCTGGAACATGTCCTTGTGGTCGGCCGAGTTCACCCCGTCGCACCCCAGCGCCACCGTCACCCCCTTCTCGCGCATCTCCAGGAACTTGCCCATGCGGGTGGTCCCCTTGGCGAGCTTGAGCGCAGCCGGCGGGTTCTGGCACACCTTGGCGTCGGTCTCGGCCAGCATGTCGACCTCAAAGGATTCGACCGCCGTCATGTGGTTGAGATAGACGTTGGGGCCGAGCGCGCCGATCTCGTACATGTGCTCGACCGGGCGGTGGCCGGTCGCCCTGAGCTCGCTCGCCACCTCCTCCTGCGAGCTCGCCTTGTGCATCAGCGCGAATGTGCCGTACTCGGCGGCGATCTCCATCGCCCCCTTGGTCAGCGCGTCGGAGCAGGTGCCGACCCCCTCGATGGTGGCGAACACGCGGATGCGTCCGTCGGCCGAGCGGTCCCAGCTCCGGATATTGGACTCGGTGATCTCGAGCGCCTCGTCGAGGGTCATCGGCAGGAAGTAGTCCGGGCATTTCTGCCCGTCCGGGCCGTCATGGTCCCACACCCAGCTCCCGGTGGTAGCCCGCATGCCGGTCTCCTCGATCGCTTTCAGCGTGCTGGCGAGGAACTTGCAGCCGGGCTCGACGAAGCAGGTGGTGCCCGAGCGGATCATCTCCGCCATCAGGCACTTGGCGTACCAGTACTCGTCCTCCTCGATGATCGCGTCGAGATAGGGGTAGCACCAGTGCTTGAGCCAGTCGCTGGTCCGCAAGTTGTCGGGGATCAGCCCGCGCGCCAGCTCGATCAGATGGGCGTGGCCGTCGATCAGCCCGGGCATGACCAGCTTGAGCGAGGCGTCGATGGTTTTCGCGGCGCTGTAGGCGGCGTCGAGCTCGGCCGTCTTGCCGACCGCGACGATGCGGTCGCCCCGCACCGCGACCGCGCCGTCGGTGAGGATGCGCCGCTCCTCGTCGACGGTGAGGATCGTGCCGTTCCGGATCAGGATATCGACGGTTTCGGGCGCCATGGCTGCCTCCCTGTCTGGGGGGAGCCTAGCCGCCGCCCGCGGGCGCGGCAATGTGGGCCGTGGGGCCGCGCTTATTTCTCGGACGTCCAGGACCGACGAAGAACGGGTCGGTCGTACAATTCGTCGCGCCTGGGCGGACGCCCGTCGATCCAGTTCAGCTTGAGCGGCTTCCTGGACAAAAGTCGCTCCGTGGCGAGGTCATACTCGTCCTTCTCGCGCTGTGTCCCCAGGCCGTGCTCGACGGAGATCTTCTTCATGGCACCGCTTCCACAGATTCAGGGTCTCCGCCCGGCGGTCACTCCGCCGGCTGCGCGGCGAAGCGCCCGCGGAGTTCCCCGCGCATCTCCGAGACCTCGCGGGCTAGGTCGTCGACCTTGCCTTCGAGCCGGTCCACCCTGCCTTCCAGCCGAAGGAACAGCCGGAACATGAACATCGCGAACGTCCCGCCCGCGGCGAGCAGCGTCGCAAAGCCGCCCAGCATGGTGATGATCTCGGCACTCATGCCGCAACCATAGCGGGTATCGCTTCCATAATCTAGTCGTGGTCCGCTGGCGCGGCGCCGCGTGGTAGTCTGGCGCCATGAACGACCCCTACGAAGTCCTCGGCATCGAGCCGGGCGCGACGCTGGACGAAGTCAAGCGCGCCTACCGGGCGCTGGCCAAGGCGCTGCACCCCGACGCCAACCCGGGCGACACCGTGGCGGCCAACCGCTTCCGCGAGGCGACGGAAGCCTACGACCTGTTGAGCGATCCCGAACGCCGGGCCGAGCTCGATGCCGGCGGCTGGCGGCGCGGATACGCCGACGGGTTCGGGCCCGGGCGCGATGCGTTCGACTTCGACGACGGGATCGGCGAACGCCCGATCGACCTGTTCGGCGACATCGCCGGCAACCGGCGCGGCCGGGTGTTCGGCGCGGCCAGCACCTCGCTCGCTTTGCCCGGCGAGGATTTGGCCGAGACCGTCGGCATCACCCTCAGGGAGGCGGAGGAGGGGACCCGCAAGGTGGTCGAGCTGGTCACCGGCGCGCGGGTCGAGGTGATCGTCGCCCCCGGCACCGAGAACGGCCGCACGCTGACCTTCGAGGGGCTGGGGCTCCCCGGGATCGGCGGCGCGCCGCCCGGCAACCTCAACGTGGTGGTCGAGATCCTGCCCGCGCCGATGCTCGACGGCGACGGCTCAGGCTGAGCGGGTCATGCGCGCGTCGCGCCAGGTGCAGTAATAGGTGCAGCCGAACAAGAGCGCCGCGCCCACCCAGGTCCAGACGCTCGGCAGCTCGTCGAAGAACACGAAGCCGATCAGTGCCACCATCGGCAGCCTCAGATAGAGCACCGGCGAGACCAGGCTCGCCTCCGCCGCGGCGAGCGACTTGGTGATGCAGATCTGCGCGCCCAGCGCAGCCGTGGCGAAGGCGAGGATCCAGGGCAAGTCGGCGAGCGTCGGCGTCACCCAGGTGACCGCCGCCGGGATCGCGGCGATCGGAACCTGCATGACGAAGCCGTAGAACAGGATGGTGCGGATGCCGTCGTCCCGCGCGAGAAAGCGGGTCGAGACGTCGACTACCCCGAACAGCAGCGCCGCCGCGAGCGCGATGGCGACGCCCGCGTTCACCTCCGCGAAGCCCGGGCGGACGATGATCAGCACGCCGACGAAGCCGAGCACGGTGGCGATCCAGCGATGCGCGTAGGCGCGCTCCTTGAGCAGGATCACCGCGAAGATCAGCGTGAAGATCGGCAGGGTGAACTGGAGCGCCACCGCATCGGCGATGGTGATCAGCCGCACCGCGTAGTAGCCGCAGAACATCGCCGAATAGGCGAACGCGGCGCGCACGGCATAGAGCCGGAGATTGTTCGTCCTGAGCCCCGCCCGCCCGACCCGGGCGAGCCAGGGCAGGAGCACCACGATCCCGAAGATCAGGCGGAAGACGACGATCTCGAAGGTCGAGTAGGTGGCCGACAAGTGACGGACCAGGGCGAGCGCCACCGAGAAGGCGACCGCCGCGCCGAACATCCAGAGGACCCCGACGACCGGGTTGTGGCGGGCGGCCAAGCTCACCCGCCGCCGTTCAGCGCCCGCCAGATGCGTTCCGGCGTGGCCGGCAGCGGGACATCCGCCACCCCGCGCGCGGCGAGCGCATCGGCGACGGCGTTGATCGTCGCCGGCAGCGCGCCGGTCGGCCCCGATTCGCCCACCCCCTTGGCGCCGATCGGGTTGGAGGCGGTGGGAATTCCGGCGCTCGCCACCGCGAAGGCGGCGAGGTCGTCCGCGCGCGGCAGGGCGTAGTCCATGAACGACCCGGTGAGGAGTTGTCCGCTCTCCGGGTCGCAGCGGATCTCCTCGAGCAGCGCCTGGCCGATCCCCTGGGCGATGCCGCCATGGAGCTGCCCGGCATAGAGCATCGGGTTGATCACCCGCCCGGCGTCGGAGATCGCGGCGTAGGCGACTATCTCGACGGCGCCGGTCTCGGGGTCGATCTCCACCTCGCAGACCTGCGCCGAGCTC
The DNA here is from genome assembly GCA_028821395.1 of Defluviicoccus sp. Taxonomy (GTDB): domain Bacteria; phylum Pseudomonadota; class Alphaproteobacteria; order MPNO01; family MPNO01; genus MPNO01. The sequence goes on from JAPPGP010000231.1 coordinate 34,959, forward strand.
GGCCAGTTCCAGTACTCCGGCGCGTACCGGGCAGCGGCGTCGAGACCGGGCTCGAGGCCGCCCGGCAGGGGTTCCGCTGCGGCGGCCGCGATTTCGGCGAGCGAGACCGACCGGTCGGTCCCGGCGACCGCGAAACGCGCCTCCCCATAGGCTATGTCCGTCTCGGCCGCTTCCAGCATGTGGGCGGCGATTCGCTTGCCCTTGTCGATCACCTTGTCGGCGGCGAGGCGGATCGCCGATCCGGCAATCGCCGTCGAGCGCGAGTTGAAGGTGCCGCGGCCATGGGCGACGAGGTCGGTGTCGCCCTGGACGAAGCGGATGTCGACCGGCGAAACCCCGAGGCATTCGCACAAAATCTGCCGGAAGATCGTCGCATGGCCCTGGCCGTGATCGACCGTTCCCGTAGCCAGCGTCAGCCCGCCGGAGGGATCGACACGGATCTCCGCGCTCTCGACGATCGGGGTCGAGGTCTTCTTGACCGTGTTGGCGAAGCCGAAGCCGCGCAGCCTGCCGCGCGCTTCCGCCGCGCGCCTTCGCGCCGGGAACCCGGCATGGTCGGCCGCTTCCAGCGCGCGCTCGAGATTGGCCGGGAAGTCGCCGCAATCGTAGACATGGCCGAGCGCGTTGGTCCACGGCATCCGGTCCGGTGTGACGGTGTTGATGCGCCGCAGCTCTGCCGGGTCCATGGCGAGCCGGCGGGCCGCGATATCGACCAGCCGCTCGAGCGCAAAGGCGGCCTCCGGCGCGCCCGAGCCGCGATAGGGCGAGGTCGAGGTGGTGTGGGTGTGCACCCCGCGCACCGCGACGTGGACGGCCGGCGTCCGGTAGACACCGGCCAGGGTGCCGAGATTGCCGACCGGCGGGCGCGGCCCCCGGGTCGAGAGGTACGCGCCGAGATTGGCGCTGTTCGAGACCTGGAAGGCGAGGAACCGCCCGTCCGCGTCGAGCGCCAGCGCGGCGTCGATCAAGCATTCGCGCGCGTGGTCGTCGGTCGCCAGCCCTTCCCCCCGGCTCGACACCCATTTCACCGCCCGCCCGATCTTGCGCGACGCCCAAAGGACGAGGATCAGCTCGGGGTAGTTCGCTCCGCGCGTTCCGAAGCTGCCGCCGATGTCGCCGCACACCACCCGGACGCGGCTTTCCGCCACCCCGAACACCGACTGCGCGAGGTGGTGGCGCAGGGTGTGTGCGTTCTGGACCCCGGAATGAAGCGTGTAGCGGCCGTCCCGCGGGTCGTAGAACCCCGCGCAACCGCGCGGCTCCACCATCGCCCCGGTAATTCGGTTGATCGCAAAGCGCCGGCGGACGATATGCGCGGCTCCCTCGAACGCCGCGGCGACCGCCCCGGCATCGCCCTCCTCATGCGCGAAGGCGACGTTGTCCGGGCAGAAGGGCCACACCGCCGGCGCGCCATCCGCCAGCGCTCCTTGGACCGTGGAAACTGCGGGCGAGGGCTCGTAGTCGACCGCGATACGTTCCGCCGCATCCATGGCGCGGGATTCGGTCTCCGCTACGACAAAGGCGACCGGGTCGCCGACGAACCGCACGCGGTCCCTCACCAGGGCGGGCCTCGGCGGGTCGATCATCGGCGTGCCGTCCGGCCGGACGGCCATGTCCTCGCAGGGGAAGGAGCCGTGCCCGTCGGCTTCCCAGTCCCTTCCGTCGAGGACCGCGAGCACGCCCGGCATGCGCGCCGCCTCCGCCGTGTCGATAGCGGCGATCCTGGCATGCGCATGGGGCGAGCGCAGGACCGCGCCCCGGACCGGTGCTTCGAACGCGATATCGTCGAGATAGCGGCCGCCCCCGGTCAGCAGCCGCCGGTCGTCCGCCCGGACGAGCGGGGCGCCGATCCCGTGCGCGGTCATCGCGGGCGGGCGCCGCGCGGGCGCCGCGCTATTCGGCCGCGACGAGCTCCGGCCGCTCGATATGCGATTCGTGCAGCGCCGGCATCACCTCGGCGGCGAACTTCTCCATGTTCCTGCGCGTGAGGTCGGCCGGCAGGGTGCCGAACTGGCAGAGCGCGAGCAAATTGCCGAGCGCCACCCGGCGCTGGCAGTCGAGCAGCTTCTCGCGCACCGTGTCGGGGCTGCCGATCACCACCACCTCGTCCTCGATCAGCGACTCCACGGTCTGGCTCCGGCTCAGGCTCGACTTGTGCTTGCGCACGTTCTTCAGCGAGGCGATCGAGGTGTAGCCCGGCGGCAGCAGCATCTCCGGCGGGTTGCGCAGGAACTTGTTGGCGAAGGCCTCGATATGCGGCCTCGCCTCGTCGCGCGCCTGCTCGTCGGTATCGGCGACGTAGATCGGCACCAGCCAGCCGAGCTGGTCGGGGCTCGCCTCGTAGCCGTGCTCCCTGGCCTTGTCGCGATAGGCGTCCATGAACCGCTTCACCGCGCGGAACGGGCTGTAGGTCTGGAGATAGGTGTACTTGCGGTCCGGATGGGCGGTCCACTCGATGGTCTCGGTCGAGCCCTGGGACGGGCACCAGATCGGCGGGTGCGGGTCCTGGTAGGGGCGCGGCCACAGATTGACGTACTCGAAATGGTAGTGCTCGCCCTCGAAGGAGAACGGGCCTTCCTCGGTCCAGGCGCGGATGACGAGGTCGTGCGCCTCGTGGAAGCGGTCGTGCGAGAAGGCCGGGTTGGCGCCCATCGAGTAGTACTCGCAGCCGATGCCGCGCACCATGCCGCTGATCAGCCGCCCGCCCGAGATGCAGTCGATCATCGCATGCTCTTCGGCGAGCGTCAGCGGATGCTCGCGGATGCCGAAGGCCGAGCCCACGATGGCGATCTTGACCCGCTCGGTGCGCCGCGCCAGCGCCGCCGCGGTGACGATCGGCGACGGCATGATGCCGTAGGCGTTCTGGTGGTGCTCGTTGACGCATAGCCCGTCAAAGCCGAGCTCCTCGCCGTATTCCAGCTCGTCGAGATAGCGGTTGTAGAGCTCGTGCCCCTTCTTGGGGTCGAAATAGCTGTTCGGCAGGACCACCCAGGCCGAGCGGTACTTCTTGTCGTAGTCGAGGTCGAGATAGGCGTAGGGCATCAAATGAAACAGAAACACCTTCATCGCGCGCATCCTGTCCTGTGGGCGGACCGAGTGTAGGGCAACGCGGCGGGGCTCTCAACAAAGCCCCGGCGGTCCACCGGAAATCGACCGGTGTCCGTTGCGCCTATCCGCCGCCGGGCATGCCCGCTCGATCGTCTGCGGCAGCGCCCCGGGCGAGGGCGGCCCTCACGTCCGCGTCGCTCAGACAGGGATAGTCCGCCAGCAGTTCGGCCGTCGACACGCCGGACGCCAACATCTGCAGGATATCGGCAGCCCGGACCCGGGTTCCGCGAATATGCGGGCGCCCGCCGCAGATCGCGGGGTCGATGTCGACTCGCCCCGAACCGGTTGGTCGATCGATGCCGGTTTCGATCATTTGCGCCTCCGAAGGCTGGTACGGGTGGCCGGACTCGAACCGGCAAGTCCTTGCGGACAGCGGCTTTTGAGGCCGCCGCGTCTACCAATTCCGCCACACCCGCGTTCCGCGCCGCACTGTGCCGCAAATCGCCGCGCGTCTCAACGGATCGTTGCCGCTGAGGCGCGGGCAATGGTCCTGACGTCGTGGGGGGAGCGCCAACCCCCCGCTCGTCTTGCCCGGACTTGTTCCGGGCACCCACTGGCGCCGCCTCCCCTCCCGGCCGGCCGCCTCGCGGGCCGGGAGGCTGCATGGGTGGCCGGATCAAGTCCGGCCATGACGGGTGAGGGACATGGTGCGAGGGCGCACGAAGCTCCGAAACAGGCACTATAGTCGCGGCGCGGCGGGAGGGCGGCGTGCTGAGACGCCTCTATGACTGGACGATGGGGCTGGCCGGGCGCGAGCGTGCGGTCTGGGCGCTCGCCGTCGTTGCCTTCGTCGAGGGCTGGTTCTTCCCGATCCCGCCCGACGTGCTGCTGATCCCGATGGTGCTGGCAGCGCGCGACCGGGCGTGGCGATACGCGGCGGTCTGCACCGCCGCCTCGGTGGCGGGCGGGGCGTTCGGCTACGCCATCGGCCTGTTCCTGTTCGAGGCCGTGGCGCGGCCGATTCTCGCCTTCTACGGGTACGGAGAGGCATTTGCCGCGTTCGGCGCGCGCTACAACGAATGGGGCGCGTGGATCGTGTTCGGCGCCGGCTTCACCCCCTTCCCCTACAAGGTGGTCGCCATCGCGAGCGGCGCGACGCGGCTCGACCCCGCGGTTTTCATTGCCGCCTCGGTCGTCGCGCGCGGGCTCCGCTTCCTCGTCGTGGCGGCGCTGCTCTACTGGATCGGCCCGCCGATCCGCGCCTTCATCGAACGCCGGCTCGGTCTGGTGACCGCGGTCTTCGCCGCCCTCTTGCTTGGCGGCTTCGTCCTTGCCAAATACGCCCTGTGACGATCGAGAAATCCGCCCCCGCCGCGATCCTCGCCGCCAGCGCCCTGATCCTCGGGACCGCGCTCGCCTCGCAATATGTCGGCGGGCTCGCGCCCTGCGAGCTCTGCATCTGGCAGCGCTGGCCCTACGCGGCGGCGATCGGGCTGTCGCTGGTGGCGCTGACCGCGCTGCGGCGCCCCGCCGCGCGCTCGGCCGTGGTCGCGCTCTGCGGGCTCGCCTTCGCGATCGGTGGGGCGGTCGCGTTCTACCATCTCGGGGTGGAGCAGGGCTGGTTCCGCGGCCCCGCCGGCTGCTCGGCCGCCGCCATCGACGCGACCACCATCGAGGAGCTGAGGCGCCAGCTCGAAGCCGCCCCCGTCGTGCGCTGCGACGAGGTACCATGGTCGCTGATGGGAATCTCGCTCGCCGGATTCAATCTGATCGCATCGACCCTGCTGGCAGCGGGCTGTTTCCTGCTCGTCGCGCGGTCCGGGAGGCGCCCCGCATGAGCAAGCGTCTGACCGCGGAGGACCGGCTGCCCGGCGACCCGGACCGGGCGGAGACCGTCGCCCGGATGATCCGCGTCGACCAGGCCGGCGAGTACGGCGCGGTGCGCATCTATGCCGGCCAGCGCGCGTTCCTCCCGCGCGGCGCCGCGGCCGATGCGGTCGACAAGATGGCCGCGAAGGAAGCCGAACACCTCGCGGCCTTCGACGCGATGGTCGCCGAGCGCGGCGTCCGCCCGACCGCGCTGATGCCCCTCTGGCATCTCGCGGGCTACGCGCTCGGCGCGGCGACCGCGCTGATGGGCGAGCGGGCGGCGATGGCCTGCACCGAGGCGATCGAGGAGGTGATCGACCGCCACTATGCCGAGCAGTCCGCCGCCCTCGGTGAGGACGAGGCCGAGCTCCGCGCCACCATCGACGCGTTCCGTGCCGACGAGATCGAGCACCGCGACCTCGCCGTCGCCCACGCGGCGCGCGACGCGCCCGGCTACCGCCTGCTGACCGACGCCGTCAAGACCGGCTCGCGGCTGGCGATCTGGCTGTCGACGCGGGTGTGAGGGTCGGACGCACCGCGGACAGACGGTTCGGCTCCGGCCTTTCTCCGGTTATCAGAAAGTGATAACTTGGTGGCATGCCGCCGCCTGATCGGGAGCCAGGGCTCGACACGCTGCTCGATCTTCACGGCCAGACGCTGTTCGTGGACGAAGCCGGTCACTGGGTGAGGTTCGTGGTGCTGAGAACCGAGGTCACTCCGGAACGCCCGCACGGGCTGAGCTATTCGCTTACGCTGCACGCGCCCGATGGTACGCCGCTGGTCGGGTACGACAACGCTCATCCGGTAAGGGAGCGGCGCGGCCCGGGACGGCGGACGCGCGAGGAGAGCGACCATCGGCACCGGCTGGGGAACATCCGGCGATACGACTACGCGGATGCGGCCACGCTGCTCGATGACTTTTGGAGCGAGGTGGACGCGGTGCTGAAGGACAGGGCATCGATCTCGTGAAGACGCTGACGATCGGCATCGCTGACTACGACCGGATGAAGGTGCGGAGCCTGGCGATCGCCCGCGGCGAACACAAGCCCGCCGGGAGCGAGCCGAAGATCTGGTTCACGTCGGTGGAGAGCCTCGCCAGGGTGCTCTCCCAACGCAATCGCGAGCTTCTCGCGCTGATCGCACGCGAGGAACCGGACTCTCTCACCCGGCTTGCGGAGCTCTCCGGGCGCAACAAGTCGAACCTGTCGCGCACTCTGAAGACCATGTCGCAATACGGGCTCGTCGAATTGAAGGCGGGAAAGCGCGGCACGCTGGTGCCGCGCGTGCCGTATGACCGGGTGCGGCTTGACGTCTCCCTGACCTCGACATCGCGGCAGGTCGCGTGATCCGGCTCGCGGCTGGCGATCTGGCTGTCGACGCGGGTGTGAGCGCTCGCCTCAGGCGAGGGCGTATTCCTGTACCAGGATATCGGCGGGCAGGCCCCACTCGGTGGACAGCGCACGGATCATCGGCAGGGTCAGGGGACGGCGGCGGTTCAGCACCTCCGAGGCATGCGGCTGCGATCCGATCACTGCCGCGAGGTCCTTTTGGCGGAGCCCGCGCGCTTCCATGACGTGTTCGATCAGCGAGATCGGGTCCGGTGCCTCGATCGGCCAATGTGCCACTTCATACGCTTCCACGAGGGTGACGAGGGCTTCGATCTCGTCGCTCTCCGGCGTGCCCGGCGCGGCGTCCATCAAGCGGTCGATCGCCGACAGCGCCGCGTCGTAGTCGGCTTCGGTCTCCAGCGGTTTCCTGGTCATCCTCTGCCTCCTAACCACCGAACCCCGCCATCTCCCGGTCGATGCGCCGCATGAAGCGCTCGATCCGCGCGGGCGAGGGCTGATGAAGGCCGTAGAGCCCGAGATAGCGCTTCCGCGCGCCCCTGGCGAGGAACCATTTCATGTAGCGGGTGAACATCTTGCGCGGCGGGTCGCCGAACCAGCGGAGGATCGGCCGGTCGCGCCCGTAGGTGACGATCGCCGCGAGCGACCGGATGTGGCGCAAATTGGGGTGGAGCCGGCCGCGCTCGTCCTGGCGGAACGACACCCCGGGCACCATCACCCGGTCGAAGAACCCCTTGAGGATGGCCGGCGGGCCGAGCGTCCAGGTCGGGAACACGAAGACCAGCCCCTCGGCGGCGAACAGGCGCTCGACATAGCCGGCGGTGCGCGCCCGGTTCGCCGCCTCGTCGAAATAGGCCGCGCGCTCCGCCGCGGTCAGCACCGGATCGAAACCCTCCGCGTAGAGGTCGCACAGGTCCACGCTGTGCCCCGCGCGCTCCAGCGCCGTCACGGCGCGGTCGCGGAGCGCGGCATTCAGGCTGTCGGCACCGGGATGGGCGAAGACGAGGAGAATTTTCACGCGCGGACGATGGGCGGCGGAGCGAAGGCGGTGATCTCGGGCGCCGGCCCGGCGAACCGCTCCGCCTCGACCAGCGCGGTCTGCGCCGCGCAGCACTGGGTCAGCGTCGAGGTCGGCTTGTCGATGGTGAGCACGTTGGGGTTGCCGTGCTTCTCGAGGCTGCCCGGAAGCGCCGGATCGATCGGGTCGAACCAGGCGCCGGTGGCGAGCTCCACCACCCCGGGTCGGATCGCGTCGCTCACCACCGCGCCCGCGAGGCAGGCGCCGCGGTCGTTGTACAGGCGGACGACGTCGCCGTCGGCGATGCCCCGCTCCGCGGCGTCGACCGGGTTCATCCGCATCGCTTCGCGCCCCGCCACCTTGGCGGCGCGGCTCACCGAACCGCAGTCGAGCTGGCTGTGGAGCCGCGCACGCGGCTGGTTCGAGACCAAGTGGAGCGGGAATCGGGACGCCTTCGCGCCGCCCAGCCACTCGACCGGCTCCATCCATGTCGGATGTCCGGGAACGTCGTCATAGCCGAGCCCGGCGATGGTCTCTGACCAGATCTCGATTCTGCCCGACGGGGTCTTGAGCGGCGCGCCTTCCGGGTCGGCGCGGAAATCGGCGAACGGGATTGGCGGCGCGTCCGGCGGGGGAAGCTCGAAATGGCCTTTCTCCCAGAACGCGTCGAAGCCCGGCATCTCGATCCCGTCCTTGGCGACGCGCTGGCGGTAGACGTCGTAGAGATGGCGCAGCCACCCGGCTTCGCCTCTCCCCTCGGTGAACGACTCCGCGAAGCCCAGCCGCCCGGCGAGCGCGGCGTAGATGTCGTACTCGTTGCGCGCCTCGCCGACCGGGTCGATCGCCTGCTGGCTGGCGAAGACGAAGCGGTCGAAATTCGACGCCGCGATGTCGTTGCGCTCCAGCGTCGTGGTGCAGGGCAGCACGATGTCGGCGCGCTTGGCGGCCGGCGTCCACCACGGCTCGTGGATGACGATCGTCTCCGGCCTCGCCCAGCCCTCGAGCAGGTTGTTGAGGTCCTGCTGCTTGTGGAACGGGTTGCCGCCGCACCAGTAGACCAGGCGGATGTTCGGGTAGCGCCGGTCCTCGCCGTTGAAGCTGTAGGCCGCGCCCGGGTTGAGCAGCGCGTCGGCGAGCCTGGCGACCGGGATCCAGCTCTCGACCGCGTTCCGGCCCGCCGGGAGCTTGGGCGGGGCGACCTGCCGGGTCGGCGCGCCGATGCCATTGATGGCGCCGTAGCCGAAGCCGAAACCGCCGCCGGGGAGGCCGATCTGGCCCAGCATGGCGGCCAGGGCGATGGTCATCCAGTAGGGCTGCTCGCCGTGGTCGGCGCGCTGCACCGACCAGCTCACGGCGAGCAGCGTGCGGCGCCGCGCCATCTTGCGGGCGAGGCGGCGGATCGCCTCGGCCGGCATCTCGGAGATCGCCGCGGCCCAGCCGGCGTCCTTGGCGGTCCCGTCCGTCTCGCCCAGCAAATAGGCCGCGAGCCGCTCGAAACCGGTGCAGCAGCGCGCCAGGAACCCGGCGTCGTGCAGGCCTTCCACCAGCAGCGTGTGGGCCAGCCCCAGCATCACCGCGAGGTCGGTGTTGGGGCGGATGGCATGCCATTCGGCCGCGACCTCGTCCGCGGTGTCGTCGCGGATCGGGCCGATGCAGACGAACTCGGTCCCCGACTGGGCGGCGCGGCTGAGCCATCCCGCCGCCTCGTGCGCGCCGAGCCCGCCCTGGTTGACCCTGGCGTTCTTGGGCGGCATGCCGCCGAAGGCGACCATGAGCCCGGTATGCTCGGCGATCGTGGGCCAGGTGTTGACCGGCCCGATCACCGGGCTCATCGAGCCGACGATGCGCGGCACGATCACACTCGCCGCGCCAAAGCTGTAATTGGTGACCTGGTCGACGAAGCCGCCATGCAGGTTGAGGAAGCGGGAGAGCTGGCCGCGCGCGTTGTGGAAGGCGCCGGCGCTGGCCCAGCCCGAGCTGCCGTAGATGGCTTGGTTGCCGTGTTCCCGCTTGACCCGGTCGAGCTCGGCGGCGACGAGGTCGAGAGCCCGGTCCCAGCTCACTTCGATGAAGGGCTCCGCGCCCCTGTGCGCGGCGTTCGTGCCCGGCCCGCCCTCCAGCCACGACTTGCGCACCGCGGGACGGGCGATGCGGCAATCGGCGTGGACCGCATCGGGCAGCGCCCGGATGAAGGGCGCGGGATCCGGGTCGCTCGCGAACGGCGTGACGCCGACCAGCCTGCCGTCCACCGCCTCCGCGGTGAACGCCCCCCAGTGGCTCGCCCCGAAAGCGGTCCGCGTCCCGTCCGGCATGGTCCGGCCTCCCTAGTGCTCCCGGCTATGGTAAAGCAAGCGGTAGGTGGAGGAAGCCGCGGAAGCGCGGCGGGCGCATTCCCGCTTTCGGCGCGCGTCGGCCAAGTCTAGACTGGCGGCCCATCCAGGGCGGGCGGTCGCGCCGATGCAAACCTATACCGCAGTCGTCAAGCGATGCCCGGATACCGGACTCTATGTCGGCTGTGTCCCAAGCTTTCCCGGCGCCCACAGTCAGGGCGAGACGCTCGACGAGCTGAACGCCAATTTGAGCGAAGTCATCACGATGCTCCTTGAAGACGGCGCACCTGCCAAAATTGGAGAATACATGGTCACGCAGACCGTCGTGGCGTGAGAGCTGGTGGCGCCGCATCGCGTATCTTGGCTTCATTGGCGCCCCCTCCTTGGCCTTGAACTGAATGTCAATGCGCTACTTTGCAAACCCGGCGGACAAGATCGAAACTACCGAAGCAGGACCGCCCACGTGGAGTCCCGACAAGACACGCTGCCCACAGGGAATGACACTGCGCGAACGAACGGAACTCTTGCGAAATTCCATCGCTGAAGATCCCGACTCACCGACATCTAGACGTTTTGCGGCTCGTCGCACCGGATCGGGATTGGAATTCTTCACAGCTCAGATGACGCAAGTTGTAGACGGCGAAATCGAGTATCATGGCTACCCAGCACGTTACGTTCCGGGCAAAGTTCTGCGACATTTCAGGGACGAGGGCACGATTTCCCAGCCGGAATACCGAAGTTTCGTAAAGAGGCTCGGATGACGATGCTGATCGGCAACCGAAACAGTTTCGCAATCGGTATCGAGCCCCTGGCTCCGTCCTGGGAGCGCCGATACCCTGCCGAGTTCACAGCCTGGGCCCAGCTCTCGCTGTGGATCAATGGAGAGAACATTTGCCGCAACCTCCTGGACGGGTCGGACTCCGTTCGCGACGGTGTCAACGTGCCGCTCGCACCCATCGCGGACTGGCTCGTGCGATCATGGACATTTTTGGAATTCGAGGAACGTCCTAGCCGTTTTCCTCAACTGCCTTCTCTGCGCGATACCGTTGACCGCTGGGGCGATGCTCCGGCTCCCGCCGGGGTCAGCGAAGACGACTGGCTCGATGCCCGCGAACACTGGTGGTCGCGGCACTTTCTCGCGGCGGGGGCGGACGGAGCTCATCTGCCGAACCTCTCCCTCGTCCGGGGCGATGATCGCCTCTTCATCGAATGGGCGCCGGCCGAATTCGCCGGTTCACCGTCGCCCCGGTTCCTGTCGGCGGAAGATCGCCAGATCGTTGGCTGGGCGGAGGGTGAAGACATTCTCGCCCAGTTCGTTTCCTACGTCGCTCGATGGCTCCGGGACAGTGACCTCGGGCACGTTTTCCCTTGGGCTTGCCAGCAAGACCCGCTGCATGAAGCGACGCCGAATTTCTCCGAAACACTGCAAGCCTACACGGGGATTCCGGCGGAGGCCCTTCTTGGACGGACCGGTTCCGACAGCGATGCCGAGCTGCGCGAGAACCTGGGCCTTCAGGTAGACGCGAAGGACCCGGGCGGCAGCGTGGTCACCCAAGTGCTGCGAGACCTTCCACCTGGGATTTCCGACGCGATATGGGATCAAGTCTGGAGACTGGAGGGCGAAACCCGATCCGTCACTGGATTTACGGAGGAGCTGCGAAATCTGGCGTTCGATGCCGTGCGCCCCGCTTCCGATCCCGAGACCTCCGGCTATCTCGCCGCGCAGGGACTTCGAGATCGCCTCAGCCTCAACGGCCAACCGATCGACGACGTGGAAGTACAGTTGAGGGAATTCGGGGTAAGCCTCATCGAGTCGGACGTGGAGTGCTCGCAGGAGCGAATGCTAGCCGGCTCCCGGCGTGGTTGCGGTGCTGCCGTCGTCATCAATCGGACCCCACGCACTTCCACCCCGTGGGGCAAGAGGTTCGAGGCGGTTCGGGCGCTGGGCCATCTGCTTATGGATCCGTATCGGCAAGATACTCTCGGAGCTGCATCGACAGCCTTCGCTCAGCCTTGGGCACGGCGTCGGGCCGGAACGTTCGCGGCGGAATTCCTGCTTCCCAGCGAGGCATTGCGAGAGGATGCCTATGCCCTCGATTCGTATGCGGAGCCGGCGAGGTTCCTACGCCTACTGGAGAGGTACGGGGTCGGGGCACAGACCGCCGCCTATCACCTCTGGAACCGCGGGTTTCTCTCAAGCCCCCAGATTCGGGATGACCTGATCGATCGGTTCTCCAACGTGCAACGACAATAGGGTCATATCGTCGCCGTCAGGAGTCGCCCATTTTCTCCTCTCGACGGTGTCGTCGACACCGCCCCTACCGCAGCGCAAGCGGCAGGGTGGCGAAGCCGCGGAAGCGGGCGCGGCCGCCGCGTTGCGGCTTGCCGGCGAGTTCGATATGGGAGAACCGGGCGAGCAGCTTGCCGATCGCCACGCGCCCCTCCATGCGGGCGAGCGACATGCCGGCGCAGGCATGCACCCCGGCGCCGAAGGCGAGATGCCGGTTGGGAGCGCGCGACACGTCGAGCCGGTCGGGGTCGGGGAATTCCGCGGGGTCGCGGTTGGCAGCTCCGATCGACAAGTGGATATAAGTGCCGGCGGCGAGGTTCGCCCCGCCGAGCGTCGCATCGACGGTGAGCCGCCGGTTGCCGATCTGGTTCGAGCTCTCGAAGCGCAGGAGCTCCTCCACCGCCGTGCCGATGAGCCCGGGGTCTTCGCGCAGCCGCCGCATCTCGTTCGGGAAGCGGAGCAGCGCCTCGACCCCGTTGCCGATCAGGTTGGTGGTCGTCTCGTGCCCCGCGTTGAGCAGGAAGATGCAGTTGTGCAACAACTCCAGCTCGCTCAGCGCCTCGCCGTCCGCGTCGGGGCCGATCAGCTTCGACAGGACTTCGGCGTCGTCGTCGCCCGCATCCCGCACCCGGCGCGCGACCAAGCTGCGCAGATAGTCCTTGAACTCGTCCACCGCGTCCGAGCCGCGCGCCACCTGGTCCGGGCTCGGCCGGGGTTCGAGGCCGCTCAGGATCGCCAGCGACCAGCCCCTGAGCGGCGCCCGTTCGGGGCGCGGAATGCCCAGCATGTCGCCGATCAGCTCGACCGGCAGCGCCGAGGCGAGGTCGCGGATCAGGTCGCAGGACCCGCGCTCGGCGATGTCGTCCAGCATGTCGTTGACCACCGCCTCGACGCGCGGCTGGAGCGCCCTGAGCGCGCGCGGGGTGAAGGCCGGCATCAGGCGCTTGCGGACCCGCGTGTGATAGGGCGCGTCGTTGAACACCAGGCTCGTCGTGTGGTGCTCGTAGAGCGGCGTCTCTCCCATCGCCGGGCGGAAGTCGACCGTCTTGTCCGACGAGTAGCGCGCGGCGTCGTGGTAGACCTCCGTCACGTCGGCGTAGCGGGTGAGGAAGACCGAGCCGTCGGCCATGGTCTTCACCGGCGCGTGCCGGCGGAGCGCGTGGTAGGTCGGGAACGGGTCGTCGAGGAAGTCCCGCGTCAGGTGGGCGATGTCGAAGCCCTCGGCGAGCTCCCTTTCCACGGCCGGGGGCTTACTCTTCTAAGCGGAACACGCGCTTCGCGGTCAGCCCGAGAATGTTGCGCTTGGCCTCCTCGTTGAAGAAGGGCAGGTCGAAGATCACGCTCGGCGCGTCGAAATCCCAGTGCGGCCAGTCCGAGGAATACATCATCTGGGTCGAGGCGTTGAACGCATCGCAGGTCGCCTCCAGCAGCTTCATGTTGGTGCGCTCCAGCGGCTGCGAGGTGTAGTACATCTCGCCGATATACTCGCTGGGCAGGCGCTTCAGCGCCGGCGCCTCCGACGAGCGCATCAGGTACTCGTTGTCGAGCCGGGGCATCATGAAGGAGAGCCAGGCGATGCCGCTCTCGATCCAGACCACCGGCAGGTTGGGGAAGCGCTCCGGCAGGCCGTTCATCACCCAGTTGGCGAGATGCACCATGTTGCACAGCGAGAACGAGATCGCGTGCATGGTGAGGAAGCGGTTGAGCTGGCGCACATAGCCGTCGCCGCCCCAGTTGGGCCCGGCGTGGAAGCCGAGCGTAAGCCCGCGCTCCTCGATCATCCGGTAGAGCCGCATATAGGCGTTGTGGTGCACCGGCTTGTAGCGTACCGAGGTGACCATGAAGCCGACCACGCCCCTGGTGTCGCTGTAGCGCTCGACGATCTCCTCGCAGGCCGGCGGGTCGTTGAAGGGGAGGTAGAGCAGCGACTTGATGCGCTCGTCGGCCGACAGCACCCGGTCGGTCACCCAGTGGTTGTAGCCCCTGGACAGCGCGATCTCGACGTCGAGCTCGGGATGCAGGCCGAGCGCCAGCATCGGCGTCGGGAAGATCACCTGGTAGTCGATGCCGAAGCTCTCGATAGCGCGGCGAACCAGGCTGACATCGCGCTGGATGCCGGGCTCGCCGGGCTCCAGCACGCCCGGCTCGTGCGGGATCCGCCCGCCGACGCTCTGGTGCAGCGGCCAGCCGCTCGCCTGCATGATGCCGGTGTTGACGTCTCCCCGCCCGTCGCCGCCGCTGCGGAAATTCGACGCGATGTCGCGGATCACCGGGTCGGGGATGTATTCGACGATCTCGCCCCAGGACTGGTTCTCGAAGTGGTGCGCGTCGACATCGACGATCAGGTAGTCGTCCAGATTGCGTTCCCGTGCCTGGCGCGCCGCGTGGGCCAGGATGTCCCGCGTCGCGGCGTCCCGCTTGAGCTCGGGGAGCCGGGTCTGGCCCGCGCCTTGTTCGATGGTGTCCATGCTGGGCCTCGCTGTTCTTGCCGCGGTGCAAGTCTATGAGAAGGCCTTGCCGGCCGGCAAGCCGCGCGGTTGCCGGGCGTGCCGGGCGCTGCTAGGTTCCGCGCGCCGCCGACCTCCCGAATGCGCGCATTCCCGGACGCGGACGCCCCGTCCGCGGCGCGGTCGCGTGCCGGCGGTCCCCCGATTTCGGAGCAGAGCGATGTCCAGCGAGCCGCGTTACCCGCACCAAGACCTCGAATACGGCGAGACCCTTGAGGTCGCACCCGGCGTCCACTGGCTCAAGATGCCGCTCCCCTTCGCGCTCGACCACATCAACCTCTATATCATCGAGGACGGCGACGGCTGGACCGTCGTCGACACCGGGTGGAACGGCGACGACGTCAGGGCGCATTGGCAGGACGTGCTCAAGCGGTTCGGCGGCCGCCCGCTCAAGCGCGCCATCGTCACCCATTTCCACCCCGACCATCTCGGCCTCGCCGGCTGGCTGCAGGAGGAGTTCGGCACCGCGCTGTGGATGACCTACGGCGAATGGTTGCAGGCCCACCTCGCGTGGACGCAGGACGTCACGCACGACGTCGAGGGCTGGATGGAGTTCTTCCGGATCAACGGGCTCGACGCCGACAGCGTCGACGCCTACCGCGCCGGCGTAGGGAATTTCGGACGCTGGACCACGCCGGTGCCGTCCCGGGTGCGGCGCATCTGGCACAACGGCGAGTTCGACATCGGCGGGCGGACATGGCAGGTGATCGTGGGCGGCGGACATTCGCCCGAGCACGCCTCGCTCTACTGCCCGGAGCTCAAGCTGCTGATCGCCGGCGACCAGGTGCTGCCCCGCATCACCACCAATATCAGCGTCTGGTTCGCCGAGCCCGAGGGCGACCCGCTGCGCCACTTTGTCGAGAGCTTCGACCGCTTCCGGCATCTGCCCGGGGAGTGTTTCGTGCTGCCCTCGCACAACCGCCCCTTCTACGGGCTGCTGGAGAGGCTCGACTACCTCCAGGAGCACCACCGCGAGCGGCTCGAAATCGCGCGTGATTTCTGCGCCGAGCCGCGCACCGCGCTCGATCTGATCCCGGTGCTGTTCAAGCGCGAGCTCGACAACCACCAGATCGCCTTCGCCATGGGCGAGGCGCTGTCCCATCTGCACTATCTGGTGAGCGAGGGCACGCTGGTCCGCATGGACGGCGAGCCCGACGGGCTGATCCGCTACCGGCAGGCCGGCTGATGCCCGCATTGGGCGCGGTCGGCAGCTACGCCGTCGTCGTCGAGGAGAGCCACACCGCGCACGCCGCCGGCAATGCCGGGGTGCGCGTGCTGTCCACCCCGACGCTCGCGCATTTCTGCGCGCTGGCCGCGCGGAACGCCATCGTGCCCGGCCTCGCGGAGGGCGAGGTCGCGACGCCGCGGCGCGCCACCCTCGCCCATCTCAAGGCATCGCCCCCCGGCGCCAGGATCGAGGCGACCGCGCTTGTGACCGCGGTGAAGGGGCGGGAATTCACCCTCGATGTCGAGGCCCGCGACGGCGGCGGGACGGCGATGACCGGCACCCTGGTGTGGGCGATCGAGGACCGCGACGCCCTCTTCGCCGCGGTTGGCGGCTGACCCGGTGGGCGGCTACGCGACCGGCATGCGCGGGCGCTTCGAGGCGGCGGTCGAGCCGCGCCATTGCGGGCCGGAGAACGGCTACCCCGATTTTCCCTTCCTCTCCGACCCGTGGTTCACCCTGTTCTGCGAGATCGCCTGCGACGAGGCGATGAAGCCGGGATATGCGCCGGGCGAGGCAAGCGTCGGCGTCCGTCTCGACCTCGAACGCCTCGCCCCGGTGCCGGCCGGGCGCCGGGTGCGCCTGGAGGCGCGGGTGGAAGCGGTGGACGGCCGCCGGCTGCGCTTCGAGGTGACGGGCGAGGCTGCCGGCCGCGCCTTCGTCCGCGGCACCCACGACCGGGTCGCCGTCGACCTCGAACGCTTTTTGGCGCGCCTGCCGAGGGCTGGGTAGGGCGCGCTCACCCCCCGCCGATATGGCTCTCGTGGTTGTCGAGATACCACTCGGCGATCTCTTCCCGCTTGGCGAACCACACCCCCTCGAACCCCTTGGCGTAGTCGAGGAACTCGCGCAGCGCGCGGACCCGGAAGGGCTGGCCCCAGACATGCGGGTGGATGCCGACATTCATCAGCCGGCCGCTGTCGCCGCCCTCGCGGTAGAGCTCGTCGAACTGGTCCTTCAGCATCGCGAAGGCCTGGTCGTTGGTCATGCCGCGGCGCAGATAGATGGTGAAGTCGTTGACCTCGTTGGAATAGGGCACCGAGACCACGGGTCCGCTCGCGGTGTGAATCAGATAGGGCTGGTCGTCGTTCATGAAGTCGTTGGTGTAGATCAGCCCCTGCTCGGCGATGGTCTCCACCGTGCTCGCGTTGCAGCGCAGCGAGGACGAGAGCCAGCCCTTGGCCGGACGGCCGACCGTCTCCTCGTACACCCGGAGCGTCTCCAGGATGATGCCGCGCTCGGTCTCCGGGTCGTCGAAATAATTGGTCAGAAGGTCGGTCTGGACGTAGTTGTGGGCGACCAGCTCCCAGCCGCGCTCGTTCGCCGCATCGATCACCGCGCGCCGCTCCAGCCCCATCTTGGCGTTCATCGTGCAGCTCGCCGGCACGCCGGCGCGGTCGAAGATGTCGATCAGCCGCCAGATGCCGACCCGCTGGCCGTATTCGCGCCAGGTGAAGTTGGGATAGTCCGGCACGTTGCCCGGCAGCGGGTCGGGCAGGATCGCCGGACCGCCGGCGTAGTACGGCCCGGCGGTGTCCTTGGTCAGGTCCCAGAATTCCAGGTTGAAGGTGAGGATCAGCGCGAGCCGCGCCCCGTTCGGCCAGCGCAGGGGCTTGCGTTGGGACAGCGGGACGTAGTCGTAGTGCATCGGTTTCTCCCTTGGCGGCGGACGCCGCGGCAATAGCGCATCAGCCGCGGCCGCGCCAGTCGCGCCAGTCCTCCGGCGTGTCGATGTCGAGCGCGAGCCTGGGGTTGTCGACCGCCTCGGCCGCGACCTCGAGGCGCGCGGCCTCCGCCATGTGGGCGGCGAAGCTGCCGGCCCCGAAGCGGAAGGCGAAGTCGAGCCCGGCGTCGAGCGCGAGCCCGTTGGTGCCCCTCCGGTGCCGGTCCGGGGCGACCGCAACCGGACTCGGCGTCCCGGCGAGGGCGAGCACGTCGTCCGGCCGCGCGGTCGGCAGGTCGCTCGGCAGGACGACGATCCGTCCCGCGTTCCGCCGCCGCGCCGCGTTCCGCCCCGCGTCGACCGCCGCGTTGAGGCCGAGCCCGGGGTCGGCGACAAGCACCGCATCGGCCGCGGACGGGTGCGCGGCGACCGCTTCGTCCGGGCTCACCAGCAGCGTCGGGCCGGATAGCGCGCCCGCGAGCCCCAGGGTGTGGACCAGGAATGCCTCGTTCAGCGCGGCGCGCGCCGCATCGTCCATCGCCCCGGCGAGGCGGCGCTTGCCGTCGGCGAGAGAGCGCACCGGAACGATGGCGCAGACGATCATCGCGCGTCGGCGCCGAGCTCCGCGGCGAAAGCCAGCGTCTCCTCGGCCAGCGCCCGCGAATCGGACTCGCTCCGCATCACCGTCTGCGCGACACGGACCGCCATGCCGAGCCCGCGGATGGCCGGAGCGAGGGCCGCGTCCAGCTCGTCGATCACCATGCCGTCGATCCGCGCGCCGTAATGCCGGGCGATGCCGAGCGCGTCGGTCTCGGCGCCGAGCTCCGCCATCATCTTCGCCGCCGGCCCCTTGATCGCCCGCCCGCCGACGATGGGCGAGACGGCCACCACCGGGACGTTCCGCGCGTCGAGAAAATCGGCGACATCCGCCATGCCGACGATCGGCGCGACGCTGACATAGGGGTTGGAGGGGCAGATGACGACCGCTTGGAGCGCCTTGTCGGCGAGGGCGGCGGCGAGGCCGGGGGAGGGGCCGGCCGCCTCGATCCCGTCGAAGCGGAAGCCCGAGACAAGGGGCTCGCATCGCCGACGGACGAAATAGTCCTGGAAGGCTAGCGCGCCCTCGTCGGTCTCGACGACGGTGCGGACCGGCGCATCGCTCATCGGCACGATGCGGTGTCTGATGCCGAGTGCCGCCGAGAGCGCCGCCGTCGCCTGCGACAGGGTTTGGCCGACTTCCAGCATGCGGCGGCGCTCGACATGGGTGGCGAGGTCCTTGTCGCCCAGCCTGAACCAGGTCTCGCCGCCGAGCTCGGCCAGCGCCTCCATGAACGACCAGGTCTCGCCGGCGACGCCCCAGCCGGTCTCCTCGTTGGCGCGCCCGGCCAGCGTGTACATGACCGTGTCGAGATCGGGCGAGACCGGCAGCCCGAGATGCTCGAAATCGTCGCCGGTATTGACCGCGACGGTGAGGCGCTCCGGGTCGAGCACGCTGGCGAGGCCGCGCGCCAGCCTGGCGCCGCCGACGCCGCCCGCGAGCGCGAGAACGTGCCCCTCCATGGTCAGCAGAACAGGTCGGTCCCGCGGGGCCGGATCAGGTCGGCCGCGCGCGCATCCTCGGATTCCGCCGCGAGCCCGCGCAGCAGCGCGATCGGCCGCCTCTCGTCCGCCTCGCCCATGACCAGCGCCGCCGCGGAGGCGATCTGGTCGGCGAGCCCCACCTCGCTCACCAGCAACGGCCGGCCGAACATGTCCGGCCGGCCGCGCAGATCGGCGAGCGCCGTGACCCCGGCGGCGCCGAGCGCGGTCGCCGCGGTGCCGAGACGCCAGGCGCGCCCCAAGCTGTCGGAAACAACCACCCCCAGGGCGATTCCGGTGCGCCGCCCGATCGCGGCGCGGATCGCCGCCGCGCTGCCGTCCGGGTCGCTTGGCAGCAGCAGCACCCTTCTGTCGCCGCCGTCCTCCACGTTGGACGCGTCGATCCCCGCATTCGCCAGCACGTAGCCGAGGCGGTGGCGCACCACGATCAGCCCGGGCCTCGCCCGCATCACCCGCTCGGACTCGGAGAGGATCAGCTCGATCACCCGCGCGTCCTTGTCGGTTTCGCGGGCGAGCCGCTCGGCCTGCGGCGAGGGGGAGACGTCGTCGAGGTCCACCCGCCGCCCCTCCGCCTTGGAGACGATCTTCTGGGCGATCACCAAAATGTCGCCCGCCGCCGGGACGAGGCCCGAGGCCCGGTAGGCGTCGAGCACCACGCCGCAAAGGTCGTCACCGGCCGCGATGTCCGGCACGCCATCGAGCGCCACGATTTCGAGCCGGGACGCGGCGACGCTCACCCGGCGTCGTCTCCCGGCAGCCCGGTGATGCGGATGCCGGAGCCGGGCGATTCGTAGCGCCGGTTGATCCAGATCAGCACCGAGGTCAGCGCCTCGGCGGCGACGGCGTTGTCGAGCGGCCCGGCCTCGATGCCGCGCAGCCCGGCCGCCTCGATCAGCGCGACGGCCTGGGCGCGCGCCTCCCTCGAGTCGCCGCAGACCAGCACGTCGCACTCCGTCTCGTGGCCGGGATCGGCGAGGTGGTCCGCCGCGACGTTCTGGAAGGCCGACACCACGCGGGTGTCGGCGCCGAGAATCCCCTGCGCGATGGCCGCTGCCGAGCCCTCCGGCGGGAGCTGCACCCGGGCGACCCGGGGGGGCACCAGCGGCACCGTCACATCGATCACGATCTTGCCGCGCGCGGCATCGGCGATGTCGGTCATGGTCTGGCGCTGGGCGGCGAAGGGAACGGTGACCACGACGATATCCGCTTCCGCCGCGGCATCGATATTGGCCGCCCCCTCGACCGCGCCGTGGTCGGAGAGCGCCGCGGCGCTGGCCGCCGCGCGCTCGGCCGAGCGCGAGCCGACGATCACGCGGTAGCCCGCCCGCGCCCAGCGCACCGCGAGCCCGGTGCCCTCCGCCCCGGTGCCGCCGACGATGGCGATGACGGGACGGTCGCTCACCGCGCGGCCGCGACGGGTTCGAGC
>JAPPGP010000055.1 GCA_028821395.1 Defluviicoccus sp.
GAGCGGCGGCGCCCCGGCCCGGGCCGGACGCATCGCGGCGGCGAGCAGCCGGCTGCGCGGCGTCTCGGCGGGTTCGCATCCGGGCCAGAGCGCGACGTCGGAGGGCTCGGCCCCGAGCGCGTCGAGCACCAAATGGAGGCCGTATTGCGGATGCCCGGCGTCGAGCGCGGCACGGGTCTCGGGCTCGAGCGTCCGATCGAGCCCCGGGAGCACCACCGCGCCGCTGGCGAGCCCGGCGACGGCCTTCATCAGGGCGCGGGTAGCGGGCACGCTGCCGGTGGAGCCGGCGAGGATCACGCGGCCGGCCGGGGGGCTCT
This sequence comes from Defluviicoccus sp., assembly GCA_028821395.1. Taxonomy (GTDB): domain Bacteria; phylum Pseudomonadota; class Alphaproteobacteria; order MPNO01; family MPNO01; genus MPNO01. The sequence goes on from JAPPGP010000055.1 coordinate 318, forward strand.
GCCGCCAGGCCTCGATGCGCGTCTCGATCAGCCGGTTGCGCCGCTCGGCCGGGCCGACCGCACCCTCCTCGGCGAGCACCGCCGGCCAGCCCTCGGTAACGATGCGAAGGAATTCGAGCGTGACCTGCCAGTGCGCGGCGAGGCTGTCGGGCACCAGCTCGGCGAGCCGGTCGAAGCCGAGGCGCTCGGTCTCCACCTGGTCGAGCAGCCGCGCGAGCTCGGCGGCGAGCCCGGCGATGCGCGCCGAATCCTCGCCGCCCCCCTCGCGCGCGCGGATCAGCTCGGCGAGCAGGAGCTGGCGGCGCAGCGGCGGGATCGCCGGCGGCAGGTCCAGCGGAGCGTCGGCCGACAGGTCCTCGGCCTCGAACCCCTCGTCGAGCCCGATATCGCCGATCGGCGCGATCGCCGGCAGCAGCAGCGCGCGGTCGGGGCTCGCGCGCAGCATCGCCTCGCCGAGAGCCCGGCAGGCCCGCCGGTTGGGCAGCAGCACCGTGGCGTCCGCGCCGTCGTCCAGCAGCCCGCCTGCGAGCGCGTCGAGAAACGGAATCCCGGCGGGGATCGTGAACAGCCCGGGCGGCGCCGCCTTCACGCCCGTCATCCGACGTGGAAGTCGCGCGCGCCGGGCCGGCCGAGCAGCCGGTCCTCGGCGGTCTTGAGCGCCGCCGGCGTGCCGATATGGAACCACTCCCCGTCATGCACGACGCCGAACAGCCGGCCCGCGCCCTCGGCCCGGTCGTAGAGCAGGTTGAGCGAGAACGGACCCTCCGGCGGGGCGTCGAACAGCCGGGGGTGGAGCAGCTGCACACCGGTGAAGACATAGGGCGAGACGTCCCGGGCGGCGCGCCGGTGCAGCGCCCCGTCGGCGTCCATGAAGTAGTCGCCGCGCCCGTCATAGCCGTGCGCGCCGACACAGCGATGCATCAGGAGCAGCGCGTCCATCGCCGCGTCGTCCCAGCCGCGCACGAGGCGTTCGAGCGCCGGCGTCGGACCGTCGAGCCATGCGATGTCGCCGTTGACCACGAAGAACGGCGCATCGCCGAGCCGGTCCAGCGCGTTCGCCACCCCGCCGCCGGTGTCGAGCAGGACCGCTTCGTGGTGCACCGCGGTCCGCGGGCTCGGCCGCGCCGCGAGGTGGGCCTCGATCCGCTCGCCGAGATGGTGGCGGTTCACCACCACCTCGTCGATCCCGAAGGCCTCCAGCCGGTCGAGCGCGCGGTCGAGCATGGTCCGTCCGCCGACCTCGATCAACGGCTTGGGCACGGTGTCGGTCAGCGGCCGCATGCGCGTGCCGAGCCCGGCCGCCAGCACCATCGCGCGGCGCGGCCTCACGCCGCCGCCTCCGGGCCCGGCACGGCGCGCGCCCGGGCGGGGATGGCCTCGTCGAGCCAGCCCCGCATCGCGTCGAGCGCGGGGTGGGCGAGGGCGGCCTCCAGCAGGCGCCAGACCCGCGCGACATGGCCGAGATAGAGGTGCTTGCCGTCGCGCCGCGACAGCCGGGTGAAGATGCCGATCACCTTGCAATGGCGCTGCGCGCCGAGGATGGCGCAGGAGCGGTCGAACGCGTCTCTGTCGATTCCGGGAAAGGCGGCGAGGTAGCGGTCCCTGAGGGCGCGCGCGAGCGCCGGCGTCACGTCGCGCCTGGCATCTTGCACCAGGGACACGAAGTCGTAGCTCGCCGGCCCGGCGACCGCGTCCTGGAAATCGACCAGCCCGCAGGCGGCCACCCCGTCCCGCCCGTCGAGCCGCATCAGGTTGTCGACGTGGAAGTCGCGCAGCACCAGGGTTTCGGGCACATGGCGGGCCTCGGCGAAGGCGGCGCGCCAGCGCTCGCCATAGGCGGTGCGCTGCGCCGGGCCGACGGTCACGCCGACCGCCGGCAGGTACCAGTCGAGCAAATGATGCGCCTCGCCGAGCAGCAGGTCGTCGGAGTAGCGGGCGAGGCCGGGCGGGATCGCCGCTTCGGGATCGAGCCGGTGCAGCGCCACCAGCGTGTCGACGGCGAGCTCGTAGAGCGCCGCCTCGTCCGCGCCGCCCGCCAGCAGCCGGGTGAAGGTGTCGTCGCCGAGATCCTCCATCAGCAGCAGCCCGGCCGCTTCGTTCGCCGCCACGATGCGGGGCGCGGCGAAGCCGCGGGCGCGCAGATGGCGGGCGATCGCGGCGTAGGGCGCGATGGGCTCGCGTTCGGGCGGGGCATCCATCAGCACCGCTGTCCCGGCGTCGCGCCCGACCCTGAGGTAGCGGCGAAACGAGGCATCGGCGGCGAGCGGCGCGACCGTGGCGCCGCGCCAGCCCGCGCCGGCGAGGAAGCGCTCGATCTCGCGCTCACGCCCGGAACCGGTCAAGCGACCCTCCGAGGCGTGCGCGCCAGTCCGCGCCGCCCGCGATCTCTGCGTCTCTCGCGTGCAGGCGCGCGCCCTGGCGCAGGGTGACGAGGAGAGCGCCCGGCGGCAGCAGCGGACCCAGCCGGTCCGGCCATTCGACAAGCGCGATGCCGTCGGCGAAGGCATCCTCGATGCCGAGCTCCAGCGCGTCCTCGGGCCTCTCGATGCGGTAAAGGTCGAAGTGGTGGATGACGGTGTCGCCGATGTCGTAGGGCTGGACCAGGGTGAAGGTCGGGCTCGGCACTTCGACCGGCAAGCCGCCGGCCGCCGCCGCGCGCGCGTTCAGGAAGGCGCGCGCAAACGTCGTCTTGCCGGCGCCGAGCGCACCGGCGAGCCCGATCGCGTCGCCCCGCCGCGCGGTCCCGGCGACGGCGCCGGCCAACGCGCGTGTCGCGTCGAGGTCGGGAAGGGCGAGGCGCGCCAGCGCAGCGAGCGGGAGAGGCGCCGACATGGGGCGGTTCTAGCCCCCGCCGGCGTCCCCGGCAAGGCGTCAATAGCGGTAGTATTCCGGCTTGAACGGGCCTTCGCGCGCGACTCCGAGATAGTCGGCCTGGTCGGCGGTCAGCGCGGTCAGCCTGACCCCGAGCTTGTCGAGATGGAGCGCCGCGACCCGTTCGTCGAGCCGCTTGGGCAGGACATAGACCTCGTTGCGGTAGGAGGCGTGGTTCTGCCACAGCTCGATCTGGGCGAGCACCTGGTTGGTGAACGACGCGCTCATCACGAAGCTCGGATGCCCGGTCGCGCAGCCCAGATTGACCAGCCGCCCCTCGGCGAGGACGATCAGCCGCTTGCCGTCCGGAAACTCGACCTCGTCGACCTGCGGCTTGACGTTCTCCCACCTGTAGTTCCTGAGCGCGGCGATCTGAATCTCGCTGTCGAAATGGCCGATATTGCAGACGATGGCGCGGTCCTTCATCGCCCGCATGTGGTCGATGGTGATCACGTCGATATTGCCGGTGCAGGTGACGAAGATGTCGCCTGAGGGCGCGGCGTCCTCCATCGTCGCCACCTCGTAGCCCTCCATCGCCGCCTGCAGGGCGCAGATCGGGTCGATCTCGGTAACCACGACCCGCGCGCCCTGGTTGCGCAAGGACGCGGCCGAGCCCTTGCCGACGTCGCCGAAGCCGCAGACCACCGCGGTCTTGCCGGCGACCATCACGTCGGTCGCCCGCTTGATCCCGTCGACCAGGCTCTCCCGGCAGCCATAGAGGTTGTCGAACTTGGACTTGGTCACCGAGTCGTTGACGTTGATCGCGGGCACCTTGAGCGTGCCTTCCTTCGCCATCTCGTAGAGCCGGTGGACGCCCGTGGTGGTCTCCTCCGACAGCCCCAGCACGTCGTCGAGCAAAGCGGGGAACTTGTCGTGCATCACCTTGGTGAGGTCGCCGCCGTCGTCGAGCAGCAGGTTGGGGCGCCAGCCGTCCGGCCCCTCGACGGTGCGGTCGATCGCCCACCAGAACTCGTCCTCCGACATCCCCTTCCAGGCGAAGACGGGGACGCCGGCGGCGGCGATGGCGGCGGCGGCGTGATCCTGGGTCGAGAATATGTTGCACGAGCTCCAGCGCACGCTCGCGCCGAGCGCCGCGAGGGTCTCGATCAGCACCGCGGTCTGCACCGTCATGTGCAGACAGCCGGCGATCCTGGCGCCCGCGAGCGGCCGGGCGGCGCCGAACTCCCCGCGCAGCGCCATCAGCCCCGGCATCTCGGTCTCGGCGATGGCGATCTCCTTGTGCCCCCAGTCGGCGAGGGCGAGATCGGCGACCCTGGAGTCGTCTTGGGCAGTCATGCGGATTTCCCGGTCGGTGAGGCGACCGGCGCCATATAGCAAGGCGTCGCCGGGTGGGGCAACCGAGGGTGCTGGCCGGGCCGGTTCTACCCGCGCGCCGCGGACGGGTGGAGACTCGATTGAGGATTGCATTATAGTCATTGTACTCTATCGCATCTGATATATACCCATCGAGCGGCGCGCCCGGTGTCGCTTCGATCCGCTGCAAACGGAAGGCGAGCATGAAACGTTTCAAACGCTGCATCCCACTCCTTCGACGCCGGCTCCGCGGCCGCGCGGCCGCGACGTCCAGGCTGTTGGTTCTGGCTGGCCTCGCCGCGCTGGCGGCCGTCGCGGCCCGACCGGCGGCGGCGCAGAACTCCGCCGCGACGGGGATGCCCGAGATCGTCGGCTCGGCGGACGTGGGCGCGACGCTGACGGCGACGACGGGGACCATCGCGGATGCGGACGGGCTGCCGGCGGAATCGGCGTTCACCTGGCAGTGGGTGCAGGTCGATGGAATGACCGAAACGGACATCGACGGGGAGACGTCGGCCACCTACACGGTGGCAATGGGCGACCTGGGCAAGACGATCAAGGTCAAGGCGAGCTTCACGGACAGTGCGAGCAACAGCGAGGGGCCGCTGGTCAGCGCGGCGACCCGGAGCGTGGAGCCGAGACCGACACTGCGGGCGAGCTTCCATCCTCCGGAGCAACCCGTCGATGAAGGGAGCACGGCGCGCGTCACGCTCAGGCTGGTGGCGTCGAAAAGGCCGGCCGACAAAGTCGTCTACCGGGCGTTTACGCCGGAGAACGTCGGCGAAACCGCGACGGCGGTGGTCGACTACGACTACTTCCACCCCCGTCTCCGGGAGGCCCCGGCCTCGGAGTTCACGGCACAGGGCGACGGCACCTATGTGTACATGCGGACGTTCGAGATCGGCACGTCGAGCGACGCGGTGGCGGACGGCGAGGAGACCTTCCACTTCGACGTGGGAGATCTCGCCGTCTTTGCCAACCCGCACTATGACGTTTCGATCCTGGGCGACGAGAACGGTGCGCGGTTCACGATCAAGGAGCCCGCCATGGGCAGCCCGGCGATCTCCGGCTCGGCGGACGTGGGCGCGACGCTGACGGCGACGACGGGGACCATCGCGGATGCGGACGGGCTGCCGGCGGATTCGGCGTTCACCTGGCAGTGGGTGCGGGTGGACGGGATGACCGAGACCGACATCGACGGGGAGACGTCGGACACCTACACGGTGACCGATGCCGACCTGGGCAAGATGATCAAGGTCAAGGCGAGCTTCTCCGACAATGCAGGCAACAGCGAGGGGCCGCTCGCCAGCGCGGCGACCCCGAGCGTGGATCCGACACCGAGTTTGACGGCGAGCTTCCATCCCCCGCAGCAGACGGTCGATGAAGGAAGCACGGCGCGGGTCACGCTAAGGCTGGTGGCGTCGAAACAGCCGGCCGATACGGTCAGATACCGGGCGCTCACACCGACCGTCGGTGCCGCAACCGCGACCGGGGGCGCCGACTACACCGCCATTCTCCCGGCGCTGCAGGAGGCCCCGGTCTCGGCGTTTATGGCACGGGGCGATGGCAGCTACGTGTACGAGCGGACGTTCGATCTGGCCACGATGAGCGATGCGGTGCCCGACAGCGGGGAAACCTTCTACTTCGACGTGGTCCAGCTCGTCGTCACCGCCAACTTGCACTACAACGTCTCGATCCAGGGCGACCAAAATGGCGCGCTGATCACGATCAACGAAGCCGCCACGGGCAGCCCCGCGATCACCGGGACGCCGGAGGTGGGGCAGACGCTGATGGCGTCGAAAGGGACCATCGCGGATGTTGACGGGCTGCCGGCCGAATCGGCGTTCACCTGGCAGTGGGTGCGGGTGGACGGCGGGACCGAGACCGACATCGACGGGGAGACCGGACAGAGCTACACCCTGGTCCCGGCCGACATAGGCAAGACGATCAGGGTGAGGGCGAGCTTCACCGACAACGCCGGCCACAGCGAGGGGCCCCTGATCGGCGACCCGACGCAGACGGTGCCGGACACCGTCGCGCCGGCGTTCGTCTCGGCCGCGGCCAATGGCAGGTCGCTCGTTATCACATTCGACGAGGAGTTGGCGCCGGCGGCCCCGCCGCTCACCGCGTTCACGGTGAAGAAGACGCCCGCGGGCGGCGCGGAGACCACGGTGACGCTCGCCGCGACCCCTTCGATAGCCGGCAGGACGGTGACGCTGACGCTGTCGGAGGCGCTGGCCGCGGACGATGGCGACGTGAAGGTGAGCTACGCCGCGC
>JAPPGP010000170.1 GCA_028821395.1 Defluviicoccus sp.
CGCGTCGAACTTCTTCTTGTTGACCAGCACCAGCATGGTGGCGCCGAAGAAGGGCGGCTGGATGCGGAATTTCAGGAACTTGCCCCAGCCATAGGTGTTGACCGAGCCCCACGGCCAGGCCAGCCCCTCGACCACGCCGCGCTCCAGCGCCGAGTAGACGTCGCTCGGCGAGATCACGATCGGCGTCGCGCCCATCCGGCGCATGAACGCCTTGTAGAGCCCGGTGGAGCGCATCTTCACGCCCTTGAGGTCGACCCCGGTCTCCTTGCTGAGCTTGGGCTTGAAGCGGGTATACATGTAGAAGCGCTGCCCGTGCTGGAAGGTCCAGGCGAGGATGCGCGAATTCAGCCCCTTGCCCCAGGCCTCCTGCATCATGTCCCAGGCGCCGTTGGTGCGGATCTCCTCCAGCGACTTGTTGTGCGCGCCGGGCAGGCGGCCCTCGGCGAGGATGCCGGAGTAATAGGTGCCCGGGCAGTAGATCATGTCGATCAGCCCGCGCTGTATGGCGCTGCCCTGGCCCTTCCAGGGGATGACCTCCGGCCCGCCGCGGTACTTGATGCTGACCGGGCCGCCGGCCTTGTTGAGCGGCTCGATGAAGTGCTCGTGCAGCGCGTTCACGTAGTCGTGGTTGCGCTGGAAGCAGGCGAGCGCCTGGAGCTCGGTGGCGGCGAGCGCGGGCGCGCTCCAGGCGGTGAGCGCCACCCCGGCCGCGCCGACCGCGAGCGTGAGTTTCGATCTGCCCGTCATCACTGCGTTTCCTTCCCTGGTTTCCTCCGTCGCAGGCCGCATCGCCCCGCCGGTTGGCGCTTGCTTTTGCGCGGCCGACGCATCAGCCTGTCATCGGGAGCTTAGGCGCGCCCGGGCGGTCGCACAAGCGCGCCGGGGGCGAAATGCGGCAGGGAAGGGGCGGCTTTGGCGGGCGTCATCCGCGCGTATAACGCGCTCATCAACTGGCTGCGCTTCCTCGCCGGCGTCGTCGTCTTCGGGATCTTCGTGCTGATCTGCGTCGACGTGCTGCTGCGCCTGCTGGGCGGCTATGTCGGCATGCAGCCCTGGACCTACTCGGTGCCGGTGGTCGAGTACGGGCTCTTGTGGTTCGCCATGCTGGCGGCGCCCTATCTGGTGCGCATCAAGGGCCACGTGTTCATCGAGGCGGTGACCCAGATCGTCCCGCCGAGGACGCGATGGGTCATGGCCAAGCTCTCCTATACGGGGTGCATCGTCGCATCCTGCATCTTCGCCTGGTACTCCTGGGGCGTGCTGGTGGAGGCGATCGAGCGCGGCACGCTCGACATCCGCGCCGAGGAGATCCCGCTCTGGTACCTGGTCTTCCCGATGCCGTTCTGCTTCGCCCTCGTCGCCGTCGAGTTCGGCCGCTACCTGATCGGCATCGACGACATGTACGGCGACCGGACGGAAGTGCGGGAGAACGTCTGAGCCGTGGAGTGGTACTGGGCATTCCTGATGCTGCTCGGGCTGATCGTCGGCATGATGGCGCTCGGCATGCCGGTCGCCTTCGCGTTTCTCTCGACCAACATCCTTGGCTGGCTCTACTTCAACTCCTGGAACCTCGCCGTGGTGCCCCAGGTGGTCGAGAACTCGACCGTGCTGATCAGCCGCTTCACCCTCGGCCCGGTGCCGATGTTCATCATGATGGGCTCGCTGTTCTTCCACACCGGGCTGGCGATCCGGGTGTTCGACGGGCTCGAGGTGCTGTTCGGCCGGCTGCCGGGAAGGCTGTGCTTCCTGACCGTCGCCGGCGGCTCGATCTTCTCCACGCTGACCGGCTCGTCGATGGCGAATACCGCCATGCTGGGCTCGCTGATGGTGCCCGAGATGCAGCGCCGCGGCTACAGCCGGCGCATGTCGATGGGGCCGATCCTGGGGACCGGCGGGCTCGCCATGATCATCCCGCCGTCCGCGCTTGGCGTGCTGCTGGCGAGCGTCGCCAATATCGATGTCGGAAGGCTGCTGATCGCGGGCTTCATCCCGGGCTTCACGCTGGCCTTCCTCTACGCCTGCCTGATCATCCTGCAGCTCTGGATCTCGCCCGGCTCCGCGCCCGCCTACGACGTCGAGCGCACCTCCTGGGGCCAGAAGCTCCGCGTCGTCGCCACCCACATCCTGCCGATGAGCTTCGTCGTCTTCATGGTGATCGGATTTATCATCTTCGGCTGGGCGACGCCGACGGAAGCTGCGGCGATCGGCGTGATGTCGGTGATGATCCTCGCCGCCGCCTATCGCCGGCTGACCCGGGAGGCGATCTTCGTCGCCGTCGACGCCACCCTCAAGGTCGGCGCCATGGTGTTCTTCATCCTGATGAACTCGACCGTGTTCAGCCAGCTGCTCGCCTTCTCAGGCGCCAGCCAGGGGATGCTCGAATGGGTGACCGGGTTCGAGGTCCACCGACTGACCATCCTGTTCGCGATGTTCCTGGTCCTTCTGCTGCTCGGCATGTTCATGGACGCTACATCGATGATGCTGATCACCGTGCCGATTTTCTTCCCGCTGGCGCAAACGCTGGGCTTCGACCTGATCTGGTTCGGCCTGTTCGTGCTGATCACCATCGAGATGGCGGGCACCACGCCGCCCTTCGGGCTGCTGCTCTATGTGATGATGGGGGTCGCGCCGAGGGGGACGACGCTGATGCATGTCGCCAGCGCGGCGGCGCCGTTCCTGCTCTGCGACACCATCCTGATCCTGATCCTGGTCGCCTTCCCGCCGCTCGCGCTCTGGCTGCCGAGCCTGATGTGAGTGCCCCTTCGATACGACCCCCATCCGTCATGCCCGGACTTGTTCCGGCCATCCACGCCGCCCGCAGGGCGACTGGCGGAGACAGATGCCCGGAACAAGTCCGGGCATGACGGGCTAAGCTAGTTCACGTTGGCCGCCTCGCCGAGGGTGGGGCCGATCTCGCGGTTGATGACGAAATCGGCGATGCCGTCGAGGTCGGTGGGCTCGCGGTTGAGGATCACCAGCGTCGCGCCCGACTCCTTGGCAAGCACCGGGAAGCCGGCCGCCGGGTAGACCACCAGCGACGAGCCGATGGCGAGGAACAAGTCGCAGGCCAGCGTCTCGCGCCGCGCCCGCTTCATCTCGCGGTCGGGCATCGCCTGGCCGAAGGAGATCGTCGCCGTCTTCACCGGCGCGCCGCAGAGCTCGCAGACCGGCGCCGCGCCGTCCGCTTCGAACGCCTCCCTGATCGGGGCGAGCTCGTAGCGGGTCTCGCAGCTCGTGCATTTGGCGAAGCTGCCATTGCCGTGCAGCTCGATCACGCGGTCGGCCGGCACGCCGGATTCCTGGTGCAGGTTGTCGATGTTCTGGGTGATCACGCTCGCCACCTTGCCCTGGCGCACCAGCTTGGCGACCGCGCGGTGGCCGCGGTTGGGGCTCGCCTCGACGATGTCCCGGTCGACCAGGAACTTGCGCCGCCAGGACTCGATGCGCGCCTCCTCCGAGGCCAGGAACTCCTCGTAGTAGATCGGCGTGGTCTGCGACCAGATGCCGGCCGGGCTGCGGAAATCGGGGATGCCCGACTCGGTGGAGATCCCGGCGCCGGTGAACGCCACCGCTCGGCGTGCATCGGCGATCAGACCGGCCAGACGTTCGATATCGGCGCGCGCGTCCTCCATCTCAGCCGGCCATCTGGTCGTAGGCGGCCAGCGCATCGGCGCCGTAGACCGCGGCCGGGCCGCCGCCCATCTCGATCGCCACGCCCACGGTCTCGGCCACCTGCTCGCGCGTCGCCCCGTGTTTGAGCGCCGCGCGGACGTGGAACACGATGCAGCCCTCGCAATGGGTGGCGATGGCGATGGCGATCGCCATCAGCTCCTTGGTCCTGGCGTCCAGCGCGCCGTCCCTGGATGCCGCCTCCATCAGCCCGCGGAACGCGCGCATCTGGTCCGGCGCCGCGCGGAACAGATTGCCCGCCCTGGCATCGACCTCGCCGGCCAGCGCCTTGTAGTCCTTGCTCATGCCGTTCTCCTCCTGCCCGGCCGGTAGAGTGGATGGCCTGAACACCCCCGGACTCGTTCCGGGGGCCGGCCATGACGGTAAGGGCTGGTGCGGAGTGTTCCGCGCTTGCCCGCCATGCTTCAGCTCGCCAGCTCTTCCCGGTCGCGAAAATGCGCCAGCGCGTCGGGGTTGGCCAGCGCCTCGATGTTGCTCACCGCCTCGCCGTGGACGATCGAGCGCACCGCGAGCTCGACGATCTTGCCGCTCTTGGTGCGCGGGATGTCGGCGACCTGGACGATTCGCGCCGGCACGTGGCGCGGCGAGGCGCCGGCGCGGATGCGGGCGCGGATCTTTTGCGTGAGCGCGCCGTCGAGGTCGCAGCCCGGGGCGAGCTTGACGAACAGCACCACCCGCATGTCGCCCTGCCAGTCCTGGCCGATGGCGAGCCCTTCCTCGACCTCGTCGAGCTGCTCGGCCTGGCGGTAGATCTCCGCGGTGCCGATCCTGACCCCGCCCGGGTTGAGCACCGCGTCCGAGCGCCCGTAGATCACCATGCCGCCGTGCTCGGTGAGCTCCGCGTAGTCGCCATGGCACCAGACGCCCGGGAAGCGCTCGAAATAGGCTGCCCGGTAGCGCGCGCCCTCCGGGTCGTTCCAGAACTCTATGGGCATCGCCGGGAACGGGCGCGCGCAGACCAGCTCGCCCTTCTCGCCGAGGATGGCGTCGCCCCGGTCGTCGAACACGCGCACGTCCATGCCGAGCCCAACAGCTTGGATCTCGCCGCGCCGGACGGGCGCCGTCGGGTTGCCGAGCACGAAGCAGGAGACGATGTCGGTGCCGCCCGAGATCGAGGACAGGCAGAGGTCACGCTTGATCCGGCGGTAGACAAAGTCGAAGCTCTCCGGCGCCAGCGGCGAGCCGGTCGACATCATGGCGCGCAGGCCGCCGAGGTCGTGGGTCTCGGCGGGCGCGAGACCGGATTTCTTCACCGCGTCGATGTATTTCGCCGAGGTCCCGAAATGGGTCATCCGGCTGTCCTCGGCGAAGTCGAACAGCGCCGCCATCCCCGGATGCGACACCGAGCCCTCGTAGAGCAGCGCCGTGGCCCCCGCCGCCAGGGTGGAGGCGAGCCAGTTCCACATCATCCAGCCCAGCGTGGTGGCATAGAACACCCGGTCGTCCGGCTTCACGTCGGTGTGGAGCACATGCTCCTTCAGATGCTGCAACAGCGTGCCGCCGGCGCCGTGGACGATGCATTTGGGGGTCCCGGTCGTGCCCGACGAGAACAGGATGTAGAGTGGGTGGCCGAAGGGAAGCTGCCGGAACGCAATATCGCCGGCCGCGAACGGGGCGACGAAGTCTTCCAGCGTGCGCGCGAGCGGGAGCGCGTCGAGATCGGGCTCGTCCGCCATGTAGGGGACCACGACCACCCGCTCCACCGAGGGCAGGCGCTCCAGCGCCTCGCGCACCCGGCCGAGCGAATCGATCGGCTTCCCGTTGTAGCCGTAGCCGTCGGCGGCGATCAGCAGCTTCGGCTCGATCTGGCCGAACCGGTCGAGCATGCCGCCGACGCCGAAATCCGGCGAGCAGGACGACCAGACGGCGCCGATGCTGGACGCCGCCAGCATCGCCGCGATCGCTTCCGGAATGTTGGGCAGATACCCCGCCACCCGGTCGCCCGGCCCGACCCCCTCGGCCTCCAACGCCCGGGCGAGGCGCGAGACTAGGTCGCGGAGCCCGGCGCGGCTCACGCTCCGCTGCGACCCGTCCTCGCCGCGGAAGATCAGCGCCGGCCCGGGATCGCTCCGGCGCAGCAGGTTCTCGGCGAAGTTGAGCCGGGCGTCCGGGAACCAGCGCGCGCCGGGCATCTTCTCGCCGTCGGCGAGCACGGTCGCGCCCCTGGTCTCGGCGACGACGCCGCAAAACTCCCAGATCTCGGTCCAGAACGCCTCCCTGTGCTCCACCGACCAGCGGTGCAGCGCCGCATAGTCGTCGAACACCAGCCCGCGGCGCTCCGCCAGCACCGCGCGGAAGCGGGTGAGGTTGGCATCCCGGATGCGCTCCACGGATGGCGTCCACAGCGTCTCGGACACGGGGCGTCGTCTCCCTTCGAGGCGCGGCTATCTCGCGCGGATGGGTCGCGCGCGTCAAGCCCGGGCCCTTCGGTACGCCTCGGATCGAGTCCGGGACTACTCAGGGTGACGGTGGGGTGGTGGGTGGCCCAGGACCTCTCCCTCATCCCGAGTGGGCCCCGCAGGGGCCGTATCTAGGGACGGGACGGCCCGCACCCGGTTTCCCGCTCCCTCCACCACGTCATGGCCGGGCCTGTTCCGACCACCCATGCGGCCTTGTATGGACGCCTCCCGGTACGCAAGGACCGATTGCGGTGTGACGGTCAGGCAGATTGCAGCTTTGTATCCGGCCTTTCGGTGCGGGACCTGGTGCCCGCTGGCCCTGATGGAATGTGCCGACCCGCGCCTGATTTCTCGGATTGAGCTTTTCGCCCGAGGCCGCATGCAGGCTTTGTATGGACGCCTCCCGGTACGCAAGGACCGATTGCGGTGTGACGGTCAGGCAGATTGCAGCTTTGTATCCGGCCTTTCGGTGCGGGACCTGGTGCCCGCTGGCCCTGATGGAATGTGCCGACCCGCGCCTGATTTCTCGGATTGAGCTTTTCGCCCGAGGCCGCATGCAGGCTTTGTATGGACGCCTCCCGGTACGCAAGGACCGATTGCGGTGTGACGGTCAGGCAGATTGCAGCTTTGTATCCGGC
>JAPPGP010000022.1 GCA_028821395.1 Defluviicoccus sp.
CCACTTGAACAGGAGAGAAAGCGACCCGCCACGACCTTTCAAGTGCCATCGAAGCAATAAAGGTAGGGCACACCACGGGGTGGGCCAATCCGATGGTGGCGAACCACGAGCCCCGCGGTGTTCCGCACATCTCTCTCGACCGGACGCCTCGCCGACTTGCTCGACATTCATTTGGCCGGGAAACCGTCCATGCACTAACATCCGGGCCGGCCCGGTCGGTGGAGGCAGGTCGATGGAGGCGGTCGGGTGATCTATCCGATCAGCTGGGCACATGCCGCGCCCTATCTCGGCGCCGCCTTCGCGCTGGCCTATCTGCTGGGCTCGATCCCGTTCGGCCTGATCCTCACCCGGCTGGCCGGGCGAGGCGACATCCGGGCGATCGGCTCGGGCAATATCGGCGCGACCAACGTGCTCCGGACCGGATCGAAGCCGCTTGCCGCGCTTACCCTGCTGCTCGACGGCGGCAAGGGCGCGGCCGCGGTGCTGATCGCGGCTTACTGGGGTCCCGACATCGCCGTCGTCGCCGCGCTCGGCGCCCTCGTCGGCCATTTGTTCCCGGTCTGGCTGCGCTTTCGGGGCGGCAAGGGGGTGGCGACCGGGCTCGGCATCCTGCTCGGGCTGTCCTGGCCGGCGGGCGCGCTCGCCTGCCTCACCTGGCTCGCGGTCGCCGGCGCGAGCCGCTACTCGTCGCTGTCGGCGCTGGTCTCGTTTGGCCTCGCGCCTGTCTATCTCTGGCAGCTCGCCGATCCGCAGAAGATGGAGTTCTCGATGCTCATGGCGGTCCTGGTCTGGCTGCGCCATGCCGGCAACATCCGCCGCCTGGTCGCCGGAACCGAGCCTCGAATCGGCGGCGGGGGCGGGTGACGGGGCGGGATGACCGTCTGGCCCGGCTCAGGCTCGCGCGGAGCGAGGGCGTCGGGCCACGCACATATATGCGGCTGATGGCGCATTTCGGGACCGCCGCGGAGGCGCTCGCCTCCCTGCCCGGCATGTCGGCGCGCGGCGGACGAAGGCGGCCTCTCCGGCCCTGCCCCGAAGGGCACGCCGAGGCCGAGCTCGCCGCGCTCGAATCGATCGGCGGGCGGATGATCTTCCCGGGCGAGCCCGACTATCCGGAGGCTCTGGCGGCGATCCCCGACCCGCCGCCCGCGTTGTCGGTGCTCGGCGACGCTTCCCGCCCGCATGGGCCGGCCATCGGCATGGTGGGGATGCGCAACGGCTCGGCGGTCGGGCGGAAATTCGCGCGCGGCCTCGCCGCCGATCTCGGCGCGGCGGGGATCGTCGTCGTGTCCGGCATGGCGCGCGGAATCGACGCCGCCGCGCATGAGGGATCGCTCGCCACCGCCTCGGTCGCGGTGCTGGCCGGCGGGGTCGACGTGCCCTACCCGCGCGAGCACGAGCCGCTCTACCGCCGCCTGGTCGAGGAAGGCGCGGTGGTCTCCGACCAGCCCATCGGCACCGCGCCGACCGCGCGGCATTTCCCGCCGCGCAATCGCATCATCGCCGGGCTCTCGCTCGGCGTCGTGGTGGTGGAAGCCAATCTGCGCTCGGGCTCGCTGATCACCGCCCGGCTCGCCAACGAGCAGGGGCGGATCGTGTTCGCGGTGCCGGGCTCGCCGCTCGACCCGCGCGCCGCCGGGCCCAACGACCTGCTGCGCCAGGGGGCGGTGCTGGTCGAGCGGGCCGATGACGTGATCGCCGCCGTCGAAGGCATGGCGCGGCCCGCCCCGCCGCCGCCGCAAGAGGTGCCCGCAAGCGCCTCCGCGGTTCCCGAGGAGGTCGACGAGGGCGCCCGCTCGGTCGTGGTCGATCGCCTGGCGCACACCCCGGTGACGGTTGACGAACTGGTTCGCGAATGCCAATTGTCTGCCGCATCGGTGCAGACCGTGCTGCTCGAGCTGGAGCTTGCGGGCCGGGTGCTGCGCCAGCCGGGGAACCGCGTTTCCCTGGTAACATGAAGGAATCCCGGGGTTTTCGGGGCCCTGGGAGGGTCCGGCGCCGCCCGGGCAAGTGGATGAGTGGACACCGCGTCTGATGGATGTCGTCGTCGTCGAGTCGCCGACCAAGGCGAAGACCATCGAGAGATATGTCGGCCGCCGCTACGCGGTCTACGCCAGCAACGGCCATGTCCGGGACCTGCCCGAGAAGGACGGCTCGGTGAGCCCGGATGACGGGTTCGCGATGCAGTGGCAGGTGGTCCCGCGGTCGCAGAAGAACCTGTCCGCCATCGTCAAGGCGGTGAAGCGCGCGGATCGTCTCTACCTCGCGACCGACCCCGACCGCGAGGGCGAGGCGATCTCCTGGCATGTCCAGGCGGTGCTCGCCGAACAGGCGGCGCTCAAGGGCGTCGACGTGAAGCGCGTGGTGTTCCACGAGGTCACCGAGAACGCGGTCAACGAGGCGCTCAGCCATCCGCGCGAGCTCGACCAGGGGCTGGTGGATGCCTATCTCGCGCGCCGCGCGCTCGACTACCTGGTCGGCTTCACGCTCTCGCCGGTGCTGTGGCGCAAGCTGCCGGGCGCCCGCTCCGCCGGCCGGGTGCAGTCGGTCGCGCTCCGCCTGATCTGCGAACGCGAGGCGGAGATCGAGATCTTCAGGCCGCGGGAATACTGGTCGATCGAGGCCGAGTTCCTGACCGCGCGCAAGGCGCCGGTGGCGGCCCGGCTGACCCATCTGAACGGCACCAAGCTGGAGCGCTACGGCATCCCCGACGAGGAGGCGGCGAAGGCGGCGCTGGCCGAGATCGAGCGTCACGCCTACGGCGTCGCGGCGGTCGAGAAGAAGCGGGTCCGGCGCAACCCGCAACCGCCCTTCACCACCTCGACGCTGCAGCAGGAGGCCTCGCGCAAGCTCGGCTTCAGCGCGTCCCGGACGATGCGCATCGCCCAGCATCTGTACGAAGGGGTCGACCTCGGCGGCGAGACCGTCGGCCTGATCACCTATATGCGGACCGACAGCATCAACCTCGCCAACGAGGCGCGCGGGGCGATGCGGCGCCTGATCGAAACCGAGTACGGGCCGTCTTACGTCCCCGAACGTCCGCACCGGTTCCGCTCGCGCGCGCGCAACGCGCAAGAGGCGCATGAGGCGATCCGCCCGACCGATGTGGGCCGCCGCCCGTCCTCGGTCGCCGGCGCGCTCGGCCGCGACGAGCACCGGCTCTACGAGCTGATCTGGACCCGCGCGGTGGCGAGCCAGATGGCGAGCGCCGCCCTCGAACAGGTCGCCGTCGACATCGCCTCGGCCGACCGCTCGGTGGTGTTCCGCGCCACCGGCCAGGTGGTGCTGTTCGACGGCTTCCTCAGGCTCTACGAGGAGGGGCGGGACGACGCGGCGGAGAACGGCAAGGAGCGCATCCTGCCGCCGATGGAAGAGGGCGAAGACCTTGAGCGCGGAAAATGCCTCCCGGAGCAGCACTTCACCAAGCCGCCCCCGCGCTATACCGAGGCGAGCCTGGTGCGCCGGCTGGAGGAGCTCGGCATCGGCCGGCCCTCGACCTACGCCAAGATCCTGAGTGTGCTGCAGGAACGCGACTATGTCCGGCTGGAGAGCCGGCGCTTCGTGCCGGAGGACCGCGGCCGCATGGTCACCGCCTTCCTGTCCGGGTTCTTCAGCCGCTACGTCCAGTACAACTTCACCGCGGAGCTGGAGGACCGGCTGGACGGCATCGCCAGGGGGGAGCTCGAGTGGCGCGCGGTGCTGGAGGAGTTCTGGCGCGGCTTCTCGGCCGCGGTGGGCGAGACCCGCGAGCTCACCATCACCGAGGTGATCGATGCGCTCGACCGGGATCTGGGCCCGCATTTCTTCCCGGCCGACGGCGGGGACGCGCCCGATCCGCGCAAATGCCCGTCCTGTGCCGGCGGCCGGCTGGGGCTCAAGCTCGGCCGCGGCGGCGGGTTCATCGGCTGTTCCAACTACCCGGAATGCGGCTTCACCCGCCCGCTCACCGTCAACCCGGAGGACGGCGAGGGCCTGGCCGGTCCGCGCCCGCTCGGCGAGCACCCCGAGACCGGCGAGGCGGTGACGCTGCGCAAGGGACCCTACGGGTTCTACGTGCAGGCCGGCGAAGGCAAGGGCAAGCAGAAGCCGAAGCGCTCCTCGCTGCTCAAGTCGATGGCACCCGAGGAGGTCACGCTGGAGCAGGCGCTGGCGTTGCTCGCGCTGCCGCGCGATGTCGGCCTGCACCCGACGACAGGCAAGACGATCGCCGCCGGTCTCGGCCGCTACGGCCCCTATCTGCGCCATGACGGAAGCTACACCTCGCTCGGCCCGGACGAAGACCTGCTGACGATCGGCCTCAACCGCGCCGTCACCCTGATCGACGAATCGTCGAAGCGGGGCCGGTCGGCGGCGCTGCGCGCGCTCGGCGACCATCCGGCCGACGGCAAGCCGGTCGAGATCCGCTCCGGCCGCTTCGGCCCCTATGTCAAGCACGGGCGGACCAACGCCTCGCTTCCGAAGGGCGAGGAGGTGGACACCGTCACGATGGAGACCGCGCTCGCGCTGCTCGCCGCGCGGGCGGCCAAGGGCGGCGGCGGGTCGCGGCGCGGGACGGCGCGCGGCGGGAAAAAGACCGGACCGGGCGAAGCGTGAGCGACCGGCGGCGATCAAGCAGACTGAAAAACCTCCGACGCGTTGCCTATTGCTAATACATTTTCTAAACTTCTGCTCCGCTGGACTATCTTCGATCCCACCGCAACCTGCTGCCTAGCCGCCAACTGGACACTTCGTTCGACCCAGGACACCGGAAAATTCCCACCATCAAATGTCCTCTCCTCTCGCAACAAACTCGGAGAGTCCAGCTTGCATGCGCACCGACCCGCATTTTCAATCATCGCTCTTGCCCAACCTTGCCTCGAAACAAAGCAATTTCTAAGCCCTTCCATATATCACTACGTTGACCCAACCAATAGCGACCAACCGACGACGGAAAAATGACCAATAAGAAACCCATCGAGAACGCGTCCTTCCTTGACGTTGCGTTGTCCACATTTTCAAATGCTCCGCAAATGGAGCAAAAAATTAGAAGTTTGAAAACCCTGATGAGAGGTGGCACAGTACATTCTGTACGCAATGATCCAAGGTTCGCTAAGGGCATCGAGCAAACAATAGAGGAATTGCGCTCGACTCCTGATCCGAGGCAGGCCCTCTTAGCGCTAACTGTTTTGACACGAGTAGCGAGTCGTGTAAAGAATGAACGCAAGAAGTTGATCGAAGAAATTGAGCAAGCCCTACAATCTCCTCTACCGCAACTCGCAATACTTGATGACGCTGATGATCGCGCTTACGCTGCTCAGGCACTAAAATGGGCGACTGGTGACTGGGTGTTGCCCTATATAGCACAAGCAATCGTACACGAAGAAGCAGGAGAAAAAACCAGATCTGAACTAATTCGTATTTTACTAAACATTGCACCCGACCTTACGACCGCGTTCCAAGCACTTCGTAAGCCGCTTGAAGTGTGGCAGCCAGAAACTGAGTCGCCGGGCGACAGTGCCGCAAAACGTCTCAAGCGAATTTTTGTCGCTATACGTCGGGAGCTCTTGTTGCAAGAATGCCCCCCGGGTGATGAATTGGGAGCAATGTTGCAAGGCCTTGTCTTGGATACCTTCCGTACTGTTGGAGCACCATCGACACCAAGCGTAGCAGCTGAGATTACATCTGAGGTTGCGTTAGTTCTGCATGCCTTGGTAAGAACCCGATTCTCGTTGGCTGTGGACGGTGCCACTTATGGAGTAATGCACGTCCTTGCCCGATGGTTTCTAAAGGGCATGTGGCCGGAAGTGACAAAACCTTCACTGAATACCCTATCGCACGACATTGTAGAAGCGATCACGCTTTTGGCCAAACAGGGGATCACAGACGATCAACTATTGCATTGTTTAGTACTTTTCGAAGGCTCTCAAGACAACGCCATAAAGAGAACCAGGGCCATCGCCGATCACCTTCCGGGGCTTCCTAATGAAATTGCTCAATGGCTCAGAAAGGGACGAGTTAGGAAACATGCAGGAGGAGCAGACCTTCTCGCCGCAAGTAGCCAGATGGCCGCTGATCCGGATCTCGCGCTGCTACTGGTAGATAGTCGACGCGTGATGCGAATGATCGAAGAAACAGGCCAAGATCTCCTAAACGAAGTTCGAGTTTTTGAACCCGCCCTCGAATCAAGCACGATGGACCTACTAAAAATGGTAGAGTCCTTAGCTGATGGAGTTCGAGCTCTCGCGAGCAAGAGAAATTTGCAAATCCGCGGCCAAGTGGGAGATGTTGTAGAGTACTCGCCTAGTGAACATGTAGGAGTTGGCGGTCGAATCTTTGGTGCGCGTCGAGTTAGAATTCTTCGTCCCCTTGTCGAACGCGTCAGAAGCGAAAATGTCTCGGAAGTTATCATTAGGGCAGTAGTTGAACCCGCTTGAACTGATGAACATTGAAATAAAAGAGAAGAATCATGGACACAGAAATTGCGAAGCTGATGCTTGAGAATTTGTTCGATCGAATCGAACTCAATCCTCAAACGGGAAAGCGATTTCTCCAAGGCGCCATTTCAGAACGGGAGTTCGAAGCGATTGGATTTGCCCTGTCGATGGTTGGCGGTGATCCTTCTCCGATTACACCGGCAGGGGCAGTACCTGTGATCGAATCCCTAGCCCGCTTTATTCATGATGGCTAGGTGAGATGGTGGCGGACGTGGCTTAAG
>JAPPGP010000172.1 GCA_028821395.1 Defluviicoccus sp.
GCGCGGGCAAATGGGCGCGCGCGCGCGCGACCGCGGCCGCGGTGACCTCGGCCAGCGTCGCCGCGCCGTCCGCCGCCGACAGCCCGGCCACGCCATCGAGGGAAAAATCCAGCCGGTCGACCGATTTGGGCGGCGCCCGGTCGAACCAGGGATCGGCGAGGTAGCGCGCCACGGCCTGCTGCGAGACGCGCCCGGTCGCCGCCAGCGCGCCACCCGCGTCGTAGCGCCGCCCGGTGTGGCGCTCCACCCATCGATCGAGCAGCGCGTTGCCGGGTCCGGTATCGAAGGCGACGGGCGGCCCACGCTCGCCGATCCAGGTCAGGTTCGCCATGCCGCCGATATTGAGCACCGCGACCGGCGGCTCGACATCGGCGAGACGGGCCACGTGGTAGAGCGGCGCGAGCGGCGCCCCCTGCCCGCCCGCCGCCACGTCGGCGCCGCGGAAGTCGTCGACCACCGGGATCCCCAGCGCGCGCGCGAGCGCCCCGCCGTCGCCGATCTGCACGGTCGCCCCCTCGTCCGGGCGATGGTCGATCGTGTGGCCGTGAAACCCGACCAAAGCGGGGGACGGGTGGTCGGCGGGAAGCCCGGCCAGAAGCTCCCGCACCGCATCGGCGTGGCGGCTTGTGAGCTCGGCCTCGACCGCCTCGTAGCCCGACGACCGGCCGAGCGTCGTCGCGAGCCGGGCGCGGAACGCCGCGGGATAGGGGGACGTCGCCGCCGGTCCGAAGGCGCGGACGGTCTCGCCGTCGGTCTCGATCAGCGCCGCGTCGATGCCGTCGAGCGAGGTGCCGCTCATCAGCCCGACGACCCAGGCGAAATCCTCCCCGGCCGGCATGGCCGGCGGTCAGTCGGCGGGGACGGTCGACAGGTAGTGGTCGACGATCTCCGACCCGGTGGCGCGCCAGACGCCTTCGTGGGCGCAGATATAGTCCAGCCCGCCTTCGAGCGCGCCGATCCGGTGCGGCATGCCGATGACGAAAGGGTGCAGGCAGATCGCCATCACCCGGCCGGACTCAGCGCCTTCGCGGTACAGCACGTCGAACTGGCGCTTGATCATGGTCTCGAACTCCTCCGCCGTCCGCCCCATGCGGATCATCGCCGGCAGGTCGTTGATCTCGCCGGAATAGGGGATCGAGCAGATCTGCCGCCCGTCGACATCCATCCGGTAGGGCTGGTCGTCGTTGATCCAGTCGGCGACGTAATCGGCGCCGTTGTCGATCAGATAGTCGAGCGTGTGCCAGCTCTCCTGCAGCCCGGACGACAGCCAGCCGCGCGGCCGTGCCCCGGTCGCCGCCTCGATCCGGTCGAAGACGCGCTTCACGGTGGCCCGTTCGGCCTCCGGCTCCATGTGGTGGAGGTAGCGCGTGTTGCTCTCGTTGTGCCCCATGAACTCCCAGCCCAGCGCCTTGGCGTCCTCGACGATCTCCGGGTAGTCGTCGCAGACCTCCGAGTTGAGGGCGACGGTGCCCCTGACCCCGTGGCGCTCCAGCACCTCCATGATGCGGAAGACGCCGACCCTGGCGCCATAGTCGCGCGGCGCCCAGTTGATGAGGTCGGGCGCCATCCCGGTGCCGCCGGGGACCGGCTCGTCGAGCGGAAAGATCTCGATATTGGGGATCACCCAGAGGGCGAGCCGCGCCCCGCCGGGCCACGCGATCTTCGCCCGCCGGTTGATCGGGACATAGGGGAAGGGCCCGGTGCGGCTCGGTTGCATGGTCGACTCCCTTTGTTTCTCGGACGGCCGGATGTTAAACCGCCCGGCGAAGCGGGCGCCAACGGTTTCCGGCGGCCGGGCGGCCGTGCTGGAGCGTGTCCGCGCCCCTTGGAGATTGCGATGACCGTTTACAGCTCGGAGTTCATGGCGACCGTCGCCGAGCGCGGGTTCGTTCACCAGTGCACCGACACGGGCGGGCTCGACGCGGCGCTCTCCGAGGGCACGCCCAGGCTTTGCTATATCGGCTTCGACTGCACCGCGGACAGCCTGCACGTGGGCTCGCTCATGCCGATCATGCTGCTTCGCTGGTGGCAGCGGACCGGCCACAAGCCGATCGTGCTGATGGGCGGCGGGACCACCAAGGTGGGCGACCCTTCGGGCAAGGACGAATCCCGCCAGCTGCTTTCGGAGGATCGGATCGCCGCCAATCTGGACGGCATCAAGCGGGTCTTCTCGCAGTTCCTGACATTCGGCGAGGGTCCGACCGATGCGGTGATGATGAACAACGCGGACTGGCTGGACGGGCTATCGTATATCCCGTTCCTGCGCGAATTCGGGCGCCACTTCTCGGTCAACCGCATGCTGGGCTTCGATTCGGTCCGGCTGCGGCTCGACCGCGAGCAGCCGCTGAGTTTCCTCGAATTCAACTACATGGTGCTCCAGGCCTACGACTTCCTCGAGCTCAGCCGGCGGACCGGCTGCATTCTCCAGATGGGCGGCTCCGACCAGTGGGGCAACATCGTCTCCGGCATCGAGCTGGCGCGGCGCACCGACGGGGCCGCGCTCTACGGGCTGACCTCGCCGCTGATCGCCACCGCTTCGGGCGAGAAGATGGGCAAGACCGCGGGCGGCGCGGTCTGGCTCAACGCCGACCGGGTGAGCGCCTACGACTACTACCAGTTCTGGCGCAACGCCGCCGACGGCGATGTCGGCCGGTTCCTGCGGCTGTTCACCACCCTGCCGCTCGACGAAATCGCCCGCCTCGAAGCGTTGCGCGATGCCGAGATCAACGAGGCCAAGAGGGTGCTGGCCCGCGAGGCGACGGCGCTGTGCCACGGCGCGGCGGAGGCGGGGCGCGCCGAAGCCACTGCGCGCACCACCTTCGAGGACGGCGCGCTGGGCGACGACCTGCCGCGCTACGCGCTCGACCGCTCCGAGCTGGAGAGCGGGATCGCGGCTTTCGACCTGATCGCGCGCGCCGGGCTCGCCGCGTCCAGGGCCGATGCGCGGCGGCTGATCCGAGGCGGCGGCGGCCGGCTCAACGACCGCGCCTTCGACAGCGAGATGCAGACGGTCACGCTGAGCGATCTGACCTCGGACGGGGTGATGAAGCTGTCGGCCGGCCGCAAGAGGCACGTCATCGTGACGCCGGTCTGACCGGCCCGGTCACCGCTTGGGCTGCGTCTCCGGTGGCGCGTCCTCGCGCCTGGCGTCGAATAGCCGGAAGATGTTGCGGAACACGCCAGGCGTCAGCACGCCGAGCGGGTTCACGGTGAACGACGGCTGTTCGACCTTGCCGCGGATCGCGAAGGGCGCGGCGAACAGGCCGCCGCCCTTCTCGCCGGAAAAGATGAAGCCGATGCCCGGAACCTCGCCAAGCGCCGCGTTGAGGGGATAGGCGGGCACCAGGGTGCCGTCGATCTCCACGGTCTCCTCGTCGACGTCGATGGTCCCGCTGCCGGTGACGCCGATTCCGGGACCGAACGCCCGCGCCTCGGAAAGGCGGAGCTTCGACCCGCCATGGGTGAACGGGATGTCGAGCGCGGTCACCCGCACGCCGCGCCCGCCGAGCTCCTCCGACAGGGCGCCGAGCGAGGCAAGGCGCAGCGCCTGCACCAGCCTGGGCGCGCCGGTGAGCACGAAGTCGCGGATGGCGATCTTGCCCTTCCACTGCCGGGTCTCGGCGCCGGTCTGGCCCTCGGCGGAGACGGTCAGTCGGCCGCCGCGGACCCATTTGGTCTCGCCCACCAGGCCGAACATCTCCCCGGCATCCATGCTGGTCGCCTGGAGCCGTCCGGCGCCGTCGCGCGGGCGGTAGCTGAGATCGAAGCGCTTTCCGTTGGGAAATTGGCCGGAGAGGTCGATCGCCTGCCAGCTGCCGTCGCGATAGCTGGCGCCGAGCGACGCCTTCTCGACCGAGCGACCGGCGGTCAGCAGCACGCGATCGAGCCTGGCGGCGATGCGGAGCGGCGGCAGGGTGGAGTCGCCCTCTCCCCCGGTCAGGCGCTGGATCGGCGCGGCGTCGAACAGCCGGCCGCTGGCGTCGATCGTCCAGCCCTCCGCCTCGTCGATCGACAGCGCGCCCGCAAGGTCGAAGCGGTCGGGGACGGCGAGGCGGCCGATCTCCACCCTGTGGATGCTTCCGCGGTCGAGCCTGACCTGACCCGCCGCCCGGAGATCGCCCGCCACGAGGTCCTTGATGCGGATCGCCCGCGCGCGACCGCCGTCGAAGGCGATTTCGAACGACGCCCGCCCCTTCACGCCGGGAGGTTTCCACCATTCGAGGGGGGGCAGGGCGACCTCCGCTTCGGCGGCGTCCAGCGTGCCCGTCGCGCGGGCGGCACCGCCGGAGAACACGGCGTAGTCGGCGGCGACCGAGACCGGTCCCCGCACCAGCGGGGCGAGGGTTACGCCGAGGCGCCGCCGGTCGGCTTCGGTGAGCCGCGCCCGCACGCCGTAGCGCCGGCGGGGCTCCTCGGTGCCGGTGAAGTCCTCGCGCCAGCCGACGGCGGCGGCGACACCAGAAATGCGTGCGTCCCCGTCGATCTTCATGCCCCGGTTGTTGAGCGTGAAGCGGAGCGCTCCCTCGGCAAGGTCCTCGCCCAGAAACGCCCCGTCGGCGACCGCGCCGGTGAGCGTGCCCGCCGCGCCGAGCTTCGCGTCGTCGAGCGCCAGAGCATCGATCAGCGGCAAGCTCGCCTCGATCCGCATCTCCAGCCTGCCGCCCACCCCGCCGGGCCGGAGACCGACCTTGGATGCGTAGCCCAGGCGCGGATGGTCGAGCACCGAGAGCGCCGTGGCGAGCGGCCCCGTCACCCGGCCCCGCAACGCCATATGCGCCGTGTCCGCCGAGAGACCGGTGATGTCGATCAGCCCTCCGGCCAGAACCAGATCGGAGACCCCGCCGCCGTCGACGACGATCCGTATCCGGTCGCGGCCGATGGTGACGGAGCCACGGGCCTCGGTAATCGGGGGCAGCGGTTTGAGGTAGTGGAGGGTCGCGCGCGCCAGTCGGAGAGTCACCTTGACGCCCTCGATCTGCACCCCGCCATCGGCAAAGGAGAGCGCGAGATCGGCGGCCAGATCGCGGACTTCGCCGCGGTTCAGATTGGCGGCCAGCCAGCGTCGCGCGCCCTCGGCCACCCCCTCGGGCCAGTAGCGCGGCAGGGCCGACATGGTCATCCCGGCGAGCTTCGCGCGCGCGTTCAGCCGCGGCCTTCGATCGACCCCGGCGAGCCTGCCGGTCAGGGTCAGCCTGGGTTTGCCGAAATCGATGTCCAGCCGGTCGATTTCGACCGCCCCGTCGGCGGCGCCGTAACGGCCGTCGAAAGCGAGCGACCGGATGTCGTAGCGGTGATCGCCGAGCTCCGCCAGGCGGAGCGTCCCCGTGCCCCCGCCGATCGTGAAGCGCGCGTCCTGGATGCTGCCGTCGGCGCCAGAGCTCGCGGCGAGATGCCCCTCGAGCGGAACCGAGACGCCCCGGAGGTCGGGGAGGCGCGGGAACCAGCGGGCGAGGATCGGGGCGAGGCGGTCGGGGACGAGGCCGCGGAAGTCCAGCGAGACTTGGGTCGTGCGGTCCCGCAGACGGTATTCGGCGATCCCTCCCATCGAGAGCCGCTCGTCTCCCGACCAGCCGTCGAGGTCGAACACGCAGACGATCGCCCGGTCCCGGCGCTCGAAATCGACCGATACCCGGTCGGGGCTCATGCGCAGCCCGAGCAGGCGGTCTTCCAGCGAGACCGAGGCGCGGTGGATGGCGACGCGTTCGAGCTTCCCCAGCAGGCTCTCGCCGGACCCGCCCTCCCCGCCCGACTCGAACAGCGTGAGGGATCGGCCGCCCTCGCCGGCCAGGCCGATGCTCAACGTGCCGTCCTTGCGCCGCACCACCGAAACCCCGGCATCGCTCAGGCGGATCGTCTTGAGCACCAGCCTGCCGTCCAGGAGCGCGGCCGGCGACAGCCCGATGGAGAGCTCGGGAACCCTGGCGACCACGACATCGTCCTTGCCGCGCAGCTCGGCGTTGGACATCACCAGATCGAGCGGCCGCCGTGTGCCGCCCCAGGTCAGCACGACGTCGGAGAAGGCGATGCGGTTGGGAAGATCGAGCGCGGCCAGGCGCTGCTCCACATCGGGCTTGAGAAAGCCGAGCGATACCGGACCCTCCGACAGCCTCCACGCGCCCAAGAGGGCCACACCGACCAGCGTGAGGGCGCTGAGCAGGGCGACGTCGACGCCGATGCGGAGCAGGCGGCGCATCAAGGCGAGCCAGCGCCCGCTTGACCGGGAACCGCCGAGGGAACACTTTCGGTCGGCCTCTCCACCGGCGGAGAAACGCGCGTGACGACGACCGCGGGCGACCCGATCGCCGACACCGGAAACCTCCCACCGCCTGCAAACCCGGCGGCGGCCGAGCTCGCGTTCGAGCGCTGGGAAGAGGCCGCCGCGGAGGCCGCGCCGGAAACCGCTCGCCGCGCCCGCGAGCTCGCCGCCGATCCGGCCGCGCGGTCAGTTCTCTCGGCAGTGTTCGGGAACAGCCCCTTCCTTACCCATTGTGCCATCCGCGACATCGCATTCGCCTGTGACTTGCTGGCCGATGGCGTGCAGGCGGCGTGGGATCGAACGATGGCGACGCTCGATCGCATAGGGCCGCACGATGCCGGCACCGAAGAAATAATGTCGGCGCTCCGCATCGCCAAGAGAAGAACCTCGCTCGCAACCGCCGTCGCCGATCTCAGCGGCGCCT
>JAPPGP010000012.1 GCA_028821395.1 Defluviicoccus sp.
GAAGAACATCCAGTTGCTGAACTTCCAGTCGGCGCTCCAGGAATGGCGCGGCATCACCCTTTCCCAGCGCCCGTTCGGCAGACGGATGCGACGCAGGCCGTAATGTTGGAAGTAGTTGCTGATCTTCATCGAAAAGACGCAGCACAGCCCCAGAAAGGCAAACACCGGCACCGCCCAGATCCCGCCCATCCAGAACACCAGCCCGTACCAGAACGCGACCGCGATGCCGTACCGCCAGAACGGATTGCTGTAATGCCACATCGGCAGGCGGCGCCGGGCCAGCCGTTCGCCGACGACCTTCCAGGAATTGACGATGTTGCTCACGATTTCACGCGGGAAATACCGCCAGAAGCTCTCTCCCTTGGGAGCGGAACCCACATCGTGCGGCGTGCCGACCCGAGCGTGGTGGATATAGACGTGCTCCGTGGCGTATTGCGGATAGGAGGCCGAAGCCAGCAGGAACTCGCCGAGCCGGCTCTCCCAACCGGAGCGCCGGTGAATCAATTCGTGACCGACCACGAATACGGCCTGCGCTTCCATGGTCAACACGATCGCCAGGAGCACGCTCTCCCAAATCGCCAGCTGATCCGCGACGAGGATTTGCCACAAGCCGAATATGAGCGTGGGCGGCCAGAGGAGCGCCCAGGTCCAGACAGGCAGATTATGCCAGAACAGGCGGCGTTCCGGCGTCTTCGCCGGATCCATATTGCGTCCGTCGGGACCCAGCGCCCGATCGAGCGGTCCCGCTACGCTCATATAGACAAATGGCGGCAACAACCACCAGCCGCCATGGATCGCGGCGAGGACAATCAACGGAAAAATGCCCAATGGCAGGTAATGCGGAAGGGCGTTGAGGATCGACGGCTCTACGTGCTGCGCAATGTCGGCCTTGCTTGAGCCCGGGCCGCCGCCTATGGCTGTATCCTGCGGCATGGCAGCTTTCCCAACGAACTAGCGGCGCCTTGCCTTGGGGTCCAGGTTAGCACCGGATACCGTAACCCGCAAATCGTTCAGCCCTTCAGGACTGCGACGAGACGCTCCAGAGCTTCGATACAAAACGCGCTGGTCACGGCCTCGGAGCCGTGCCCGATCTGCCCTACCGTGCCCCACTTTTTCGATTGGTCGCCAAAGGCGAGAAGCTCCGGCCAGCTACCGTCCTCGCGTTGCGCATTCCTGAACCTATCCACTTGGCGCTTCGCGTCGATCCCTTCAAGGCCTCCGATATTGTAGAGCGCCGACACCGCTTGAGCCGCGTGCAGGATATTGCCGAATTCTCCCGTCTCGTCGCGCAGGCCCAGGATACGCTCCGAAAGTATCGGGCGAAGGCCGGCGAGGGCGGGCGGTTCACGCATCATGGCGCGGGAGATTGCGTAGTAGATCGCGACCGGGTCGGGATACCATTTTGACGAGCCCTCAACCCGGCCTCCGACAAGCAGAGACGCCAGCCATCGCTGGGCGCGCTCGGTTTCAGGGCGGTCGCCGAGATAGGCAATGATATTGGCATTGACGACGGGGTCGGCCTCGATACGAAAGCGCGATACGATGTCTGGCTCGTCTTCCGCCAGAACCCAGGTCATGAAGCGGCCTTCCTCGTCGCGGTTCGACAATATTGGCGGAACGTTCCTGCCCAGAAAAATCCAGGGGTGGGCCCCCGTGACGAGTGAACAAAGGGCGGCGCTGTCAAGATCCTGGGGCAAATGACGATAGTACCGCCACAATCCGGGATATTCGATGGTGTCGACGAGATACGCCCTGGAGGCGGCGCATATCTCCCTGGCACGCGCTTCATCGCTGCTTTCCAGGGCAAGGACGCAAAGAGCCGAAACAAAGGGAGGTCTCTCGTAATGCCGCGGGATGTCTGGATCGGCCGTGTTGAACCGGATGCAATGCCAGGCCCCGTTTTCGTCGATTGTGGATTGCAGGAAATCGAGGCCGCGGCGGATGCTTTCTCTGGCCGATCTTGCAAGTGCATCGGAGGCGGCAGCGTTCTCCCGGTCTCTCGCCGGTTGGGGAGCAGGGGGACGGAGGGGCGGGGCGGGATCGTATAACGTCTTGCGCAGGAACTCGAGCGATGTTGCGCCGGTCTTCGCCGCCTCCCGTTCGGCCTCGCTGAGTTTGCTGCGCGGCGGAAGCACCACATGCGTCGCGGTATAGGTGTCTTCGTGAACGTGGATCTGGTGGCCTTCGGCCAGGGTCACGCCGAATTCCTCTTCGATCGTCTCCTTGGGATTGGCGAGAAGACGGTCGCGAAAGTCACTGTCCTCGCCGGCTCGCGAGACGAGGAATTCTGCCGCGTCAACCGGTTCCTTCATCGATGTCTTCCATTTCCGCGGTGCCTGGTCGTGCGGGAATTCCCGGTAGCCAAATCGATGTGATGCAGGGGATGAAGAGCGCGAAACACTCGCCGAGCCGACCTCCCCCGATCAGGCGACCTGCCTCTTGACCAGCTCCTTGAACACCCCGTCGACCTCCATGAGTTCGTTGAAGGAGCCGCTTTGTACGACTCTTCCCGCCTGCAGCACGTAGATCCTGTCGGCCTGTTCCAACGTGGACAGGCGGTGGGCGATGATGACCCGGGTAGAGGTCAGGGCCGTGAGATTTCGCATTACCTTGGCCTGGCTTTGATTGTCCAGCCAGTTGGTCGCCTCGTCGAACAGCATGATCCGCGGGCTGCCGACCACCGATCTGGCGATCGTGACGCGCTGGCTCTCGCCCCCCGACAGGACCGCCCCGCTGGTGCCGACCATGGTCATCATGCCCATGGGCATGCTCTTGATTTCGTTTTCAACCTCGGCAATCCGGACCGCCGTCCACACCTCCTCGGTGGTCACGTCGTCGCGGTGTCCGACCACATTGTCCCAGAGATCCTGGGGATGAAGTCCGACCGATTGCGGCACCACGCCGATCTGCCGGCGTAGCTGTTTCAGGTTCAGGTGTCTCAGATCGCGTCCGTCGTAATAGACCGCGCCGGCGGTCGGCCTGTCAATGCCGAGCGCGAGCCGGAACAGGGTGCTCTTGCCGGCACCCGACTCGCCGGCGATCGCGATGAATTCACCGGGACGGGCACGAAGCGTGACATCGTCCAGAATCAACGGGCCGTCCGGGTCGTAGCGGAACGAAACGCGGTCGAACAGAATGTCGCCGCCCAGAAATCCGACCGGCTCCCCTTCGATCTCGGTTTCGGGGACGGCGGTGAGCAGCGGGCGCATCTGATCGAATGCCGGCAGCATGGCGGCTAGGGTGCCGAACGACTCGCCGAGCCGGGCGATGGCGGTCTGGAAAGCGATGAAGACGGTGTAGACGACAAGAAAATCGCCCACCGGAACATGCCGGTCGCCCGATCCCGCCACCGCGAACAGCAGGACCCCGCCGGCGAGGAAGGGGAGAGCAGCACCGAATGCGCGCGAATGTCCTTCGAGCGCGCCCAGCTCGATCTCCGCACGTTTCTGTTCGCGATAGTCCCGCGCCCAGATCGCGAATGCCGAGCCTTCCGCGTTCTCCACGCGCAGCTTGGAGATGCCGCCCACGATCTGGAAAAGCTGGCCGGCCACGCGACGCGCTGCGCCGATCATCCGCCCGTGGGGTGAAATCTGCAGCAACCCGAGGACTCCGGTGATCGACAGGGACGCCAGGCTGAAGGCGAGCGCGATGATCCCGAGGGCGGAATCGTAGAAGAAGATGACGCCGAACACCGGAAGCAGAAAGACGATCGACAGCACGCTGTCGGCGACCACCCCCTGCAAGCCGTCGCGAATATTCTGGAACGTCATTCCCGACATGGCCAGATCGCCGGCCGGATGGCGGTGCAGCAGGCTGGGCGGAAGGCGCATCAGGCGGTCCCAGAAGGCGGCTTCGACCCGCGACGCCGAGCGCCCCTCGAGCCGCATCATCGCCGTGCTCTGAAGCAGGTGCAGCAATGCGCCGAGCAGCCCGAACACCGCCACCGCCACCGCCGTGGCATAGAGCGCTCCGGCATTTCCGTCCGTCGTTACCCGGTTCGCGACGAATCCGAGAGCGAGCGCCGGGAGAAGTTTGATCAGGCCACCCGGAAGCCCCGCCATCACCAGCCGCGTCAGATCCGCCGCCGATCCACGCAGGGCAACGCCCAGCAGGTCTGCCGGCGTCACGTTCCCCGACGGCAATGGCGGGTGGAACATCCAGGCTTCTTCGTCCAGCGCGGCGGCGCGATCTGCCGTGACCCGGACAATGCGTTTGCTGACCGGGTCGAACTCCCGGTAGCGGCCGAACATACCGGGCAGCAGCGCTACGGGCCGGCCATCCTCCGCCCGGAATCCCAGCAGCGCATTGCTGTCGCCGCGCCACCAGCCACCCTCGGCCTTGAAGCGGACGCGCCGGGCGCGAACGCCTGACGCATCGAGAATGTCAACCAGGCCGACCGGAGAATCGGGCGGCCCCGAGCGCGCCGGTATCTTGAAGTCGATACCTTCGTGGCGGCCGATGGCGTGCAGGGCGTCGGCCAGAGCCGTGTCTTCGATATCGGCATCCCCGTCGATCGGCAGGTCATAGATGTTGACCAGCCGCTGCCGTGCCGCCCTTTCCGCCGTGCGGCGGCTGGCCGTGCGCGCGCGTTCGAGATTCGCATCGTCGACCACCGCGAGCCGGCGGTTGAGGCGTTCCAAGGCGAAAGCAAGCGAGTGAAAGGAGGCAAGCGCCCGCAGCAGCATGCCTTGCCGCGCCAGGGTCTCGGATGTCTTGCCCGAAAGCCTCGCCTGGTCGAATAGCGTGAGCCAGCTTGTGCGCGTCAGCGGTATGAAGGCCTCGCGGGGACGGCCCGCCTCGGCGAGTTCCGCCGGATCAACGATATCCATGAACACGCTTGCGCCGCGCGGCGGTTCGGACAGCCATACCACACCGCGCCTTACCGATAGCGTCCCGGCGGTCAGGGTTCGCGCCTGACCGGGTTCGGCCAGCGTGGTCGGGCGCGGAAGGCGGCTGGCAAAGCGCGAGAGCGTGTCGGTAATGGCGGTCAACCACGTATCGGTCTGTTCCGCCAGGTCCGCGGGATCGACCTCCGACAGCAGGGATGCCGGCAGGCGTTTCAGAAGGGTGCCCGGCAAGCCCTTGGCGATCAGGCTGAGCGTGGTGTCTTCGCCGTCTCCTCGTTCGTCCGGCGCGACACCCGGCAGCAACCAGCCCGACTCGCGCCGCAGCAGATGCTGTGGCGCCGCCTGCTCGACCCCCTCCTTGAATTCGACCATGAACAGATTGACGGCGCCCCGATCGATGAACCAGACACTATCCGGATCGTCGAGGCGCAACGGCTTGTTGCCGGCGCAGGGTACGGATATGCCGGAGCGAGCGGCCAGTTCGGCTATGGATGTGTATTCCGGCAACGTGTCCTGCTTCAACCTGACTTGACCAGCTTGCGATAGGTACCATCGCGGTCAGCGATCAATTCGTCGTGTGTACCGCGCTGCACCTCGACGCCCTTGTCGAGCACGATGATCGCGTCACAGTCCCGCACCGTGCTCAGCCGGTGGGCCACGATCAGGCAGGTGACGCCACGGCGCCGCAACGCATCGTCGACGTCCTCCTCTGTCGCGGCGTCGAGGGCGCTGGTCGCCTCGTCGAGAATGAGCAACGTCGGATTGCCCACCAGAGCACGGGCAATCTCCAGCCGCTGCCGCTGGCCGCCGCTGAAATTCACCCCGCCTTCCTCGACGCGGGTCGAATATCCGTCTGGCCTGAGCAGGATTTCGTCATGGATCCTCGCATCTCGCGTCGCGGCGAAGATGGCTTCATCCGGAACGGCCGAGTTCCACAAGGTGATGTTGTCGCGCAAGGTCGCGGAAAACAGCACGACATCCTGATCCACCATGGATATGGACTGCCGCAGCACTTCTTCGGGGATCTCGTCCCGAGGGTGGCCATCGAACAGGATTTCGCCTGACCACGGCTGATAGACGCCCGAGATAAGACGCGCCAGGGTGGACTTGCCGGAACCGCTGGGACCGACCACGGCAACTCGCTCCCCCGGCTTGATCACCAGGTTGAAGTCCTTGATCAAGGGTGGCCGGCTCTTGTTGAAGCCGAAGGTGACGTCCCGCAGCTCGAGCTGGCCCGCAAGCTGGAGCCGGCCATTGAAGGTGGGGATCGACTCGGACTCGGGGTTTCGCCGGCTGAAATTTGGGTCTTCCGCGGTTTTCGAGATGTCCTCGAGCCGTTGCAGATCGGTTTCCAGCGCCTGGCGTTTGTCCGTGAACTCGAGGAAGCGCCCGATGGGCGCCAGGAACATCTCGGCCAGAATATAGAAGCCGACCAGCGTGCCCAGCGTCATTTTCCCGGTCATTACCAGACTGCCTCCGACGCCCAAAATCGCGGCGGCGCGCAGCGCGGCGACCAGCCCCGGCAGGGCGGTATTGACGGAGCCCAGCTCGGAGTAGAGCTGGCGGGCACGCAGCTCCCGCGCCTGCTGGCCGCTCCAGCGCGAGAAAAAACGGTCGTCCGATCCCGTCATGCGCAGGTTGTCGGCATGATTCAGCATCTGCATGCCGAGGCCGATCAGCAACCCCTGTTCGCGCCTCATCGCCTGGCTGCGCACAGCCCGCAGCGCATTGAGGAAGTGGGCCAGTACTGCGTGCAGCAGGGCCAGCAAGACCACGATCAGCGCGAGCAGGACGTCGTAGATCAACATCGCGATGAGCAGCACCGCACTCATAGCCATGTCGACTATAAGCACGAGGAACTGATCGGTCAGAGTCTTCGCGATCCGGTCGATCGACGAGACGCGATCCGTCAAATCGCCCGCCAGCCGGTGTTCGAAAAACTCGATCGGCAACCGCAGCAACCGCGACATGCCGCGACTGTAGCCAATCACCGAAATCCGCACCGAGAGCCGCTTCAGAAAACGGTGCTTGAGCAAGGACAGAATGTATACCAGAACGCCGCCGCCAAGGAGGGCCGCCGCCAACCCGCCCAAGGGTCCATGGTTTTCCAGCACGTCGTCCACGAAAACACCGAGCGAGAGAGGAACGACAAGAGCCAGCAAACTCAGCATTAGTCCGCAGGCGATCACCCCCGTAAGCACGCTCCAGGATCCGACGAGCAAGGTGCCCAGCTGCCTGAACAGGCCGGGCGGATCGCCGCCCGGGCTGAAATCGTCGCCGCGCGCAAACCGCAGGGCAATTCCGCTGTAGCTCTTGTTGAACTCTTCAGCGGAAATCCGGCGTCGCCCCGTGGCGGGATCGTTGACATAGTAATTGCGGCCATCGAACCCTTCGAGAACGAGGAAATGGCTGTACTGCCAGAACAGGATCAAGGGCAGCTCTAGCTTTTTCAGTTGTTCGGCCCGCACGCTGAGGCCGCTGCATTGGAGACCGTAATGCCTGGAGGCGCGCAAGATGCTCGCGGCACTGCTGCCGTCGCGGCTCACCTCGCATTTGTCGCGCAGCTCGGTAAGTGGCACCCAGCGACCGAAATAGGCCAAGATGCTGCCGAGGCAGGCGGCGCCGCATTCGGAGGCGTGCATCTGCAACAGAAGCGGCGTGGTTACCCTTTGCTTCAGGGAGGCCGATGCAGCCTTGCCTCCAGCCCCTTTGGAGGCCCGCGACGCCATCTTACAATCGCCCAGACAGAAAAAACGCGATCGGCGATTGCCTGCCGAGCTCGATGACCATTCTGCATTCCCTGCCGGCAGGGGAAGCGACATCAAGGTTCCGACGGAACGATATAAGAACGCGGTGCATGGACACCGGAGCGGCAGACGCAAACGCGGCCAGCGCCTCCGGTTGGGGTACGGCGGAAATATCCGCGACCAGTCCGTGGAGTGCGTCCGCTCCTCCATCCGCGCCACCCAGCTCGATCGCCGCCGGCATCCCGGCCTCGATTTGCGGCGCAACGGCGCGTTCGATCCAGACCAGCGCCTGCAAGGACCGCTCGCCTTCGCGCGTGCCCTGGCTGGCAGCTACCACCACGCCTTTTATCGCCAGGCTATGAGAGACGGAGCCGAAGAAGAGCCATCCGGCGAGGATCAACAAAAACAGGGCGATGGCGGCGACGAGCAGGCGTTCCCGCGGTGTGGATATTGTCAGCAGCCGGTCGAGTTGTTCGCGTTCTTCCTTCGCCTCGGCAACAGTATTGTGGAAAGAGTCAAACGGATTGTTGAACACGACCGCGCGTAGCCCCTTCATGGAGATCAGGCAAGGACCAAAGGACCCGTTCGGCGGGCGAGGAAACGCCCGGATCATATGCAATTTCGGCAGGGAAAGGTCAAGCCCCGAAAGGTGCCGGAAGATTTGGCTTGTTGTGCAGCGGAGCCGCGACGCGGGCCGCCAGCTCAACGTGAAGCCAGGTCACGGCGCTCCCTGCCGCCGGTCCGTCGTCGGTCCGAGCGGAGAGGGCGTGGCGCGCGCGCACCGACCCCCGGAATTCCTTCGCCACGAGGCACCTCGCGATCGAACACGGGAAGGCGGGGCTTCAGTATGCTTGCGTGTCCCTGTCCGGAGTACCGCGGTCCAGCGTAGTCAACAGCGCCGGCAGCAGAGACAGGTCAGCAATGAGGGCAAACGCAATAATCACCGCGGTCAGGATGCCAACCTGCGCAGTGGGAACGAAGGGAGAAAATACCAGTATCAAGAAACCGGCTACCAGGACTACCGTAGTCGTGAACAGCGCCTGGCCGGCCATGTCGAAGGCGCGCCGCACCGCCTCTTCCCGGCCCAGCCCGTGTTCGAGTCGCGCGCGGCGGTACTTGCTGAGAAAATGGACAGTGTCGTCCACGACGATGCCCACGGTCATCGCCACCACGACAGATAGTGACAGGCTCACCTGTCCGACCGCCAGGCCCCAGACGCCGAGGCCCAGCACGGCAGGCACCAGATTCGGAACGATGCTTATCAGGCCAAGCCGCAGCGATCGAAATGCGAACAGGAGAATGGCGGAAATGGCCAGCAGGACGACTGCCGTTCCGACCATCATGGCACGGATGTTGCGCTGCCCGATATAGGCGAACATCGCCGCCGGACCGGTGCTGTTGACACCGGCAACATGCGGCGCGTTTTCCTTTAGCCAGGCCTCCGCACGCGCGTTCAGTTCGAGCACCTCTTTCGACGAGAGGGTCTCCGCGGAAACCGACACTCGCGTGGCCGACCTGGATCTGTCGATTTGATTGTTGAGGTCCAGACCCAGCGGAAGCGAGAGCTCGTAAAGCAACAAATATTGCGCCGCTAGCTCCTGGCTCTCCGGAATCCTGTAAGCGGCCGGGTCGTCGCCGTGCATGCTCTTGTTGAGTTGCCTAAAAGTGTCGGTGACGACCGCCACATGGCGTACAGCGGGCTGCTCGCGGTACCAGTCGGCGAAGTTCGAGACCTCGGCGAGGAAGCGGGGATCGGTGACGCCGCCCTCGGCAGATGCGTGCAGCGAATACTCGAGCAGGGTATTGCCGCTCAGGCGCTCGTCCATGAAATCCGTGTCCTGGCGAAACTCGACGCTCTCGTCGAAGAAATGGACCAGGACGTCGTTGAGCTCCTTGCGCGGAATGGCAAGCATCGTCGCCGCGACAATCGCCAACCATCCCCACAACAACGCCTTCCTGTGGCGCAGCACGGTATCCGCCACGACACTCATTTCGGGTCCGCGGAGCCGCCGGTCCTTTCCGGCACGGACCGGGAGCAGCGAGAGCAGTGCCGGCAGAAATGTGACGGAAAGAACGAAGGAGGCGACGATACCGAAAGCGACGAAATTGCCGAGATCGCGGTATGGCGGCACTTCGGAAAAGTTCATGCTCAGGAAGCCGAGCGTCGTCGTCAGGCTCGCCAGAAACACCGGATGCAGGTTGAGACCGACGGATTCGACGATGGCATCGTGCCTCGAGGCTCCGGCGCGCAGACCCTGACGCAAAGCCACCAGCAGGTGCACGCAGTTCGCCACGACGATCATCAGCACGATGGTCGGCGCCGGCGATACCGGCGGGGAGAAGGGCAAGCCGGCCCATACGCCCAGCCCCACCGACGCGAGAATGGAAAAGACGATCACCAGGCCGGTCCCCGCGACCCCCGCCCAGCTCCGGGTTAGAACGCCGAGGATCAGCGCCATGAGCAGCAGGCTTGCGGGCAGGAAGACCATCTGGCTGTCGATCGAGGCTTCGACGAAGGTCTGGTTGACCATGACCGTGCCCACGACGCGAAGGTCCATTTCGGGAAACCGTTCTTCCGCCTCCGCCGCCACCGACCGGGCGAACTCCGCGACTTCGGCCACGGCTTCCAGCTGCCCCTCCTCCGGCAGCTCGACGGTGACGTTGACGACGCTGACATCGCCGCCCACGGCCAGGATGCTGCCCGCGATCCGCGGGTCCGCCAAGGCGATGGCCCGGACTGCCGAGCGCGCTTCCGCTCGCGCCAAGTCTTGCGGATCGACGAGATCCCGCACATACAGATCGTCGCCCTCGGCGGTCGTGTGCTGAAAATTGGCGAGCGAATCGACGCGCCTCGAATAGGGCGTCTTCCAGGCGGCATCGGTCAGCCAGAGGGCGGCCGAGAGTGCGCTTTGCGAGGTTGCGTTGCCGTCCTCCGGAACGATCAGGAACGCGACGTTTTCGTTCTTCCCGTAGGTGTTCTCCAGCTCCTCCAGCGCCAGAAGCTGCGGATTGTCTTCGTCGAAGAAGATCCGGTAATTGCCGGAGAACTCCAGCATGGCAATGCCGCTCGACGCGGCCGCGACCAGGACCAGGGTGGCAAGGATGACCGGCCAGCGGAACCGCAGCACCCGTTCGGCAAATCGCGTCGCGAATCGCTGTCCTGCTATACCGCGCTCGTCCACGGGATCGGTGCCAATAGCTGCAATCGCCCTCGGGGGGCTTCCGGTACGCCAAACTTCATCCTGCGCGTCGGCTCCACGCTACCAGAGCCGCTCCGTCGCCAGGCGGGCGCCCTCGGCCATCGCCTCGAACTTTGCCCAGATCACCGTCGGGTGAACCTCGGTATGGTAGCAGGCCTGCGACGAAAAGCCGCAATCGCCGCCCGCGAGCACATTCTCCCTTCCGACGCGCTCGGCATAGCGCACCAGCCGTTCGGCGATCAGCTCAGGGTGTTCGACGATGTTGCTCGCATGGGTGACGACGCCCGGTATCAGCGCCTTGCCGTCGGCCAGCTCGATGTCCTCCCAGATGTGATACTCGTGCTCGTGGCGCGCATTCGCCGCCTCGAATGAATAGCTGCCCGCGTCGATGTCGAGCATGTACCGGCACACCTCGTCCATCGGCGCCTCGTGGATCCTCGGGCCCTCGTTGATGCCGTAACAGGTATGATAGCGGATGCGGTCCTCGTCGATGCCGCTGAGCGCGTGGTTGAGCGCCTCGACATAGAGCCGGCACTTGCGGTCCTTGCCGGCGTCGTCGAGCGCGGGATCGACCAGGATGTCGCAGAGGAACGGGTCGTCGATCTGCAACAGGAAGCCGGCGTCGACGATGGCGCGGTACTCGGTCCTCATCGCGTCGGCCACCGCCGCCGCATATTCCTCCTCGGTCGCGTAGTAGGCGTTGTACCCGACGCCGGCGGGGGAGACCGCGGGCACGAAGGCGTCGTGGCAAGAGACGTCCGAGAGCGCCGCCTTGAGATTGTCGAGGTCGCGCGCGAGCGCAGCCTCGCCCTTGTAGGAGACCGGGCCGATGCAATACATCGGCGCCATCTTGACGATCGCCCCACCCATCATCACCCGGGCGAAGTATTCCGCGTAGTACTCCGGGAACGCTGCGGTCTCGGCCGCGAACAGGTTGTACTTCTCGTCCCGCCGCGGCTCGAAGCCTTCGATCCGCTCCTCGACATAGGCGAAGAAGCCGGTCTTCGACATCTCGCCGTCGGCGACGACGTCGATGCCGAGGTCCGCCTGGCGCTTGACGATGTCGGCCACGCCTTCGCGGATCTTCCCCTGGTAGTCGTCCTCGTCGTAGGGCTCGCCCTCGTGCTTGGCCTTCATCGCATCCAGCACCTCGACGGTGCGCGGCAGGCTGCCGACATGGGTGGTCAGAATCCGGTCCTCGTGTCCCTGCATGGCGTGTCCCCTGCGGCGCCGTTCCTCGAGCGGATTGTATGCGGAAATCGGCGCGGCGCGACACCTGTTGGGGCTTCGCTCAGGCGGGCTCGTCCGCCCTCGGCCGGCGCGAGGACACGGTGACGCCGCCGACGATCAGCACCGCGCCGATCAGGTGGTAGGCATTCAGCGTCTCGCCGAGAAACGGGACGCTGATCGCGGCGGAGAAGACCGGCACCAGATACATGTAGAACCCGGCACGCGACGGCCCGAGCCGCGCGATCGCGATGTTCCAGCCGAGGATCGCCACCACCGAGGGGAAGAAGGCGACGAAGACCAGCGACACCAAGGCCCTGGTGCTGGCCGGGGGAAGCCCCTCCTGGATCACTTCCGCGGCGAAGAACGGGACGTGGCACAGCGCGCCCACCGCGCAGACCATCGTCAGCAGGGTCAGGGTATGGATCTCCCTGGGCATCAGCCGCGCGGCGACGCCGTAGCCGGCGAGGCACAGGTTGCACAGCAGCAGCACCGCGTCGCCGCGGTTGAAGTCGAGGCCCAGCAGCACCGCCGGATCGCCGCGCGCGACCATGTAGAGCAGCCCGACGATGGCAAGCACGACACCGAAGACCTGCCGCCCGGTGCTGCGGTCGCCCAGCACGATCCAGGCGAGGAGCAGGATCAGCACGGGCAGCGAGGTCTGGATCACCCCGCCGTTGATCGCCGTGGTGTAGTTGAGCGCGACATAGGTGATGCCCGCGCCCATCAGCGGCATCAGGAAGCCGAGCAGGCAAAGCAGCTTCCAATGGCGCCGCAGCAGAACCCGGTCGCGCCGGATCAGGTGCCACGCGAAGGGCAGCAGGACCAGCGCGCCCACCGTCCAGCGGGTGAACCCCAGCGTATAGGGCGCGACCTCGCCCGCCGCCCATCGCCCGATAACGTAGTTGAGCGCGAAGATCAGCGCCGACTGCGCCATCAGCACATGGGCCACGCCGTCGCCGGCGAGGAACGAGGCCTTGGGGCGGTCGGTCACGCCGGTTGCAGTGCCGGTTCTCTTCTCCGGTCCTCCGGCACGAACAGCGAAAGGCAGCCCGCCAGCGCGACCGCCAGCGCCGCGACCAACCAGAGCTCGTCATAGCGCGCCCAGAGCGTGTAGAACGCGCCGCCGAGATAGGCGCCGATCGCCGCGCCCAGCCAGTGACCTCCGAAGATCAGCCCCATGGCGAGTCCGATCACGCCCACCCCCATGCGGCTCGCGATGATGTGGGCGATCACCGGCATCGCGGCGAAGTTGAGAAACCCGTAGAGCGCGGCGAAGACGAAGAGCAGGGGCAGGCTGCCCGCGATCTGCGTCAGCAGCACGAACAGAAGCACCCGGACGAAATAGATCGAGGCGAGCAGGCGCGGCCGATGCAGCCGGTCGGACAGGAAGCCGGCCAGCACGACCCCGATCATGTTGAACCCGCCATGCACGCCGTAGGCCGTCGCCCCTTCGATGGGCGCGAAGCCGCAGAACTCGGCATAGGGCAGGAGGTGCACCTCGATCACGCCCGCCGTGCTGAACCCGCAGATAAGAAAGCCGATGGCGAGTAGCCAGAACGTCCCGCTCGACAGCACGTAACGCAGCCGCTCGCCGGTCGGTGCGAGCGTCTGGCTGTCTGAAATTTCGGAGACCCGGGGGGGACGGCGCAAAGCCAGCCAGGCGATCGCTGCGATCGCCAGCGTCAGCGCCCCGAGGGCGGTGTAGGTGCCGCGCCAGCCCAGGGCGATGACCAACGCCCCCAGCACCGGCAACGCGACGAGCTGGCCGCCGGTGGCCCCGGAAAACCCGATCCCGCTCGCCAGCCCGCGCCCGTGCGCGAAATACCGGGCGACGGCGGCGGACACCATCGGCATCGCGATCGCACCCGAGCCGATGCCGATGAGCCCGCCGTAGAAGGCGATAAGCTGCCACTCCTCGATCGCCGCGGAGGTCGCGAGGATGCCGACGGCGACGAAGAGGAGGCCGCCGGCGCAGACCGTCCTGGGACCGAAGCGGTCGATCAGATTGCCCGCGAAGGGAGAGACGATCGCCATCAGGAAGAGTGCCAGCGCGCCGGCGTTCGAGGCCAGATCGCGCGGCCATCCGGGCTCGACCTCCCAGAAGGTCATCATCAGCCCGATCGAGCTGCGCGTCGAATAGACCGCCATCAGCGCCGCGAAGCAGATCGCGACGACCAGCCAGCCGAACGGGTTGGCGCGGAGCGAGGCCGCGATCACGCCGGAGCCCCCTCCGGTACGCGTCGCTGACGCAGCGCTCCTACATCGATTGGAAGCACCTCAGCACCGACGCGCGCGACGCTGTCGCCGCCGCGGCCTGATAGCCTTCCTTGTAGGGCATGGCGAAGTTATGGGTCGC
This sequence comes from Defluviicoccus sp., assembly GCA_028821395.1. Taxonomy (GTDB): domain Bacteria; phylum Pseudomonadota; class Alphaproteobacteria; order MPNO01; family MPNO01; genus MPNO01. The sequence goes on from JAPPGP010000012.1 coordinate 14,381, forward strand.
ACCCTCGTGGACCACGATCTCGGCGTTGCCGTGACCGCCATAGGCCTGCTGGATGGCGGCCACCTCGTCCATCGGGACCACCGGGTCTTCGTCGCCGAAATGGAAGCTGACGGGGCAGGAGATGCGCGGCGTCTCGTCGAGCGCCTCGCCGATCCTTGTGCCGTGGAAGGAGCCGGCGGCATCGATCCCCAGACGCGCCGCTCCGAGATGGGCGTAGAGCCCGCCGAAGCAGAAGCCGAGCATCGCCACCTTGCCGTTGCATTGCGGGCGCGCCTTGAGGTCGCCGATCAGGTCCTCGATGTCGAGCATGCCCTGGTCCTGGTCGAACGCGTCGTAGCGCGCAAAGGCCTTCTCCATGTCGGCGGTCGGTCCCGGCATCACCCGCCAGAAGATGTCGGGTACCGAGACCAGGAACCCGTCCTTCGCCCAGGCGTCGGAAAGCTCCTTCATCTCGTCGTCGATGCCGAAGATCGCGGTGATCAGCAACAGGCCGGGCGCCTGGCCGCTGCCGCCGGGTTCGGCGAGGTAACCGTAGAACGCCTCGCCGTTGCGGGTGGTGTAGGTGATGTCCTTGCCTGGCATGTCGCTCTCCCTTTGCCGGCGCCGGTCGCCGCTGCTAGCCATCCTCGGCCAGGCGGATGCCGGTGAACGGCCAGCGTTGATGGGGGTAGAAGAAATTGCGGTAGGTGGCACGGATGTGCCCGGGCGGGGTCGCGCAGCAGCCCCCGCGCAGCACCATCTGGCTCGACATGAACTTGCCGTTGTACTCCCCGACCGCGCCGGGCGAGGTGCGAAAGCCGGGATAGGCGACGTAAGGGCTGGCGGTCCACTCCCACACATCGCCGATCATCTGACGGGGATCGGAATAGCCATTCGCCGAAGCGGCCGCCGGATGCAGCAGGTCCGCCGCCAGCAAATTGGCGTTCTCCTCCTCGACCGCGGGCGCTGCAGCCTCCCATTCGGCTTCCGTGGGCAGGCGCTTGCCGGCCCAGGCCGCGTAGGCCGCCGCCTCGTAGTGGCTGACATGGCAAACCGGCGCATCGTCGTCGAGCGGCGCTTCGCCGGCGAGGCTGAACTCCGACCATTCGCCGTCCGCCCCGCTCCAATAGAGCGGAGCCTCCCACCCCTCGGCCTGGACCGTCGCCCAGCCGTCGGCGAGCCACAGCAGCGGGTCGCGGTAGCCGCCGTCCTCGATGAAGGCGCGGTACTCGCCGTTGGTCGCCGCGCGGTCGGCGAGACGGAAATCCTCCAGCACGACGCGATGCCGCGGCCGCTCGTTGTCGAAGGCGAAGCCGCTCCCGTCATCGCCGATGCGGCCGAGACCGCCTTCGTACTCCGTCCAACCCGACCCCGCCGCCGGCTCGGTCTCGCGCGCATTGCGCGGCCGATAGGCGGGAAGCAGCGGGTTGCGCGACAGGACATGCTTGATGTCCATCAGCAGCAGCTCCTGGTGCTGCTGCTCGTGATGCAGCCCGAGCTCGGTCAACCCGCCGGGCTCGGCCCAGGCCCCGTCGGGAAGGGTCGAGAACAGCCGGTCCATGGCGTCGTCGACATGGGCGCGATAGGCGACAACCTCGGCGAGCGGCGGCCGGGACAACACCCCCCGGTCGGGGCGCGGGTGTCGTGCTCCGACGGCCTCGTAATAGGAATTAAAGAGGTATCCGTAAGCCGGATCGAACGGGGTATAGCCCGGCAGGTGCGGCGCGAGGACGAAGGTCTCGAAGAACCATGTCACATGGGCGAGATGCCACTTCGTCGGGCTGACATCGGGCATCGACTGTACTTGCTGGTCTTCGGGCGACAGCGGCGCGGCGAGCGCCTCGGTCAGAGCCCGGACTTCGGTGTATCGTCGCGCCAGACGGGCGCGCGAGGCTTCACGGTCAACGGCACGCACGGAAAAACGCTTCCCCCACTCGCGCAATTCGCGGCGGAGGCTAGCGCATTACGGCGGTCGACGAAACCGCGCCCGCCGCCCGGCGGTCACGCGGTCGTATCGGTGTCCGCCGCCGGCGTCTCCGGGACCGTCTCGGGCGCTTCCGGCAGCGCCCTGGCGATCCCGACCCGGGCGGCCCGCAGGAGGCGACCGTTCAGCACATAGCCGGTCTCGAAGACCTGGACCACCGTGCCCGGCTCGGCATCGGCGGTCGGGACCTCGAACATCGCCTCGTGCAGGTTGTGGTCGAACTTCTCTCCCGCAGGATCGATCCGCTCGATGCCGTGCCGCTCGAATATCGCGGCCAGCTCGCGTTCGGTGAGCTCTATGCCGCCGACCAGCGAACCCAGCGCCTCGTTCTCCCCGGGATCCCCGGGCACGGCCTCCAGCGCGCGGCGCAGATTGTCGGCCACCGACAGAACGTCGCGCGCGAAGGAGGCGATCGCGAACCTGGCGGTTTCCTCGCGCTCGCGCTTGCTGCGCCGCCGAAGGTTTTCGTTTTCCGCCAGCGCGCGCAGGAGCCGGTCGTTCGCCTCCGCGATCTCCGCCTCCAGGTCCCGCTCTTCGGTCGTCTGGTCGACGCCCGCTTCATCCTCGGGGGGCTTGCCCGCCCACGGCGAGCTATCGTCCGGTTCGGCGGCCGCTTCGGCTTCTTCCGCCGCTTCCGCGTCGACGGCGGCGTCGACCTCTTCCGGCTCCGCGGTCCGGTCGGTCGCTTCCGGCTGAGTTTCCGCCGCGGCCGAAGCCTCTTCCGGCTTCGTGCCTTTCTTGTTCGTCTCACTCATGGGTCAGGCCTCGATCTCCGCGCCGGTGCCGCCGACCAGCCGGCCAACCACCCTGGCCGTGTAGTCGACGATGGGGATGATGCGCGCGTAGTTGATCCGGGTCGGGCCGATGACGCCGATGGCGCCGACGACGCTGCGCGCGTTGTCGCTGATGGGGGCGACCACGAGAGAGCACCCGGTCATATCGAACAGGGTGTTCTCCGAGCCGATAAAGATCTGCACGCCTTCGCCGCTCTTGGTGAGGTCGAGCAGGCGGAGCACCAGCTCCTGGGTCTCGAGCGCCTCGTAGAGTGTACGCACCCTCTCCAGGTCGCTGAGGCCCGCGATGTCGTCGAGGAGATGGGCCTGCCCCTTGACGATCAGCGCGCCGGCATGGCGCTCTCCCACCCAAGTTGCGAGACCCGCCTCGACCAGCCTGGCGGTGATCGAATCGATCTGCGCCCGCCGGTCCTCGATCTCTCTGGTGATGTCGGCGAGCGCCGTCTCCACCGTGCGTCCCACCAACCTGGCGTTGAGATAGTTGCCTGCCGCGATCAGGGCGGAGGGCGGGGTGCCGACGGGCAGGTCGATCAGCCGGTTCTCGACGATCCCGTCGGCGGTGATCATGACCACGAGCGCGCGGCCGTCGCCGAGATTGACGAACTCGACGTGCTTCAGCGGCCGGTCGGTCTTGGGCGCGGCGACCAGCCCGGCGCAGCCCGCCAGCCCGGACATCACCGCCGTCGCCTCGTTCAGCATCTGGGTCAGGTTGGTGCCTTGTCCCGCGCACTGGCTCTCGATCGTGGTCCGGTCCGCGTCGGAGATTTCGCCGACCTGCAGCAAACCGTCGACGAACAGCCTCAGCCCGGCCTCGCTCGGCAACCGCCCGGCGGAGCTGTGCGGCGAATGCAGCAACCCCATGTCCTCGAGATCCGCCATCACGTTGCGGATCGTCGCCGGCGAGAGAGGCTGCGGCAAGCGGCGCGACAGGGTGCGCGATCCGACCGGCTCGCCGGTCTGAACGAAGGTCTCGACAATCTCGCGAAAGATCTGCCGCGACCTTTCATTGAGTTCGCCGACGATGCTGGGCGGAGCGCTCTGCATGGGACTCCCTGCGGGCGGTTGGAATGTAGTGGCGGCGCCTTCGACCGTCAACGGACCGGGCCGGTGCGCCGCGCCCAAGCCTTTGTATTTGCGGCACGATAGCCGCCGCTGCTACAAGCCTCGCCAACGATCCCAACCAGCGGGGCGGGCGATGAGACCATCAGGCCGGGCGCCGGACGAAATGCGCGAAATCGTGCTGGAGCCCGGTTTCTCCAAACATCCCGAGGGCTCCTGCCTCGCCCGCTTCGGCGATACCCACGTGTTGTGCAACGCGACCGTCGAGGAACGCGTGCCGCCCTTCATCAGGAACACCGGCGCTGGATGGGTCACGGCCGAGTACGGCATGCTGCCCCGGTCGACCCACGAACGGACGGACCGCGAGGCCGCGCGCGGCCGGCAAAGCGGTCGAACCCTCGAAATCCAGCGCCTGATCGGCCGCTCGCTGCGCGCCGTGGTCGACATGAAGACCCTCGGCGAACGCCAGATCCGGCTCGATTGCGACGTGATCCAGGCCGATGGCGGCACCCGGACCGCCGCCATTACGGGCGCCTGGGTGGCGCTCCGCATCGCCATCGATTCGCTGCTCCAACGACAGGTCATCGCCAGCGACCCCCTGATCGGTTCGGTGGCCGCCGTCTCCTGCGGGGTCGTCGATGGCGCCGCTGTCCTCGACCTGGACTATGTCGAGGACAGCGGCGCCGATGCCGACGCGAATTTCGTGCTGACCGGGTCGGGCGGCATCGTCGAGATCCAGGGGACGGCGGAGAACGAACCCTTCACTCGCGGCGAGTTCGACGCGCTGTTCGATCTCGCCCGGGACGGGATCGCCGCGCTCACCCGGCACCAGATGGCGGCGATCGGGCGGGGTTGAGGCCATGGCCCGCCGGTTCCGCGGCGCACGCATCGTGGTGGCCAGCCACAACGCGGGCAAGGTGGCCGAGATCGCCGATTTGCTCTCGCCCTACGGTCTTGAGACCGGCTCCGCCGGAGCGCTCGGCCTGGCCGAACCGGAGGAGACCGGAGCGACCTTTCGGGAGAATGCCAAGATCAAGGCGCTCGCCTGCGCTTGCGCCGCGGGGGAGGTCGCGCTCAGCGACGATTCCGGGCTCGCTGTTGCCGCGCTGGGGGGCGCGCCCGGCATCCACTCGGCGCGCTGGGGCGGTCCGGGACGGGATTTTGCGCTGGCCATGCGGCGGGTGGAAGAGGCTCTCGCACCGGATGCCGACAGGCGCGCCGCGTTCGTCTGCGCGCTCGCGCTCGCCTGGCCGGACCGGCATGTCGAGACGTTCGAAGGCCGCGTGGAAGGCCGTCTCGTCTGGCCGCCGCGCGGCAAGCGGGGCTTCGGCTACGACCCGATATTCGTGCCGCGAGGCGGCTCCCTGACATTCGGCGAGATGGAGCCAGCGGCAAAGCATGCGATCAGCCACCGCGCCGCCGCGTTCCGCAAACTCGCCGCCGCCTGTTTCGCGGACGAATCCCAGCCCGCGGGATGACGGCCGCGATGGGCCGCGACGCGAACCGGAATCAGAAGCCGTAGTGCAGGGAAAGGCGGAGCCAGTGGCTTCTCAGCTCGGCGCTGGTCGGGGAGTTGGGGAGCGGCATCGCCGGGCCGTGCTCCCGCCATTCCACCCGCCCGGAGCCCGCGCCGGTGTAGACCGAGAACAGATCGACGTAACGCCATGACAGTTGCAGCGTCGACCGATTTCCCATGGTGAACGCCAGACCTGCCGTCACCGTCCACGCGCGCCCGACCCGGCCTTCCCCCGGCATGATCGTTCCCACTTTCGGGAAGGACATGCGCGCCTCCCCGGTCCGCATCCGCACGGCTCCCAGCCCGCCGCCGACAAACGGGCTGAAGGAGCCCGGCTCGAACCGGCCGATCGCCGGAAGATCCACATAGGGAGAAAGAAGCTCCGACAGGGACTCCCGCAGCGCGGAACCCGGGTTCCCTTGCTCGGGAGAGCCGGGGTTCGTGCGGCCCAACAGGGTGATATCGGGGCTGTGCTCGGTGAGAAGTCCGCCGCTCGATCGTGGCGGCGCGGCGGTATAGTTGCCCAGCGCGAGGACGGGCGGCGGTTGGAAATCCCGCAGGGGGCCGAGCGGCACGTCGTCGCTTGCCGCCGGGCAGGCGGGAGACGGGGCCGCGGAGCCGCCGCTGCAACCGCTGTCGGCCCCTGACGATCCGCGTGTGCCGTCCGGCCCCGGGCCGAGCAGCGCGAACCAATCCTGGGCCGCAGCCTCGCAGGGCGCCAGGAACGCCGCAATCGCGACCGCCGTCAAGGCATATCGCCGCAGGCTCCGGACGCCCGCCGGGCGCATCGCCGGGAGCGGGAACGCGGGCGTATCGCGGCGACCGCGAGCCGCTCTCCCGGAATGCAGCAGGTCCATCGTCACCCAAGGGAAAGCGATGCAGCTTCGCATGCCCCGGTCTCCGGCCGGTCCGACCGTCAGCGCGGCACTCTAGCCGCGATCGGCCGAATCGCCACGCCACGCGGCAGGCCGGAACTACCCAAGCGTGACCGGCCAGAACCCGCGTGCCGAACGCCGCGTCCGACTTGCATGGCGCTGTTGTCTTACATCCCGCATCCAGCGGCTCATTTCAAGTCTCGGATGAGATCCCCTCCTTCGTCGCGGGCGATGGGTTCCGAACTACGCCAATCGGGATTGACGCCGGTCGCGGATGTTGATTTCTCTCAGACAGCAGGATCGAGGTCCGATACCGATGCGCTCGATGGCCCGCTATTCGATTTTCAGCCTGGTCCGCAATGCCGTGGGCTACCACCGGGGCTGGCCCCGGGCGTGGCGCAGCCCCGAACCGCGTCCGTCATACGACATTGTGATCGTGGGCGGCGGCGGCCACGGGCTGGCGACCGCCTACTACCTAGCCAGGGAGCATGGCGTCACCGATGTCGCGGTGCTCGAAAAGGGCTGGCTGGGCGGCGGCAATACGGGGCGCAACACCACCATCATCCGGTCCAACTACCTGTGGGACGAGAGCGCGCATTTGTACGAGAAGTCCCTGAAGCTTTACGAGGGCCTCAGCCAGGAGCTCAACTTCAACATCATGTTGAGCCAGCGGGGCGTGCTGAACCTCGCCCATAACGAGCACGATCTGAAGGAGCTCTCCCGGCGGGTACGGGCGATAAGGCTGAACGGAATCGATTCGGAAATCCTCGACCCGCAGGGCGTGAAGGCCGAGGTGCCGATCGTCAACATCTCGCCCTCGGTGCGCTATCCGATCCTGGGCGCGTCGCTGCAGCGAAGGGGCGGAATCGCCCGGCACGACGCGGTCGCCTGGGGCTTCGCCCGCGCGGCCGACGCGCGGGGCGTCGACATCGTCCAGAGCTGCGAGGTCACCGGGATCGACATCGCCGACGGCCGGGTGACGGGGCTGGAGACGACGCGGGGCAGGATCGCCGCGCGGAAGGTGGGTCTCGTCGCCGCTGGGCATTCCAGCGTGCTGGCGGCGATGGCGGGCCTCCGGCTGCCGATAGAGAGCCACACCCTCCAGGCGATGGTGTCGGAGCCCATCAAGCCGGTGCTCGACAGCGTCGTGATGTCGAACGCCGTGCATGTCTATGTCAGCCAGTCCGACAAGGGCGAGCTGGTGATCGGGGCCGGCATGGACGGCTACAACTCCTACTCCCAGCGCGGCAGCTTTCAGATCGTGGAAGGCCAGATGGGCGCGCTGATCGAGCTGTTCCCCGTATTCTCGCGGCTCAGCCTGCTGCGCCAATGGGGCGGTATCGTCGACGTCTGCCCGGACGCGAGCCCGATCGTCGGCAAGACGCCGATTGACGGGCTCTACATCAACTGCGGCTGGGGCACCGGCGGCTTCAAGGCGACGCCCGGGTCCGGCTGGGTGTTCGCGCACACCATCGCCCAGGACAGGCCGCACGATCTGAACGCGCCCTTCGCCCTCGAACGGTTCGCCAGCGGCGCTCTCATCGACGAGCACGGCGCCGCGGCGGTGGCGCATTGAGGACGCGATGCTGCTGATCCCCTGCCCCTGGTGCGGCGCCCGCGACGAGAGCGAGTTCACCTGCGGCGGCGAGGCGCATATCCGCCGCCCGGCCGAGCCCGACGCGCTCGACGATGCCGAATGGGCCGATTACCTGTTCATGCGGGCCAACCCGAAGGGGAGTCATCGAGAGCGCTGGTGCCACAGCCATGGCTGCGGGCGCTGGTTCAACGTCGAGCGCAACACGGTCACGCACGAGATCGTCTCGGTCTACCGCATGGGCGAGCCGCCCCCGGGCGGGAACGGGTCGTGACGGGCCAACCGTATCGTCTGCCCGAAGGCGGCGCGGTCGACCGGTCGCGGCCCATCGGGTTTTCCTTCAACGGGCGACGCCATACGGGGTTCGCCGGCGACACGCTGGCCTCGGCCCTGCTCGCAAACGGCGTGCATCTCGTCGGGCGGAGCTTCAAGTACCACCGGCCGCGCGGCATCCTGACCGCCGGTACGGAGGAGCCCAATGCGATCGTGCAGCTCGGCCCCGGGACGCGCGGCATACCCAACGCCAGGGCCACGCGGGTCGAGCTGTATGAGGGTCTTGCCGCAAGCAGCGTCAATTGCTGGCCCGGTCCGGGGTTCGACCTCGGCGCCGTCAACGACCTCGCCCACCGCCTGATCCCGGCCGGGTTCTACTACAAGACCTTCATGTGGCCGCATCGCGGCTGGCACTTCTACGAGCGTTTCATCCGCCGGATGGCGGGGCTGGGGCGGGCGCCGGACGGTCCCGATCCGGACCGGTACGAGCGCATGAACGCACATTGCGACGTGCTCGTCGTCGGCGCCGGGCCGGCGGGGCTGGCCGCCGCGCGGGCGGCGGGGCAAGGCGGGGCGCGGGTGATCCTCGCAGACGAGCGAAGCGCGCCGGGCGGTACGCTGCTGGATGTCGCCGATTCCGGCAGGCTCGGCGAAATGTTGGCTGAGCTGGACACCCTCGACAACGTCCGCGTCCTCACTCGGACCACGGTCGCCGGCTATTTCGATCACAATTTCCTGACCGCGCTGGAGCGCGTCACCGACCATCTCGGCCCCGGCGCGCCGGCGCATCTGCCGCGCCAGCGGCTGTGGCGCATCCGCGCCGGGCGGGTGGTGCTGGCGACCGGCGCCCTGGAGCGCCCGCTGGTCTTCGCCAACAACGACCGGCCGGGGGTGATGCTGGCCTCCGCCGTCCGCGCCTATGTCAACCGCTTCGCCGTGCTCCCGGGCCAGCGCGCGGTGGTGGTCACGGACAACGACAGCGCCTACGGCGCGGCCCTCGATCTCCACCGCCAAGGCATGGAGATTGCCGCCGTTGTCGATCTCCGCCGGGACGGCGAGGGCGGGAGAGCCGCGGAGGCCCGCGAAGCCGGGCTCGAAATCCTCCCCGGCCACGCCGTGGTCGACACTGGAGGGCGGCGCCGGGTGCGGACCGCCCTTGTGGCGAGGCTCGACGACGACGGATCGCCCGCCGGACCCGTCCGTAGCCTCGGCTGCGATATGATCGCGATGTCGGGCGGCTGGAGCCCGGCGGTGCATCTGTTCTCGCAATCCGGCGGGAGGCTGCGCTATGACGAAGCGCCGCGCGCCTTCCTGCCGGAGAGCTCCCCGCAAGCGGTGACCTGCGCGGGCGCGATCGTTGGGACCGCCGACACCGGGTCCTGCATTGCCCAGGGACGCGCCGCCGGGGCGGCGGAGCCAATCGACACGGCGGCGGCACGAATGGAGGCCGCCTCACCGGTGCCGTGGGCGGTGCCGGCGAGAAACCGGGCGGGCGAGGGGCGGCGCTTCGTCGATTTCCAGAACGACGTGACTTCCGCCGATATCGCGCTGGCGGCCCGCGAGGGCTACGAGTCCGTCGAGCACGTGAAGCGCTACACCACCCTCGGCATGGGCACCGACCAGGGCAAGACCGGGAACGTCGCCGGGCTCGCGATCCTCGCGCATACGCTCGGCCTCCAGATCCCGGAGGTCGGGACCACCACGTTCCGACCGCCCTACGATCCCGTCACCTTCGGCGCCATCGCCGGGCGCGACGTGGGACGGCTGGCGGACCCGGTGCGCCGGACGCCGATGCATCGCTGGCACGCGGAGGCGGGCGCCGTCTTCGAGGATGTCGGCCAGTGGAAGCGGCCCTTCTACTATCCGCGGGACGGCGAGACCAAGCACGACGCGGTGGCCCGGGAATGCCTGGCGGTGCGCAACGCCGCCGGCGTCATGGATGCGAGCACGCTCGGCAAGATCCTGGTCTCCGGCCCCGACGCAAGGGAGCTCCTGAACCGGGTCTACACCAACGCATGGGACCGGCTGGAGGTCGGGCGCTGCCGCTACGGGCTGATGCTGGGCGAGGACGGCATGGTCATGGACGACGGCGTGACGGCGTGCCTCTCCGAGAACCGGTTCCTGACGACCACCACCACCGGCAATGCGTCGCGGATCTTCGCCTGGCTGGAGGAGTGGCTGCAGACGGAGTGGCCCGATCTCAGGGTCTATCTCACCTCGCTCACCGAACAGCTCGCCACGGTGGCGCTGGCGGGTCCCGACTCCCGGGCGATTCTCGGCGCGCTCTCCGACGATATCGACCTGGGCGCGGAAGCCTTTCCCTTCATGGCCTGGCGCGAGGGACGGGTGGCCGGGCTGCCGGCCCGGGTGTTCCGGGTCAGCTATACCGGCGAGCTGTCATACGAGATTGTCGTTGCCGCCGACTGCGCGATGGAGCTCTGGGCCGCGCTGACCGGTCCCGACCTCGCCGTCACCCCGTTCGGGACGGAAGCCATGCACGTGCTGCGCGCCGAGAAGGGCTATCTGATGATTGGCCAGGAAACCGACGGCACGGTGACGCCTCTCGACCTCGACATGCAATGGATCCTGAGCCGGAAGAAGGATTTCGTCGGCCGCCGGTCGCTCGCCCGCCCCGCTATGCGCGACCCGATGCGCAAGCGGCTGGTGGGGCTGGAAACCGAGGACCCGGCGACGGTGCTGCCCGAAGGCGCGCAGATCCTCGGCACGCCGCCGACGGGCGCGCCCGAGACCATGATCGGCCACGTCACGTCGAGCTACTGGAGCGCCGCGCTCGGCCGCTCGATCGCGCTGGCTCTGGTCAGGGGTGGCCGCGACAGGGAGCCGGGCACGGTCCATGTGCCGCTCGACGACCAGACCGTGCGCGCGGAAATCCGCGATCCGCGGTTCTACGATCCCGAAGGGGTGCGGATGAATGGCTGAGCCCGCACAGGGTGTCGAGCTGCGTCGCTGCCCGCCGCGCGGCCGAATCGATCTGCGCGGCGATTCGGACGACCCGGCATTCGCGGCGGCGGTCTCAGGCGTCCTCGGCCTTGAGCTTCCGTCGACGCCGAACACCAGCCGTTCCGCCGCCCGGACCTGCATGCTGTGGCTGGGGCCCGATGCGTGGCTGATCGAGACCGAGAGGGCGACGGAGTCCGAGGTCGCGGAGGCGCTGGCGCTGGCGCTCTCGGACCTCCACTCATCGGTCGCCGTCGTCGGCGACGGCAGCGTCGCAGTCTCCGTCTCCGGCCCGAGGGCGGCGGACGTGCTGGCGAAGGGGATGACGCTGGACCTCGACCCGGCACGTTTCCGCGCGGCGCACTGCGCCCGCTCCCTGCTGGCCAGGATTCCGGTCCTGCTGCACAGGCCCGGCGACGATCCGGTCTACGAAGTCACCGTTGCGCGCAGCTACTCGGAGCATACGCTGGACTGGCTCCAGGACGCGGCGCTGGAATACGGCGATGTCGGCGAGCCTTCCTGACATCGTCTCCGGCCCGCGACCCGGAGAGGAGAGAATGCGCTCCTCCGCGGCCTTCGCCGTCGATGCGCGCACGCTCGGCCTCTACGTCCATTGGCCGTTCTGCCGGTCGAAATGCCCCTATTGCGACTTCAACAGCCATGTCGAGACGGCGATCGACCAGCGGCGCTGGCGCGATGCGCTGGTCGCCGAGATCCGTCACTTCGCCGCGCTCACGCCGGGCCGCCGCTTGCAGACGATCTTCTTCGGCGGCGGCACGCCATCGCTGATGCCGCCGGAGACGGTGGCCGCCGTCATCGAGACGGCAAGGGCGTGCTGGGAGACCGCGCGGGACATCGAGATCACGCTCGAGGCCAACCCGACCTCGGTGGAGGCGGCGCGGCTCTCCTCCTACCGGGCGGCCGGGGTGGGGCGGCTTTCGCTCGGCGTGCAGTCCCTGGATGCGGAGGGGCTTGCGGCGCTCGGGCGCGAGCACGGGGTGGACGAAGCGATCGAGGCGATCGCCGCCGCGCAGGCCCTGTTCGAACGCGTCTCGTTCGACCTGATATACGCCCGGCCGGGTCAGACCAGACAAGGCTGGCGCCGGGAGCTGGGGCGCGCGCTCGAACACGCCGGCACCCATCTCTCGGTCTATCAGCTCACCATCGAGCCCGGCACCGTGTTCCACGGGCTGCATCGCCGGGGCGAGCTCGTTCTGCCGCCCGACGACGAGCAGGCCGGGTTCTTCGAGGACACGAGGTCGATGCTCGCCGATGCCGGGCTGCCCGCCTACGAGATCTCCAACCACGCGCGTCCGGGCGAAGAGTGCCGTCACAACCTGATCTACTGGCTGTCCGCCGACTATGCCGGCGTCGGACCGGGTGCCCATGGGCGCATCGCCGGCGAGGGACGGACCACGGCGTTTGCGCAGCGCCGCGCGCCGGAGGCGTGGCGCGCGGCGGTGGAGACCGCCGGCCATGCCACGGTTTCCGAGACCGTGCTGGAGCCGTCCGAACGGCTCGAGGAAATCGCCATGATGGGGCTCCGCCTCACCGACGGGATTCCGCGCTTCCGCCTCGCGGCGCTGACCGGACGGCAGCCCGAGGCGCTGTTCGATGCGGCGGCGCTGGAACGGCTGTCGGCGGGCGGGTTCCTGGAGCTCGACGACCGGGGCTTGCGCGCGACGCCGGCCGGACGGCAGCGTCTCGACGCGATGCTCGCCGCCCTGCTTGCCCCGGCCGCATCCTTGCGCCCCGCAGCCGCCTCCCGATAGGGTCCCGCGCCATGTCCCCGCGCCGACAACAGGGGTGACCGGGCGCGATGCCGGAACCGCCAGCTCGTCCGATCCCGCCCGGGCTTCATCTGGTGTCGACGCCGATCGGCAATCTGCGCGACATCACCTTGCGGGCGCTGGACACGCTGCGTGGCGCCGACCTGATCGCCTGCGAGGACACGCGCGTGACGCGCACGCTGCTGACCGCCCACGGCATCGCCGGCCGGCTCGCCGCCTATCACGACCACAACGCCGCCGAGGCGGGGCCGGCCCTGATCGCCCGGCTGGAGGCCGGCGAGGCCGTGGCGCTGGTGAGCGATGCCGGCACGCCGCTGATCTCCGATCCCGGGTTCCGGCTGGTGGGCGAGGCGACCGCGCGCGGCATCCCCGTGACCGTGCTGCCCGGGCCGTCTGCGCCGCTCGCCGCCCTGGTGCTGTCGGGCCAGCCGACCGACCGCTTCCACTTCGCGGGCTTTGCGCCGCCGCGCCCGGCCGCGCGCCGGGCGTTCCTGCGCAGCCTCGCCGGCATCGATGCGACGCTGGTGCTGCTCGAGTCGCCCCGCCGCCTGCGCGCGGCGCTCGCCGACATGAACGCGGTTCTCGGTCCCCGCCCCGCGGCTGTCGCGCGCGAGCTCACCAAGCTGTACGAGGAGGTCGTGCAGGGCGATCTCGAATTCCTCGCCGCGAAGTATGCGGGCGAAGGCCCGCCGCGCGGCGAGATCGTCGTCGTCATCGGCCCGCCCGGCGACCGCGAGCCCGCCGGCGACGCGGAGATCGATGCCCGGCTCGGCGAAGCCCTGACCGCGATGTCGGTCCGCGACGCGGCCGCGCTGGTCGCCGAAGCCACCGACGCGCCGCGCCGCAGGGTCTACCGGCGCGCGCTCGCCCTCGCGCGACGCCCGTGACCGGAAAGCGAGAGGCCGAACGCTTCGGGCGCTGGGCCGAGCGCGCGGCGTCGGTCTACCTCGCCCTCAAGGGCTACCGCATCCTCGCCCGCCGGTTCCGGTCGCCGGCCGGCGAGATCGATCTGGTGGCGCGGCGCGGGCGGCTGGTGGTCTATGTCGAGGTCAAGGCGCGCCGCGGCGAGCCCGCCGAGATACCCGGCCGGCAACGACGCCGCATCCTTCGCGCAGCCGAGCACTTTCTGAAGCTGCGCCCCGAGCTCGCATCCTGCGACCAGCGGTTCGACGCGATCCTGATCCGTCCTGCGCGGTTGCCGACCCATCTGAAGGATGCTTGGCGGGGCTAGCTGTCGCCGGCACTATGGCGCGACCGCGTTCGAGCGGACGCGGACCGGAACCCGAAGGAACCGCGATGAGCCTCACCGTCGCCATTCAGATGGATCCGATCGAATCGATCGACATCGACGCGGACAGCACCTTCGTGCTGGCGCTCGAAGCGACGCGCCGGGGGTACGCGCTCTACCACTACCTGCCCGACAACCTCGCCTTCAGGGACGGGCGGATCTATGCCAAGGCGCGGCCGCTCGCGGTGCGCCGGAAGAAGGGCGATCACTTCACCCTCGGCGAGGAGCGGGAGCTCGATCTGGCGGAGGTGGATATCGTCCTGATGCGCCAGGACCCGCCCTTCGACATGGCTTACATCACGGCGACCCACCTGCTCGAGCACATCCACCCGAAGACGCTCGTGGTCAACGATCCCGGCCATGTGCGCAACGCGCCCGAAAAGCTCTTCGTCACCCGCTTCGAAGGCCTGTTGCCGCCGACATTGATCGCCGCGGACCGCGGCGAGATCCTCGCCTTCCGGGCCGAACACCGGGACATCGTGGTCAAGCCGCTGTTCGGCAATGGCGGCGCGGGCGTGTTCCACGTGAAGCCCGAAGACGAGAATCTCGGCGCGCTGCTCGAAATGTTCGCCGAGAGCTTTCGCGAGCCGATCATCGTCCAGCGCTATTTGCCGGAGATCCGCGACGGCGACAAGCGCATCATCCTGGTCGACGGCGAGCCGGTGGGCGGGGTGAGCCGAATGCCGCGGGACGGCGAGGCCCGCGCCAATTTCCACGCCGGCGGCGCCGCCCGGAAGGCGACGCTGACGCCGCGCGAAAGCGACATCTGCGCCCGCATCGGACCGGCGCTGCGCGACCGCGGGCTGATCTTCGTCGGGATCGACGTGATCGGCGACTTCCTGACCGAGATCAACGTGACCTCCCCGACCGGCATCCAGGAGATCAACCGGCTCGACGGCATCTGCATCGAGGCGACGATCTGGGACGCGATCGAACGGCGCTACGCGGCGACGCGGGGGTAGAGCCCCGATCGAGAAGCTCGACCGCATTCGCCAAGCGCCCCACCCCGGCACTCCATGCACCGCCCATGGATGCCCGGATCACTCCCGGACTCGATCCGGGGGCCGGGCATGACGAGACGGTACAATTCTGCGGCGAGCGAGAGTGCGCTATTATGTCGCCATGGTTGCCGGCATCCACACGGTTGCGTTCCACGGTATCGAAGTCCTCGACATCGAGGTGCAGGTCCAGGTGGTGGGCGGGCTGCCCAACTTCGTCGTCGTGGGGCTGCCCGACAAGGCGGTGGCCGAGTCGCGCGAGCGCGTGCGCGGGGCGCTGACCTCGATCGGGCTGTCGCTGCCGCCCAGACGCATCATCGTCAACCTCTCCCCCGCCGATGTCGTCAAGGAGGGGAGCCATTTCGACCTGCCCATCGCGCTCGGCCTGCTGCTGATCATGGACGTGCTGCCGTCCGACGCGGTCGACGGCCATGTGGCGCTCGGCGAGCTCGCCCTCGATGGCTCGATCCGGCCGGTGGCGGGCGTGCTGCTGGCGGCGATAGCCGCGGCGGGATCGGAGCGGGGGCTGATCTGCCCGGCGGCGTCCGGCGGCGAGGCCGCGTTCGCCGGCGGCGGCGACGTGCTCGCCCCGCAGGGGCTGATTCACCTGATCAACCATTTCAGGGGCGTCCAGCTGCTGACCCCGCCCGAGCCCCGGCTCGCCGAGGATGCCGGCTCGGCCCCCGACCTGCGCGACATCAGGGGCCAGGAGATCGCCAAGCGGGCGCTCGAGATCGCCGCCGCCGGCGGGCACAACATGCTGATGGTCGGCCCGCCCGGTGCCGGCAAGTCCATGCTCGCGTCCCGGCTTCCCGGAATCCTGCCGCCGCTCGATGCCGCCGAGACCCTGGAGATCTCGATGATCCACTCCGCCGCCGGCACCCTCGCCGACGGCACGCTGTCGCGCCGCCGCCCGTTCCGCGATCCGCACCACACGGCGTCGACCGCTGCGATCGTGGGCGGCGGACAGCGGGTGCGCCCGGGCGAGGTGTCGCTCGCCCATAACGGCGTGCTGTTCCTCGACGAATTGCCGGAGTTCAACCGCGCGGCGCTGGAGGCGCTGCGCCAGCCGATCGAGACCGGCGAGGCGGTCATCGCGCGCGCCAACATCCATGTCAGCTATCCGGCACGCTTCCAGCTCGTGGCTGCGATGAACCCCTGCCGCTGCGGCTGGCTGGACGACCCCGGCCAGGCCTGCAGCCGCGCGCCGCGCTGCGCCGTCGATTACCAGGCGCGGATCTCGGGGCCTCTGTTCGACCGCATCGACCTGCACATCGACGTGCCCGCGGTCGACCTCGCCGATCTTGCCCTGCCGCCCCCGGCCGAAGGCTCCGCCGAGGTCGCGGCCCGGGTCGGCGCGGCGCGCGCGGTGCAGTCGGCGCGCTACGAGAGCGCGGGCATCCGCACCAACGCCGAGGCCCAGGGCGAGGCGCTCGATGCAGCCGCCGCGCCGGGCGCGGAGGGCAGGGAGCTGCTGGTCCGGGCCGCCGAGGCGCTCAAGCTGACGGCGCGCGGATACCACCGGGTGCTGCGCGTCGCGCGCACCGTCGCCGATCTCGACGGCGCCGCCGAAATCTCCCGTCCGCACATCGCCGAGGCGATGAGCTACCGGCGCATCGCCCACGTCTCCGCCTGACCCCGCTCCCCGCTTGGCTTTGCGCCGGTTTCGTCGCAATGTTGCGCCTCGGCGAACGCAGAAGGAGGGCGAGATGGCGACACGTGTGGTCTCGATGGAGGAAATGCTCGGGCGAACGGCGAAGTTCGGCAAGCTGCGGCCCAGCAAGATGGCCTTTCTCGACACCAAGATCCCGGGCCACGAGCGCGACATCTACAACGTCATCGGCGAGGGCGTCACCGAAGATCCCTCGCTGACGCCGGCGATCACCGCGGTGCAGGATTTCAACGTCACCTATGTCGGGGCCGAGCCCGGCAAGGGCGCGGCGCTGCATTCGCACACCACGGTCGAGGTGTTCATCTCGATGTCCGGCCGCTGGTCGGTGTTCTGGGGCGATGACGGCGAGAACGAGGTGATCCTGGAGCCCTGGGACGTGGTGTCGGTGCCGACGGAAGTCATGCGGGGCTTCCGCAATGTCGGCGACGAGCACGGCTATCTGATGGCGATCCTCGGCGGCACCGACGCCGGCCGGGTCGCCTGGGCGCAGCGGGTGCTCGACGAGGCGGCGGCAACCGGGCTCAGCCTGGACGCCGACGGCAACGTCGTCGAAGAGGCGGCGGCGGACGCCTAGGGCGGGGCTTCCCTCGGTCCGGCTCCAACGCCGGACGGGCGGCTTGCGGCCCGGTCGCGCGGAGATCGTCGGCGGCGGGTTCGGCGGACTCGTCGCCGCGGCGGCGCTCGCCGAGCGCGGCTGGTCGGTGCGGCTACACGAACGCCGCGGCGCGATCGACGCCGAGGGCTACGGCATCGCCGTTCAGCCCAACATGATGCTGATCTTCAGGTCGCTCGGGATCGCCGAGGCGGTGATCGCGGGCGGCGCGCGGATCGACCGCCGCGACTCGCTCGACGGGGACGGCAATGTCGTGCTGACCCGCAAGACCGAGCGCAGCCCCTACCGCATCGACCGGCGCCACATCGTGCGCCTGCTGGCCCGCCGCGCCGCCGAGGCCGGGGCCGAGATCAGGCTCGCCTCGCCGGTCACGGAGATCTCCCCCGGCGGGGCCGTCACCGTCGACGGCGGCGGCCGGGTGGAGGCCGACCTGATCGTGCTGGCCGACGGGGCGGGCTCCGCGCTGCGCGAGTCTCTCGGCCTGCTCAAGCACCGCATCTGGCAGCGCGACGGCGGGGTCCGCGTCACCATCCCCCGCAGGTCGGAGGAAATCGCCGAGGACGCGGTCTCGGGCACGGTGATGATCGAGGCCTGGGCGGACAACCGCCGGGTGCTCTACTGCCCGGTCAACGACGAGGAGTACTATGTCCTGCTCGGCTCCCTGGTCGACGACGAGGCCGGCAAGGCGACCCCGATCGACCCCGCAGCCTGGTCGCGGTCGTTTCCGGCGCTCGCCGCCTTTCTCGCCCGCGTCGCGGCCGAGGCGGACTGGGAAGAGGCGCGCTGGGCGCAGTTCCAGACGGTGCGCCTCACAAGCTGGTGCAAGGGCCGGGTCGCCGTGCTGGGCGATGCCGCCCATGCCATGCCGCCCTATCTCGCCCAGGGGGCGGGGCACGCGATGATGAACGCGCTCGGCCTCGCCGTGGCCCTCGACGAGGAGCCCGACCTCGCCTCGGCGCTCCGCGCCTGGGAGCGGCGCGAACGGCCGCTCACCGAGCACACCCAGCGCTGGACGCGGATCTACGGCAACACGATCTTCCTGCCCCGCCCGCTGAAACGGCTGTCGATCGCCGCCGAGCGGCGCATCCCCTGGATCGGCCGGCAATACCTGCACGCCGCGCATGTCGTGCCGACCGGCTGCGCTCACCTGGCGGCGGCCGGGTAGACCTCTTCTCCCGCGAGGAAGGTGCGCACCGCCCGGGTCTCCCGGATCCCGTCCTCGGGACAGGTCAGCGGATCGCGGTCGAGCACGACGAAATCGGCATCCATGCAAGGTGCGATCGTGCCGCGCCGGTCCTCGTCCCAGGTAAGCCGGTGGCCGGTCTTGGCGATCAGCTCCAGCGCCTCCTCGCGGGCAAGAAAGCTCTCGCCGAGGCGGGCATCGAGGTCGGCGGCATAGCGGGTGAGCGCCGACCACATCGCCCAGAACATCGAGACCGGCACGTTGTCGGACGACAGCGCGACCGGGATGCCGGCATCGAGGACGCGCCGGATCGGCGTCCCCTCCGCGCCGAGCTCGGCGAGGCCGAGGCGGGTCGTCGCGTGGTACATGAAATTGGGGGTGACGGTGACGATCGCGCCGAGCGCCCCGATGCGGCGGAGCTGGTCGTCGCTCGCCCGCGTCAGATGCATGATCACCCAGCGCTTCTCCGCGATGGGAATCTTGCGGTTTACCGCCTCGTAGGCGCGCAGCAGCGCTTCGATGTCATAGGCGATGCAGGCGAGCCGGATGCCGAGCTCGGCCGCGAGGGTGGCGATCTCCACCAGCCGGTCGAAGGCGACCGACTGGTAGAAATGCCCGGCCCATTGCTCGTAGGGGTAGCCGGCGGCGATGATGCGGGCGACCGCGGGGTCGCCGAAATCGAGACAGATGCCGTCGGTCGCCAGATTCCCGCGGCGCTCCCCCGGCGCGGCGATGCGCTCCGCCCAGTCGCGCAGGAAGTCGCCGACCGCGCGGTCGTCGAACGCGGCGCTCGGCACGCTGAGGGTGGTCGCCAGCCGGACCGTGAGGTCGCCCGCCTCGTCCGCCCGCCGGTAGCTCTCGACGATGGCGGGGGTGAGCCCGTGGCCTTCATAGCCCGCCGTGGTGCCCGCTTCGTTATAGAGCCGGGGAGCGGTCCGTGCCGCGGCGAGGCGGTCTTCCCAGGTGAAGCGCGGCAGCCGGCCGAACAGCGTGTATTCCAGGATCGGCGCGCGGTTGGTCTCGCGCATGACCCCGGTGGGCTCGCCGGCCGCGTCACGCTCGATCTCCGTCCCGTAGGGTGCTCTCGTGTCCCGGTCGATGCCGGCCAGCGCAAGCGCGGCCGAGTTGGCGACCGAGGGGAAGGGCGGGACGCCCCACCAGCCCCAGATTCCGCGGATCAGCACCGGGTGATCGGGCGCGGCGGCGTCGAGGTCGCGCCGGTCGGGGAAGCGGCCTTCGGCGAGCTGGTCCGCCCGGCTGACATAGCGCGGCATGCCGTGCTCCGGCGCGAGCTCCATCGGCATCGTCACGATCCACTCGCCCGCCGGCCTGCGAGATGCCGCCTCGCGCACGGTCTCGACGATTTCCGCGACCGAGGCGAGCCCCCGGATGAGGATCCCGCCGCGGCGCTTGAGCCCCTCGCGGTCCATATGCGGGTGGGCATCGAAGGCGCCGGGCATCGCCGTCCGGCCGCCGGCATCGACGACGCGGGTCTCCCGCCCGCGCCCGCGCAGAATCTCGGCCGAGGCGCCGACCGCGACGATCCGCCCGTCCCGAACCGACAGCGCCTCGGCTTCGGGCCGCGCCGGATCGAGGGTGAGCACGCGCGCGTTGTGCAGGATGAGGTCCGGTTCGGGCATCCCAGCGACGATGGCAGGATCGCCCGCCGCGTCAACGGGGTTGTGCGCGCCCGCCCTCAGGGGCCAGAATCGACTTGCCACAGGGAAGGACGACCATGTTCCTGCGCAACGCCTGGTACGTCGCGGCGCTCGCGCGCGATCTCGGCGACGGGCTCGCGGCGCGGACTATCTGCAAGGAGCCGGTGGTGCTGTTCCGCAGCTCGGACGGGACGCCGGCCGCGCTCGCCGACCGTTGCTGCCATCGCTACCTGCCGTTGTCGCTCGGTGTCCATCTCGGCGACCGGGTGCGCTGCGGCTATCACGGGCTCGAATTCGACGCTTCCGGGGCTTGCGTCGCGGTACCCGGCCAGTCGACGATCCCGCCGGGCGCGGCGGTCCGAACCTATCCCGTCGTCGAGCGGCACGGCTTCGTCTGGATCTGGCCGGGCGATCCGGCGCGCGCCGATCCGGCCACGATCCCCGACTACCGCTGGAACGACGACCCCGCCTGGGCGCCGCCGGGCGAAGCCGCGATCGGCGGCGCGGCGGAGGTCGCCTGTCATTACATGCTGTCGATCGACAACCTGCTCGACCTGACGCACGAGATCTATATCCATCGGTCCACGCTTGCCGCCGATACGATCGCCGAGAGCCCGATGAAGACCACGCGCACCGACTCTTCGGTCTCGATCGAGCGCTGGATGATCGACGCCGATCCCGGCGTGCTGTGGAGCAAGGCGATCTGGGGCGATGCGCCGCCCGCGCCGAAGCGCGCCGACCGCTGGCAGATCGTCCACTACGTCCCGCCCTCGCACACGCTGCTCGATGTCGGCGCGGCGCCGACCGGCACCGGCGCTCCCCAGGGCGACCGCGCCCAGGCCGCCGAGGCGCGGATCGCGATCACGCTCACCCCGATCGACGAGACGCGCTCGGTCTATTACTGGATGTTCCCCAACAACTTCACCCGCGATCCGGCGATGGCGCGCTGGCTGCAAGGGGCGGTCTCGGGCGCCTATGTCGAGGACTTCACGGCATTGGAGGCGCAGCAGAAGTCGATGAACCTCCGCCCCGACCCGTGGAAGATCGACGTGAACGCCGACGCCGGGCAGCTCGCGGCGCGCAGGCTGCACGACCGGCTGATCGCCGGCGAGCGCGCGAGCGAAGCGGCCTGAGCGTGGGCAGGTTCGCTCTCACCGTCAACGGCACGCGCCGCGAGGTCGAGGCCGACCCCGCGACGCCGCTGGTCTACGTTCTGCGCAACCGGCTCGGGCTGATGGGCGCCAAGCTCGGATGCGGGCTCGAGCAATGCGGCGCCTGCGCGGTGATCGCCGACGGCAAGAAGGTGCTGAGCTGCGTACGCGCGGTCTCCGAATTCGCCGGCAGCGAGATAGTCACGCTCGAAGGCCTCGCAGGGGACGGCGTGCTCACCCCTGTGCAGCGAGCCTTCCTGGAGACCGGCGCCGCGCAGTGCGGCTATTGCACCGGCGGGCTGATCGTCGCGCTGACCGCCTATCTGGAGAACGCGCCCGAGCCCGACCGGCAGGGCGCGATCGCGGCGCTCGACGGCCATCTCTGCCGCTGCGGCGCGCATGCGGACGTGCTGCGGGCGATCGACCGGCTGCTCGCGGAGGCCGGCGATGGCGCCTAACCCCAGCCTGGTGAACAACCCGTCGCTCGACGATTGGCTCGCCATCGGGCCGGGGGAGACCGTCGCGGTGCGCAGCGGCAAGGTCGATATCGGCCAGCGCATCTCGACCGCGGTCGCGATGCTGATGGCCGACGAGCTCGGCGTCGATCCCGCCCGGGTGGAGACGGTGCGGACCGAGACCGGGCTCTCGCCGGACGAGGGGATCACGTCGGGCAGCTACTCGATGACGCAGACCGGCGAGGCGGTGCGCCGGGCGGCGGCGACCGCGCGGCGCCATCTGCTGGAACGCGCGGCGCGGCTGCTCGACGTCGACCCGGCCACGCTCGAGGTCGACGACGGCACCATCCATTCGCGCGCCACCAACCGCCAGACCAGCTACTGGGAGCTGGCGGAGGGCGAGAAGTTCGGCATCGACGTCGACCCGGACGCCCCGCTCAGGCCGCGCGAGGCGCTCAGCCATGTCGGCACCGCGGCGGTGGCGCGGGATTTGGAGGACATCGTCCGCGGCCGGCCGCATTTCCTCCAGGACATGAGCCGCCCCGGGATGCTGCATGCCCGCGTGGTGCGCCCGCCGCACTACCACGCGCGCTATCTCAAGATCGATCCCGCGACTCTCGATCGGCTCGCCGGGGAAGGCGTGCGGGTGGTGCGCGACGGCAGCTTCCTCGCGGTCGCCGCGGAGGACGAATTTCAGGCGGCCAAGGCGGCGGAACGCCTCGCCGCCGCGGTCGTCTGGGACGAGGGCGAGGGGCTCGCCACCGGCGACATCTACGAGAGCCTGAGGAGCAACGAGCGGGTCAGCCTCCCCGTCGTCGACGGCGCGCCGGTCCGCGCCCCGGTGCCGCCGCCCGGCGATCCGCCGCCCGCCGCCGCGCTCACCTATGAGGCGCGCTACGAACGGCCCTACCAGATGCACGCCTCGCTCGGCCCCTCGGCGGCGCTGGCGGAACTCGCCGAGGGCCGGCTCACCATCGTCTCGCACAGCCAGGGGATCTATTTCCTGCGCGCCGCGCTCGCCGAGGCGTTCGACATGGAGCCCGGGGCGATCCACATCGTCCACGCGCCGGGGGCCGGCTGCTACGGCCACAACGGCGCCGACGACGCGGCGCTCGATGCCGCCATCGTCGCCCGCGCGCTGCCCGGCACGCCGGTGCTCCTCAAATGGACGCGCGAGGAGGAGCACGCCTGGGAGCCTTACGGGACCTGCATGTCGATGGATTTGCGGGCGAGCCTTGATGCGGACGGGAGGATCGTCGCCTGGTCGCATGAGAGCTTCGGCGACACCTTCATGATGCGGCCCCGCTCGGGACCGGACAAGATCGGCGCCGCGCGCCTGCTGTCGTCCCGTTTCCTGGACCCGCCGCTGGACCCGCCGGTGATGGGCCCGGCGATGGGACCCCATATCGGCATCCACCGCAATCTCGACCCGCTCTACGACCTGCCCGGCAAGCGCCTGGTCAAGCATCTGGTGCGCGGCATGCCGCTCAGGGTCTCGGCGCTCAGGTCGCTGGGCGCCTACGCCAACGTCTTCGCCATCGAATCCTTCATGGACGAGCTGGCGGCGGAGGCCGGCATCGACCCGGTGGAGCTCCGCCTCAGCCATCTCTCCGACCCGCGCGCCCGGGCGGTGATCGAGGCGGCGGCCGAACGCCTCCACCCCACCGGCACCGACTGCCCGGAGGGGTGCGGGCGCGGCATCGCCTTCGCGCGCTACAAGAACATCGCCGCCTACGCCGCCGTCGTCATCGAGGTCTCGGTGACCGACGCGGCCGAGATCCGGCTGGAGCGCTGCGCCATCGCCGCCGATGCCGGGGAGATCGTCGACCGGGCCGGGCTCGCGGCCCAGCTCGAGGGCGGGGTGGTCCAGGCCGCGAGCTGGACCCTGCACGAGGCGGTCGCCTTCGACCGCGACGGCATCCTCAGCCGCGACTGGGAGACCTACCCGATCCTCGGCTTCGACAACGTGCCCGAGTTCGAGACCGTGCTGGTCGATCCGGGGCGCGAGCCCTTCCTCGGCGCGGGCGAGGCCACCGCCGGCCCCACGGCCGCCGCGATCGCCAACGCCGTCCATGCCGCGACAGGGCTCAGGCTGAGGCGGGTCCCCTTCACCCCCGACGCGGTGCGCGCCGCCGCCCTCGCCTAGAGACTCGTCGTGCCGCCCCGGCATTCCTCCGGAGCTGCGGCCGGTAGTTGGAATCGAAGGCGACATGGCACGCGCCGCCCCCGCACAGGCCGCGCAGATGCGCGATCGGCCGCGATCGGGAGGCGGGGTGGAGGATGGCCAGCGTTATGTCCGAGAGATAGACGATGCTCGCGGCCGGCAGGGCGGCGAACGTTTCGCCGGATGCGAACAGGCCGCAGGCTCCTGCCGGATCTCGGCCATCACCTCGCGGATGGAGAGCGGGTGCAGTTTCACGGGGTCGGTGCGGCTGGTGACATGCCCGGTCTCAGGCGCCAAAAGTCGGAGTGAATCGGCTGAGGAGTGTATACTTGGGGTTGCGGCGGACACGGGGGAACCCGCCGCGGGAGCATGACCGTGACCAACTTCGAATGGGCCGCCCTCGCAGTAGCCGTCGCCTTCCTGGGGTTCCTGTGGACCCTGCACCGGGACATGACCGGCGTGCGGGAACGGCTCACCCGGCTCGAGGGCATGGTTGAGGTCCTGGCAAGGAATGTCGATACCCTGACCCGGTACACGCTCGATCGCGAGCGCCCCGCCGCTGGAGAGTAATCGAGGCCGCCAGACCGAAGGAACGGGGGAAGATCGACCGGGCCGCGTTCGCCGGGACCGGGCGCGACCCCGTTGCCCAGGCCGATATCGAAACCGTCATGCGGCAGGTCATGGAGCATCCGGCAGAGCGAGAACCGGGCGCCCACCTGGAAGGAACTACTGCAGCGTTGGAAGCCGGAGCGGGCTATGCGCCCAGGCGCCGGCGGATGGCGATCAGCAGCGGCCAGGCGAACAGGGCGATGGCGATCGCCATGATGATCGCCGAGATCGGCCGGTCGAAGAAGATGCCGAACGAGCCGTGCGCCATGATCAGCGACTGGCGCACCGAGGCCTCGGCGAGCGGGCCGAGGACGATGGCGAGCACGGCCGGCGCGAGCGGGTAGTCGAGCTTGCGCATCAGATAGCCCATGACGCCGAAGATCAGCATCAGCCACACGTCGTGCATGTCCTGGGTCGGCGCGTAGCCGCCGACCACGCAGAGGATGAAGATGACCGGCGCGAGGATGGTGAACGGCATCCTGAGCACCATCAGGAAGGCCGGGATGAAGGCGATGTTGATCAGCAGGGCGAAGAGATTGGCCGCGTAGAGGCTGGCGATAAGCCCCCAGACGAATTCCTTGTGCTCGATGAACAGCAAGGGGCCGGGCTCGAGCCCCCAGATCACCATGCCGCCGAGCAAAATCGCGGTGGTCGGCGAGCCCGGGATGCCCAACGTCAGCATCGGCAGCATGGAGCCGGTGCTGGCCGCGTTGTTGGCCGATTCGGGCGCGACCACGCCGTCGACATTGCCCTTGCCGTAGGTCTCCGGGTTCTTCGACATGGTGCGGGCGACGCCATAGGCCATCAGCGAGCCCGGCGTCGCGCCGGCGGCCGGCAGGATGCCGACGAAATAGCCGAGGAAGGAGCCCATCAGCATCGAGCGGATGTTGTGGCGCAGATCGGCCAGCGCCCGGGCGACGCCGCGAACGCTGACCGCGGCGCGGCTCACCACCATCTCGCCCCTGGTGGTCTCGACCGTCCACAGGATCTCGCCGATGCCGTAGATGCCGATCGCCAGCACCAGGAAGTTGATGCCGTGATAGAAGCCCGGCAGGTCGAGGAAGATCAGCCGCGGGTCGCCGCTCACGATGTCGAGCCCGACGGCCGAGAACATCAGCCCGATGCAGATCGAGAACAGGGTCTTCGGGATGTCGTCGCCGCCGAGCCCGATGAAGGTGGCGAAGGCGAGCAGCAGCAGCGCGAACTCCTCCGGCGGGCCGAAGGCCAGCGCGAAATCGGCGAGCGGCGGGGCGAACAGGGTGAACAGCACCACCGAGATCGTGCCGCCGACGAAGGACGCCGTGGCGGCGGCGACCAGCGCCCGGTCCGCCTTGCCCTGGAGCGCCATCGGCCTTCCGTCGAAGGTCGTCGCCACCGCCGTCGAGGCGCCCGGGATGCCCAGCATGATCGAGCTGATCGCGCCGCCGTACATGGCGCCGTAGTAGAGCGAGCCGAGAAAGATGATCGCCGAGGTCGGCGGCACCAGGAAGGTCATCGGCAGCAGGATCGCCACCCCGTTGACCGAGCCCAGCCCCGGCATCGCGCCGATGAACAGCCCGGCGATGCAGCCCGCGACGATCAGCGCGAGGTTGACCGGCTCGAGCGCGACCGCGAAGCCTTCGAGCAGGAGGGCGAGGATCTCCATTACAGCAGCAGCTCGTAGAGCGGGTAGAAGGCGGGCTCCGTGTACCCCTTGGGCAGGGTGATCTTGAGCGCGATTTCGAAGAACAGGAAGGTCGCCACCGGCATGGCGATGGCGAGCGGGGCGGTCACCGACCAGGCGTGGTGGCCGATCCCGCGCATGTAGAAGATCAGATAGAGCGGGATCACCACATAGACCCCGACGACATGGATCAGCCCGATCATCACCAGCAGCGAGCCCGCGCCGATGGCGAAGACCCGGAGCGCGGTGCGGTCCATATAGGGCTCTTCCGAGCGCGACGGCGGGCTCTGGCGCCGCGCCCAGCGCAGCACGATCCAGCCGCAGCAGACCAGCATGCCGGCGGCGAGCCAGAACGGGAAGGCGCCGCCGCCCGGCCCCTCGCCCTCGATCCAGCCGACCGGAAGCTCGGCCGACTTCCACATGATGTAGACCGAGAACGCCGCCATGAACAGGGCCATGACGAGCTCCGCGCGGCGCATCGGCGGCGGCTCCTGTGACGGGAAAGCCGGAGATATCCGGCCCGGCGCCCGGGCGCCGGGCCGGATGCGCAAGTGTCGGCTACTTGATCTCGCCCATCGCCATCAGCAGCTTGCGATGCGCTTCACGCTCCGCGACGAAGTAGTCCTGGAGCCCCTTTCCGGTCAGCCAGCCGGGCAGCAGCCCCTTGCTCGACAGGTAGTTCTGCCAGTCCTCGGACTTGTAGACCTTGTCGAACAGGTCGACGTAGTAGGCCTCCGCGTCCGCCGGGATGCCGCCCGGGGCGACCACGCTGCGCTGCATGAAGTAGGACAGGTTCTGTCCCAGCTCGGCGAAGGTCGGCACGTCGGGGAACGCCTTCAGCCGCTTGGGCGTGAACGTCGCCAGCGCGCGCGACTTGCCGGCCTTCCAGAAGCCGATCTGCTCGGACGGGTTGTTGACCGTCGAGTTGATGTGCTTGCCGATGAGCTGCTTGGCCACCGTTCCGCCGCCCTTGAACGGCACGTAGGTGACCTTGATCCCGTATGCCTTCTCCAGCATCGCGGTGACCAGCGAATCCTCCTGGCCCTTGCCGGTGCCGCCCATCTTCCAGTCCTTCGGACCGGCCTTCTTGACCGCGGCCACATAGTCCTCGACCGACATGATCTTGGTGTCGGAATGGACCCAGAGCTGGAAGGTGTCCTCGGCCAGCCGCGCGATCGGGGTGAACTTCGAGATGTCGACGCCGAGTCCCGGGTTGCGCAGCGGGGTGGTGTAATAGCTGTTGAGCGTCGCCATGATCACATGAGGATCGCCCTGCTTGTCCTTGAGGTAGCGCAGCGCCTCGGCGCCGGACCCGCCGCCCTTGTTGATCGGCACCAGCGGCAGGGCGGCGAGCTTGTGCTTCTTGATGATGCCCTGGATGAAGCGGGCCAGCCGGTCGGCGCCGCCGCCCTTGCCGGCCATGATGACGAACTCGACGGGTTTCTTCGGCTTCCACGCCGCCGCCGCGTCCGAGGACGACGCGACCGTGGCCGCGCCGGCCGCAAGCGATACGGCCGCGGCCAGGGCCGCCGTCTTGGCTATGTGTCTCACGTCTTCCCCCTTTGTTCGTAGCTGACAGTCCCGCGCGCGAGCCGTCCCGCCCGGCGCGGTGCGGAAGTATCTCGCGCCTCTCTCCGCCGCGCAATCGGCTAGACTCGGCGAGAAGCAGGAGGGGGACGAGGCATGGGCGCGGCGCCGATCTGGATCACCGAGGCCGACGTGACCGCGACGATGGCGCTGCCCGATGCGATCGCCGCCCTCGAACGGGCACTGGCGATGGAGGCCGGCGGCGCCGCCGCCAACCTGCCCAAGACCCATCTCATGGTCGCCGCCAACGACGCGATGCACGCGATCGGCGCCTCGGTGGCGGGTGCCGGGATCTGCGGCACCAAGACCTGGGTCAATGTCGGCGGCGCCTCGCAGACCGTGCTGGTGCTGTTCTCGCTGGAGGACGGGCGGCTGCGCGCCGTCATCGAGGCGACCGCGCTGGGCCAGATGCGCACCGCCGCCATGACCGGCGTCGGCACCGCCAGGCTGGCGCCGGCGGACGCGCGCTGCCTCGCCCTGATCGGCACCGGCAAGCAGGCGCTTCCCAACGCGGCCGCCTGCGCCGCCGTGAGGGATATCGAGGAGATCCGCGTGTTCAGCCGCCGCGCCGAGGCGCGCGAGGCGCTCGCCCGGCGGATCGTGGACGAGCTCGGCATCCGGACGGTCCCCGCCGCGAGCGTTGCCGAGGCGGCGGCGGACGCCCCGATCGTCACCGCGATCACCAACGCGACCGAGCCGTTCCTCGACGCGGCGATGCTCGCGCCCGGCGCCCATCTCAACGCGATGGGGGCGATCGTGCCGGTCCGCGTCGAGTTCGCCCAGGACGTGTTCGAGCGCTGCAGCGTCATCGCCGTCGACACGGTCGATGGGGTGCGCGCGCTGTCGGCCGAGTTCCGCGAGCGCTTCGGCGAGGACGATGCCCGCTGGCAGGCGGTGCGCCCGATCTCGCGGCTGGTCGCCGAGGACCGTCGCCGCCCCTCCGGCTGCGACCTCACCTTGTTCAAGGCCGTCGGCATGGGTCTCTCCGACCTTGCGCTGGGCATCGAGGTGCTCGCCCGCGCCGAGGCGGAGGGTCTGGGGGCGCGGGTGCCGGAGAGGGTACGCGTGCCGCCGCGCCTGCGGTGACGGGGCTTACCGCTCCCCCTTCAGGAACAGCAGCTGCGCGGCGCCGTAGTTTCGCCGACTGACCGTCGAGAAGCCCGCCGCATCCAGGGCTTCGTCGCGCTCCACCTCGACGATGGCGCAGGTGGCGGGGCCGATCCATCCCGCCTGGACAAGCGCCGCCAGCGCCGGCCCCGCCAGGCCCTGCCCGTAGGGCGGGTCGAGGACGGCGATGTCGACCGGGCCCGGCGCCGGCGGCGGGGCGAGGGCGTCGGCCTCGATCGTCACGACGTTGCCCTCGCCCAGCGCCGCCGCGTTGCGGCGCACCCAGGTCACGTCGCGATCGATGAAGGTCGCGCGCGCGGCGCCGCGGGACAGGGCTTCGAGCCCGAACGCGCCCGTCCCGGCGAAGGCGTCGAGCACCTCCGCGCCTGCGATGTCCGGGAAGTCGCCGTGCAGCAGAATGTTGAACAGCGCTTCGCGCAGCCGGTCGCCGGAGGGCCGGATCGCCGTTCCCCCGGGCGCGGCGAGACGGCGCCCGCGATGCCTACCGCCGACGATGCGCACGGCCGAGCTGTTCCGTCAGCACCTTCTCCGTCACCTCGGCGAGCGAGCCGCGCGCCAGCCCACCCAGCAGGAACGGCCCGTAGCCGGTGCGGATCAGGCGGTTCACGGCAAGGCCCAGGCTCTGGAACACGCGCTTGATCTCGCGGTTGCGGCCCTCGGTGAGGCTGACGGTGAGCCAGGAATTGCGCCCCTCGGTCCGGTCGAGCCGCGCCTGGATCGGGCCGTAGGCGATGCCGTCCACCACCGTGCCGCCCGCGAGCCCGGCGAGGCGGGTCTCGTCCACCGTCCCGAAGGCGCGCACGCGGTAGCGCCTTGTCCAGTCGCCGCGTTCCAGCTTGCCGGCGAGCCCGCCATCGGTGGTGAGCAGCAACAGCCCTTCCGAGGCGATGTCGAGCCGTCCCACCGAGACCACGCGCGGCAGGCCGGCGGGAAGCGCGTCGAACACCGTCCGGCGTCCTTGCGGGTCGTCGTTGGTGCAGATCAGCCCGCGCGGCTTGTGATAGCGCCAGACGCGCCGCCGGTCCGGCGCTCCGACCGGCTTGCCGTCCACGGTGACCGCGCTCTGGCCGTCGACCAGCGTGGCCGGGGTCGACAGCACCGCGCCGTCGACCGCGACCCGGCCGGCGGCGATCCAGCGTTCGGCCTCGCGGCGCGAGCAGAGACCGGCGCGCGCGAGGTATTTCGCGATCCGTTCGCCGGCGCGTCCGGTGTCAGCGGAGGCAGGCCGCGACGAAGGCCTTGAAGATCCTGGCATCCCCCTGGTCGATCTCGTATTCGGGGTGCCATTGTACGCCAAGGCAGAAGCGGTGCCGCGTGCTCTCGATGCCCTCGATCACCCCGTCGGGCGCGCGGGCATCGATCAGCACGTCCTCGCCGACATCGAGCGCCGCCTGGTGGTGGGCGCTGTTGACCGCCATCTCGGCGGCGCCGACGATCTCGCGCAGCTTCGTGCCCGGCGCGACCGAGACCGTGTGGCCGGGCTCGGTGCGCGGGTTGGGCTGCTCGTGCGCGAGCGCGCCCTCGACCTCGTCCGGGATGTGCTGGATCAGCGTGCCGCCCAGAACCACGTTGAGCAGCTGCTGACCGCCGCAGATGCCGAGCACCGGCATGTCGCGCGCGAGCGCGCCCTCGGTCGCCGATTTCTCGAACGCGGTGCGTCGGTCCTTGGTGGTCACCGTCTCGTGCCGGGTCGTGGCGCCGAACAGCGCCGGATCGACGTCGAAGGCGCCGCCGGTGACGACCAGCCCGTCGATGCGGTCGAGATAGTCCGCCGCGCATTCCGGCTCGTGCGGCAGCAGCAGCGGCAGCCCGCCCGCCCGGATCACCGCGCCGCAATAGTTCTCGCGGATCGCGTACCACGGCGAGCCGGAATAGCCACCGGCGGGCTCGGAATCGAGCGTCAGGCCAATCACCGGTCGTTTCATCGGCCGCACTCTACCGCGATTTCCCGCGCTGCCCCAGTCGCCGGCTTGACCGCCCGCCGCGCCGGCCGGATGGTGCGCCGATGCCCCGATCCGCCGAGAGCTGGATGGACCGCGCGCTGACGCTCGCCGAGGCGGCAGGCGCGGCGGGCGAGGTGCCGGTGGGCGCGGTGGTCGTCGACGCGCGGAGCGGCGCGGCGCTGGCCGAGGCGGCCAACCGGACCGAGCGCGACGCCGATCCCACCGCGCATGCCGAGATGCTGGCGATCCGCGAGGCCGCCCGGCGGCTCGGGGTTCCCAGGCTCGCGGATTGCGATCTCTATGTCACGCTGGAGCCGTGCGCGATGTGCGCCCAGACGATCGCCTTCGCGCGCATCCGCCGGCTCTATTTCGGCGCCGCCGATCCGAAGGGCGGCGGCGTCGAGCACGGCGCGCGGATCTTCGAGCAACCCTCCTGCCACCACCGCCCCGAGATCTACGGCGGCATCGGCGAGGTCCGGGCGGCGGCCCTGCTGCGGGCCTTCTTCCGGGAGCGGCGGTAGCGTTCCGATTCACACGTCATGGCCGGACTTGTTCCGGCCATCCATCCGTTTGCCCGGCGATGGGCGGGTCTTGCCGAGAGAGATGCCCGGAACAAGTCCGGGCATGACGAATTGTGGGAAAAGCCGGGCCGGAGCGATCGCGCCTCACTCCTCCGGCTCGAAGCCGTACTCCTCCCAGCGGCTGTCGACAAGCTCCATGTCCACGTCGTGCGGGGTCACCATCGGCGGGTAGCGGTCGCCGCCATAGGCCTCCTCCGGCTCGAAGTCGAGATTGACCGTGGCGTCGATCAGCACCCGGCACCACTTGCCGGTGCCGTACAGCATCGGGTCGCGGTCCTTGAGCCGGGTCGAGGGGTCGAGCAGCGAGCCCCACGAGCCCGGGAAGAACACGATGTCGTCCTCGGCCGCGTTCACCCGGTAGGCGAAGGCCCAGTCGAGCGCGCCGTAGTCGTGGATGTCGATGTCCTCGTCGACCACCCAGATGTTCTTGTAGCGCAGGTGGGAGGCGTTCGACCCCCAGATCGCCGCCGCCGCCTGCTTGGCCTGGCCGCGATAGGTCTGGCGCATCTGGATCATCAGCGTGGTGCCGTTATTGGCCGGCGCGCAGTGCACGTCGGTGATGCCCGGAACCCCGGCGCGCTCCAGCACGTTCCAGGCGACGCCGGCGCGCTGGATCGACGAGGTGATCGAGTTCTCGTTGAGCATCTTGGGCAGCGTGCCCTCCAGCGTGCCGCGATGGATCGAGCCGTCGCGATAGGTCACGCAGGTCACCTTGGTGACGTGCTTGGGGCCCTGGTCGCCGCCGAAATAGCCGGTGTACTCGCCGAACGGGCCCTCCGGCTCGAAGGTCGCCGGGTCGGGGTCGATGAACCCCTCGATCACCATCTCGGCGTCGGCCGGCACCAGGAGGTCCGAGGTCTCGCACTTGACCAGCGGCACCGGCTCGCCCCGGATCGCGCCCATCACGTCGTACTCCGACACGCCCGTCGGCACCGGCGCCGAGGCGCAGTAGGGCATCGCCGGCTCCCAGCCATAGACATGCGCGACCGGCATCTTCATCCCCCGGTCCTCCCATTTCTGGAAGTGGACCCCCCAGTTCTGCGCCCGCCAGAGCAGCACCGGCAAGGTGTCCTTCTGGCCCAGCATGCCGCGATAGATGCCGATATTGTGGACCCCGTTGTCGGGATCCATGGTGACCGTCGCCGAGTAGGTGTTGATGTAGCGCCCGCCATCCTCGCGGTGCCAGCGCGGCACCGGCACCTTGTAGATGTCGATGTCGTCCCCGGTGACGACGTTCTCCTTGACCTTGCCGGTCTTGACCTCGGCGGGCGGGACGCGTTGCTGAAGATAGTGCCGAGTGGCCAGCACCAGGTCGCGGACCGGCGCGTCCTGCGGCAGGCCCAGCATCATCGCGACCCGGGAATAGTTCGACAGCCCGCCGGTGAACACCGCGCGCGACCAGACGTCGTCGTCCGGGCCGTACCCCGCGATGTTGTCGAACAGCAGCGCCGGGCCGTGGCCGGTGCCGAAGGTCTTGCGCGCGATGGTGCCGAGCTCGCAGTCCCAGTCCACCTTGGCGCCGATACGCTGGAGCTCGCCCGCGATGTCGAGCGCCTCGATCCAGCCGCGCAGGTCGCCGAACTGGCGCGGCTGCAAGCGGTTGGAGAGACCTTCGGGCTGGTCCATCGCGTACTCCCTTCGGATATGCGGCTATTTCAGATCGTCGAGGCCGAGCGCCGACCAGCGCGCGAGCGCGGCGCGCCTGTCCTCTTCCATCGGCTCGACCGTCGGCGGGTAGCGGCGGCCGTCGCGCTCGGGCGGGTAGTCGAGGTTGATCGTGGCGTCGATCAGCACCCGGTGCCACTTGCCGGTGCCGAACAGGTGCACGTCGGCATCCCTCCGCCGCACCGAGGGGTCGAGCCCGGCGCCCCAGGTGCCGGGGAAGATCACGATATCGCCCTCGCCGGCATTGACCCGCCAGGCGAGCGCCCAGTCGACGGCGGCGTAGTCGTGGATGTCGATGTCCTCGTCGACGACGATGACGTGCTTGTAGCGCACATGCGAGGACGAATCGCCCCACAGCGCGGAGGCCACCTGCTTGGCCTGGCCGCGATAGGACTGGCGGATCTGCACCGCCATGTTGACCCCGGCGTGGATCGGCATGCCGAACACGTCGGTGACCCCCGGCACGCCGGCCCGCTCCAGCGCGTTCCACGCCGTCGCCGAACGCTGGATCGAGCTCATGATCGCGTTCTCGGCATAGCTGTAGGGAAGCGCGCCCTCGACCGTGCCGCGGAATATCGGGTCGTCGCGGTGGGTGATGCAGGTCACCCGGGCGGTGTGCTTGGGCGTCCGCTCGGTCGCGTAATAGCCGGTGAACTCGGCGTAGGGCCCCTCTTCCATGAAGCTCGCGGGGTCGGGGTCGATCCAGCCCTCGATGACGATCTCGGCGCTCGCCGGCACCAGGAGCGGCACCGTCTCGCAGGGGACGAGCTCGACGGCTGCGCCCCGGATCGCGCCCATCACGTCGTATTCCGAGATATCGCGCGGCACCGGGGCGCCGGCGGTGAAGCCGAGCGAGGGCTCCCAGCCGAGCACGAAGGCGACCGGCATCTTCTCGCCCCGCGCCTCGTACTTGGTGAAATGCCCGCCCCAGTGCTGGGCCCGCCACATCAGCACGGGGATCGCGTCCCGCCCGCCCACCATGCCGCGATAGATGCCGACATTGTGCAGCCCGGTATCGGGGTCCTTGGTCACGCAGCCGGCATAGGTCAGCACGTAGCGCCCGCCGTCCAGCCGGTTCCACTTCGGCACCGGGAAGGACAGCAGGTCGATGTCCCCGCCGGTCAGCACGTTCTGCTTGACCGGGCCGGTCTCCACCGTCACCGGCGGGATGCGCTCGTTGAAGATGGTGCGGCAGATCCACACCAGGTCGCGGATCGGCGTATCCCGCGGCAGGCCGAACATCATGGCGAGGCGGGAATAGGCGCCCTGGCCGCCGACGAACACCTCGCGGCAGCGCGCGCCGGCGCCGTAGTCCTTGATGTTGCGGAACAGGAAGGCGGGGCGGTCGCCCTTGCCCTGCGCCATGCGGTAGATCGTCCCGAGCTCGACGTCCCAGTCGACCTCGGCGTCGATCTCGCGCAGCTCGTCCGCCGCCCTGAGCGCCTCGATCCAGCCGCGCATGTCGCCGAACGCGACCGGCTTTCGGCTGGCCGCGAGCCCGTCCTTCTCAGTCACCCGGCTATCCCTCTCCACCGCAGCAGAAGCGGCGCATCTTAGCCACAGCGCGGGCGCCGTCCAGTTGACAGCCGGCGCGGCGCCCCGGACCATCGCGCCCGCGATGACCGAGAGCCCGGCCCGCAGCTTCGTCGACGACCGCCCCGGGGCGTTCCGGGTCAGGCGGGGCGCCTTCGTCGAGCCCGCGCTGTTCGAGCGCGAGCTGGAGCGGATCTTCGGGCGCTGCTGGAAC
This sequence comes from Defluviicoccus sp., assembly GCA_028821395.1. Classification (GTDB taxonomy): domain Bacteria; phylum Pseudomonadota; class Alphaproteobacteria; order MPNO01; family MPNO01; genus MPNO01. The sequence goes on from JAPPGP010000012.1 coordinate 49,308, forward strand.
TATGTCTGCCACGAGAGCCAGCTGCGCCGGCGCGGCAGCTATGTGCGGGGGACGATCGGGCGCTTCCCCGTCTTCGCGATCCGCGGTCTCGACGGCGAGATCCGCTGCTTCCACGATTCCTGCCCGCATCGCGGCTCGATGCTGACGCGCGGGCGGGGTGGGGTGCAGCCCACCATCACCTGCCGCTACCACGGCTGGGCGTTCAACGCCGACGGCAAGTGCATCCGGGTGCGGGGAAGGGACGAGGGCTACAGCCGGGAGGCGCTGGAGAGGCTCGGCACGGATCTCAAGCCGGTCGCGCGGGTCGCCGGCTATCGCGGCTTCGTCTTCGCCTGCCTGGATGCGGAAGTCGAGGATCTGGAGAGCTTCCTCGGCGGCGCGCGGCCGTTCATCGACCTGATGGCCGACCAGTCGGAACAGGGGATGGAGGTGCTGAAGGGCGAGAGCACCTATGTCATGCGGGCCAACTGGAAGCTTCAGACCGAGAACTCGACCGACGGCTATCACGTCGCCACGGTGCACCGGAACTTCGCCCATGCGGTGCGCCAGCGCGAGGCGCTCGCGGGCGAGACCGGCGATGCCCGCGCCCGGACCGAGGCGAGCCGCATTCTCGATCTCGAAAGCATCCGGTCCGGCGGCTACGACATGGGCAACGGGCACATGATCAACTGGTCGGACCGCGGCTCGCCCGAATCCGCCCCGCTGAACGAGGCGCGCGCGGCGCTGGTCGCGCGGTTCGGCCTGGGCAAGGCGCGCTGGATGATCGACCGCGGCCGCACCGTCACCATCTTCCCCAATTTCTTCCTCAACGATGTCGCCTCGACCTGTATCCGGCTGTGGCGCCCGGTGGCCGTCGACCTCACCGAGATCGACACCTGGTGCCTTGCCCCCATCGGCGAGAGCGCCGAGGCGAGGCGCGCCCGGATCCGCAAATACGAGGACTTCTTCCTGCCCTCCAGCCTCGCCGTGCCGGACGACGTGCGCGCGATGGAGGTCGCCCATGCCGGTTCGCTCGCCGCCGGCGGGGCGGCGTGGAACGACCTCGCGCTCGGCCGCGCGACGATGATCGCAGGCGCCGACGATGCCGCGCGCGAACTCGGCGCGGCGCCGCTCTACAGCAATCCCGGGCGCGAGAGCGAGACACCGTTCTACGCCTTCTGGCGCGAATGGCGGCGCTGGATGGACGGGCCGTGAGCTTCGATGCGGCGCTGACCGCCGAGGCCGCCGAACTCCTCTACCGCGAGGCCTGGCACCTCGACCGGCGGGAGTGGCAGGCGTGGCTCGCGCTCTATGCCGAAGATGCGCTGTTCTGGGCGCCGGCGCTCGCCGGCGAGGAGGGGTTCAGCGAGGATCCCGACAACGACGTCAGCCTGATCTATCTCGACCGCGCCGGGCTGGAGGCGCGCATCTTCCGCATCGAAGGCGGGGATTCCTTCGCCAGCGCGCCGTTGCCCCACACCGCCCATCTGGTGAGCAACGTCCGGGCGGTGAGGGCCGGGGATGCGGAGATCGAGGTGTCCGCCACCTGGCTGGTCAACAGCTTCCGCCGGACCGACCCGCCGATCCTGCGCGCCGGCCGCTACGCCTATGTGCTGAGGCGGGCCGGGGAGGGGCTGAAGATCGCGCGCAAGACGGTCCACGTGCTCGACGACCGCATCGTCGGGCCGATCGACATCTTCAACGTCTGATCCCGGCTTCAGACGACCCTGAACTCCATCGCCAGACGGCCGAGCCGCCGCGCGCCGTTCTCCTCCACCACGATGGTGTTGCCGGCGCGGATCGCCCGCGCGCCGTCGGCCGATGTCGCCCACGGCTTGAGGATGAAGCAGTGCCCCACCTCGACCGTGCGGCCCCGCGCGTCGCCGCCCGGCCGCGTGGTCGGCCCGTCCTGGCCGAGACCGAGCCCGTGGCCCATGGTCGGCGCCGCCCTGAGCCCCGCCGCCTCCATATGCGCGCCCCACAGGCGGATGAGCTCGGCATAGGGAACGCCCGGTCTGAACGCCTCCAGCAGCATCTCGAAGCAGTCGAGCGAGGCCTCGAACATGCGTGCGTAATCCGCCCCGGGCGGGCCGAGCGAGACCGCCTCGATGCTTTGCGCCATGTAGCCGGCATGCTTGATCTCGGATTCGCAGATCAGGATGTCGCCCTGCTCCAGCGCACGGAAGGTCGGCATCAGGAAGGTCTGGCTCGGCGCCTTGCCGATGCCGACCAGCAGCATCGCCGGCACCTCGCCGCCGCTGCGGATATGGGCCGCCATCATCTCGGCATAGAGCGCATGCTCGCTGACGCCCGCCCGGGCGTATTGGAACACCGCCGCGCCGATCGTGTCCGCGCAGGCCTGGGCGCGCTCGATCAGCGCGATCTCCTCGGCGCTCTTCACCTGCCGTATGTCGTGCATGAGCCCGGTCGCATCGACGAACGCGGCCTCCGGGAAGGCCTGTCGCAGGGCGTGGAGCTCGCCCGACGACACCGTGCCGTCGGGAAACCGCAGCACGCCTTCGAGCCCGGCGATGCCGACCCGCGCCCGGCCGCCGCAGTGATCGGAAAGGGCGGACGCCATCGCCTCGCCCCAGCTTCCTTCGCGGGTGGCGCGGATGTCCGCGACCCAGCCCTGCGCCGCACGCCAGAAATCCACCCGCCGCGGCTCGCGGACGATCGCCGTGGGCTCGCCCCTGGCCGGGAAGACCGCCGCCGCCGCGGTGCCGCCGCCGCCGATGGTCGTCAGGTAGCGGACATCGGGCTGGCGGGCGTCCCACTCGCCGGTGTTCTGGGGCGCGACGATGCAGTCGAGGCCGATCTCCGCCATCGCCGCCCGCACCGCCACGTAGCGTCGGTCGCGTTCGGCGAGGCTGAGCCGGGGGAGCGCTACCGGTTCCATCGACCAATTGTGCTCGGTTGTTGGCCCGCCGGCCAGCCGATAGGCTTTTCGTCCATGGCGCGGGAGGCGGCGCATGAAATCCAGAGTCATGGTCCAGGTCGCGGACCGCCGCATCGAGCCCGACGAGCACGAGGTGCCGCCGGTCGGGCCGAAGGAGGCGCTGCTCAGGGTCGAGGCCTGCGGCCTCTGCGGCTCGGATGTCGACCAGTATCGCGGCAATTTCGCCGCCAAGGGCATAATGCGCTACCCCGTGATCCCGGGCCATGAGCCGGTCGGGCGGATCGCCGAGATCGGCGCGGAGGCGGCCCGGTCATGGGGCGTCGGCGTCGGCGACCGGGTGGCGCTGGAGCCGCATCTCTCCTGCGGGCGCTGCGCGCTCTGCCTCGGCGGCGCCTATCACAACTGCCGCTCGCTGATGCCGCCCGGCGCGCCGCCCTGCTACGGCTACACGCCGCGCGACGTGGGGCACGGGCTGTGGGGCGGCTACAGCGAGTACATCCACCTGCACGAACGCACCATGCTGCACAAACTGCCCGAGAGCATGCCGCTGGCGCTCGCGCTGCTCTACCAGCCGATCGCCGCCGGAATCCGCTGGGCGGTGCAGGTGCCGCGGACCGCGATGGGCGACACCGTCCTGATCCTCGGCCACGGCCAGCGCGGGCTCGGCGCGGTGGTCGCCGCGCGCGAGGCCGGGGCCGGCACCGTCATCGTCACCGGGACGGCGCGCAGCGCCTACAAGCTTCGCCTCGCCGAGGCGCTCGGCGCGGACCACACCATCGAGGCCGACCGCGAGGACGTCGTCGAGCGCGTCATGGCGATCACCGGCGGGCGCGGCGTCGATGTCGCGCTCGACGTGGTGCCGGGCGCCGCGTCCGCGGTCGAGGACGCGATCGCCGGGACCAGGATCGGCGGCACCGTGGTGTTGAGCGGTATCAAGGCGAAGGACCAGGTCGTCGCGCTCGATGTCGAGGCGGTGATCTACAAGGAGCTCGCTCTCAGGGGCGTCTATTCCCAGGCCCGCGACGCCTATGTCGAGGCCTTCCGGATGCTGGAGGAGAACAAGTACCGGCTCGAACGGCTCCACACCCACGACGCACCTTGCGGTGCTAAGTAGCTGAAAAAGGGTCGTTTTTTCTCCCCAACCCGGTTGCAGAAGGGACGGATTTCGTTCCCTCCCGTTCCCTGCTGCAACCGCCAACGGGAGAACATGCATGGCCGGAACCGCCCTTACCGACGCCCGAATCGCGGCGCTCGGTCCCCGCAAGACCTCCTACGAAGTCCGCGACGGTAAGCTCCGGGGCTTCGGCGTCCGGGTGCCGCCCTCGGGAAAGAAGCGCTTCTTCGTCCACTGTCAGCATGACGGCGTGCGCGTCTGGAAGATCGTCGGCGACGCCGGATCGATCGGCGTCCGCGAGGCGCGGTCCCGCGCGACCGGCATGCTCGCCGCGATCAAGAGGGGAGAGAACGCGCCGCCCCGGCCGGACGAAACGCTCTTCGAGACCGTCGCCGCGACCGTGTTCGCCCGGTATGAGCGGATCTGGAAGCCACGGACCCTTGAGGTGAACCGGGGCTACCTCAGGAACCAGATCCTGCCGCGCTTCTCGGGACGGCCCGTCGCGGAGATCGACGCGCGGGACGTCCGCAACTGGTTCGCGTCCTTGCGCGCGACGCCCGTCGCGGCCGACCGGTCGATGCCGGTGCTCTCGGTCATCATGCGCGAGGCCGAGGCGATGGGGCTCAGGCCCGAGGGCTCCAACCCGTGCCGGGGTATCCGCCGCTACCGCCGCAAGGGGCGCGAGCGGTTTCTCTCGGACGAGGAACTCCGCCGCCTCTCGGCGGTGCTGTCGAAGCACGCGGCCGCGTTCCCGCATCAGGTGGCGATCGTCCGCCTCCTTCTGCTGACGGGATGCCGCAGGGGCGAGATCCTGACGC
>JAPPGP010000180.1 GCA_028821395.1 Defluviicoccus sp.
AGAAACGGAGAAATATCGCAGTCAAATCAGACACTTAGAACCGTCAGGTGCGTTGTCGGTGTATTCCCGGTCCGGCCGCGCGCCGAATCGCGGGTCGGTCGCGTATTGCCCGAAATAGGCGAGGCTCACCCGCCAGCGGTTTTGCAGCTGGACGAGGGCGCCGGCCTGGAAGTTGCCGACGAGACCCGCCTCGGCGGACCGGTCGTCCGCGAGGCCGGCGGCAACCGGCGCGTCGAGCAGCCCGGTCAGGGTGAAGGTGAGATCGCCGAGCTCGGCCGCCAGCGGCTCCTCCATCGAGGACAGGCGCTCATAGTTGATCGGGATTTCCTGCGCCGCCGCTGGCTCGAAATTCGACGCGGCGGCCGCCGCGACCAGCAGGGCGCGACCGGTCCGGTAAGCGGTCACGCGTCAGGCCTTTCGCGGGAACGTCGCGCGGAACGCCTGGCGCGCGATCGCCCGGCCCGCCTTGACGGCTTCCGTATGGTCGATTTCCCAGTGGACGCCGCCATAGAGCCGGCTCATCCCGTTCTCTTCCGCCACCTGGCGCAGGCTGGTCCAGCGCCGTGTGACGCCGCGAAGCTGCGGCCAGAGGACGAGGTCGGGCGAGCGGCCCGAGAACGAGACGTGGTCGCGGCCGAGGATCAGCGCGATCATCTCCGCGCCGGCGGCGGCGAAGGCCGAATGCCCCGACGGGTAGGCGGGGAATTCCGGGGTCGGGATGTAGCTGCGCCAGCCGGGCTCGGCGACAACGCGCGGGTCGGGGTTGCCGAACGCCGGCGCGCGGACGCGGATCGCGCTCTCGGGCCGGACGATGTCGTGATGGCACTTGCTGTCCCAGGCGAAGATCGACGCGTCGCACTGGGTCATCCCGATCAGCGCGAAGGCGCGGGCGAGATCGACGAAGCCGAGGCCGCAATCCTGCAGCAGCTGGACGCCGATGCAGATCATGTGCCCGGACGGGGTGATGCCCCAGGGCCCGTCCTCCCAGAACAGGGCGATCTCCGATTGGTCGGCGGTACGCATCCCGCTGTCGGCGCCGCCGAGACGGCGGATGGTGTCGTATTCCTCGGCGAATTCGGGGCTCGCGGGGTCGTGGAAGTCGGGCGCGCGGAACTGCGCGCCGCCGCTCATCGTCCAGGGGACGATCTTGCCGTGGCCGGGATAGAGGCAGCGTTCGAAGGTCGCGAAGGCGGGGCCGGGGCTGGCGCCGTAGAACGGGCCCGTCGGACGCCAGCGGAGCGAATCGGTGCGCCTCGGGTAGCGGCCGAGATAGTAGTTCACCTTGCTGGGCTCGGACCCGTCGCCGGTCCGCATCTCGAGCACCTTCTGGCCCACCCTGCGGCCCCATTCGACGCCGAGCGTCTTCGCCTCGCTTCCCGGAAACCGGTTGAGGAAAGCGATCCGCTCGAACAGGAACGGTTGCTGGAACGCCTCCGCCGCGGCGATCGCGAAGGCGACGCCGTAGGCGACTTCCGGGTCCGCCCCGGCGGGGCCGGCACCGATCCCGAAGGGCTCGTCATAGGTCCGGGCGATGCCGTTCGCCGCCAGGAACCCCGCCGCCATCGGCAGCGAGCAGACATAGGCGGCCCGCGGCGGCGCCAGCCTCTGGTCGCGCACCTGCTGTAGCACCGCATCGACCCAGTCGAAGACCGCGTTCCGGTTCCCCGGCCTGAGCACCTGACCGGTATAGGAAGCGCGATCGCCCTGGCCGCCGGTGCAACCGGCCATGGGCAGCGCGGCTGCCGCCGCGGCGGTGATCAGGAACTGTCTTCTCGACCGGTACACGCATGCCCCCTGCGGTATGTTACCATAGGTATTAATCATAGAGCTGCCGTGAGGGGGCTTGGTAGAGACTGTCGGTTGTTATAGTAATGTGTTGTTCGTGTTGACGTATATTATCGAAAATGATGGCCGAACCGGACCGTTTCGATCCCGGTCGCGTCGATCCCCGGCGCATGCCGGGCGGCGGGGCGATCCGACGCCGCCCGACCGATCGAATCCGGCGACCGGGCCACCGGTCGCTATTGCTGTCGCTGCCGGTCGAGCAGCCGGCACAGATTGCCGACATCCTCCTCGACCCGGGAGATGCGCTCGCCCATGCCGGGCATCTCCGAGGCGGCGGTCGCCAGGCCGTCCCTGATCTCCGCGACGCCGTTCTCCACCCGGGCCGACCGCTCGGCGGTCTCGGCCAGCAGCTTCGCCACCGCCGCCAGGCGGCGTTCGACGGTGCCGTGCTGCCCGCACTCGCCGTTCTCTCCGCCCGCGAGCCGGTCCATGCGGCCCTCGATGGCGGTCAGATCCCAGGCCAGGGCTTCGATCCGGCCCCTCAGGTCGAGGATGGCCACGTAAATTTCGCGGGTGCTCGGCTGGTCCGTCATAGTCTTTCCTCGCGGCTCTCATGAACAGAAGGTCGGGCAATGCGTTGCGGAAACCGTTAGTCATTCACTTTTAGATATCCTTCCATGCATTTCCGGTGCAAGCGAAAACTTCGGCGCCTTGTCATCGACTACGGCGATGGGGGATGGGCGCGGACCGCGGAACGGCGCCGCCGGGTCTGAGCGCTGGCCGGAAGCGGGACAAAGTGCGAGAATTCGCCGCAAACCGGTCCGCCAAGAATCCTCCACCCATCCGAGCCAGGCGCCCCGTGATCAGCCCTCCGCAGACCGATTTCCGCCGCATCCTGGTCGCCAACCGGAGCGAGATCGCCATCCGCGCGCTGCGCGCGGCGGTCGAGCTCGGCATCCGGACGATCGCCATCTACTCCCAGGAGGACCGTTTCGCGCTGCACCGCTTCAAGGCCGACGAGGCCTATCCGATAGGCCGCGGCATGGGCCCGATCGAGGCCTATCTCAGCATCGACGAGGCGATCCGCGTGGCGCGCGAGAACGCAGCGGACGCGATCCACCCGGGCTACGGGTTCCTGTCGGAGAACCCGGACTTCGCCGAGGCCTGCGCGGCGGCGGGCATCGCCTTCGTCGGCCCGAGGCCCGAGATCATGCGCCGGCTCGGCAACAAGGTCGCGGCAAGGGAGATCGCCGAGGCCGCCGGCGTGCCCGTGGTGCCGGCGACCGGCCCGCTGCCGCGCGACGCCGAAGAGGCGGCGCGGCTCGCCCGCGCGGTCGGCTTTCCCGTCATGCTCAAGGCGAGCTGGGGCGGCGGCGGGCGCGGCATGCGCGCCATCGAGGACGAGGCGGGGCTCGCGGACGCGGTCGAGGCGGCGCGGCGCGAGTGCCTGGCGGCGTTCGGCAATGACGAGGTCTATCTCGAGAAGCTGATCCGCCGCGCCCGCCATGTCGAGGTCCAGATCCTCGGCGACGACCACGGCAACCTGGTGCATCTGCACGAGCGGGACTGCTCGGTGCAGCGGCGCAACCAGAAGATCGTCGAGCGCGCGCCGGCGCATTATCTCGATGCCGAGACCCGGGCTGCGATCCACGACTGCGCGCTCAGGATCGGCCGCGCGGTCGACTACAACAACGCCGGCACCGTCGAGTTCCTGGTCGACGACGACACCGGCACATTCCATTTCATCGAGGTCAACCCGCGCATCCAGGTCGAGCACACGGTCACCGAGGCGGTGACCGGCGTCGACCTGGTGAAGGCGCAGATCCGCATCGCCGACGGGGCGGCGATCGGCGCGCCCGGGACCGGAATCCCGGGCCAGGACGACATCAGGGTGAACGGCCACGCGGTGCAGTGCCGGGTGACCACCGAGGACCCGGAGAACAGCTTCATCCCCGATTACGGCGTGCTCACCGCCTATCGCGGCGCCACCGGGTTCGGGCTCAGGCTCGACGGCGGCACCGCCTATTCCGGTGCGCGCATCACGCCGTTCTACGATTCGCTGCTGGAGAAGGTCACCGCCTGGGCGCCGACGCTGGACGAGGCGATCAGGCGCATGGACCGGGCGTTGCGCGAGTTCCGCATCCGCGGCGTCGCCACCAACCTCGCCTTCCTGGAGAACGTGATCGGCCATCCGCAATTCCTCGAAGGCGCCTGCACGACGCGCTTCGTCGACGAGACGCCGGAGCTGTTCGACTTCGCCGGCAGGCAGGACCGCGCGACGAGGCTGCTGCGCTATGTCGGCGAGGTGATCGTCAACGGCAATCCCGCCGTCGAAGGCAGGCCCGAGCCGCCTTCGCGCCAGGCGCCCGGCGCGCCCGAGGCCGCCGCGGCGGAGGTGCCGGACGGCTCGCGCCAGCTCCTCGACGCGCTCGGGCCCGAAGGCTTCGCCCGCTGGATGCTCGACCGGGAACCGGTGCTGATGACCGACACCACGTTCCGCGACGCCCACCAGTCGCTGCTGGCGACGCGGGTGCGGACCCACGACCTCGCCGCCGTCGCGCCGGCTTACGCGCGCATGCTGCCCGAGCTGCTCTCGGTCGAGTGCTGGGGCGGGGCCACCTTCGACGTGGCGATGCGCTTTCTCGACGAATGCCCGTGGGACCGGCTGGAGCGGCTGCGCGCGGCGATGCCCAATATCCTGACCCAGATGCTGCTGCGGGCGTCGAACGGCGTCGGCTACACCACCTATCCCGACAACGTGGTGCGCCATTTCGTGCGCCAGTCGGCCACGTGCGGGGTCGATCTGTTCCGCATCTTCGATGCGCTCAACTGGGTCGAGAACATGCGCCCGGCGATGGACGCGGTGCTGGAGACCGGCAGGCTCTGCGAGGCGGCGATCTGCTACACCGGAGACCTCACCGATCCCGGCCGCCCCAAATACGGCCTGAAGTACTATGTCGCGCTGGCCCGCGAGCTGGAGGCGGCGGGTGCCCACATCCTCGGCCTCAAGGACATGGCCGGTCTGTGCAAGCCGGCGGCCGCGCGCATCCTGGTCGAGACGCTGAAGCAGGAGATCGGCATCCCGATCCACTTCCACACCCACGACACCAGCGGAATCTCCGCCGCCAGCGTGCTCGCCGCGGTGGACGCCGGGGTCGACGCGGTCGACGCGGCGATGGATTCGATGAGCGGGCTCACCTCGCAGCCCAGCTTCGGCTCGATCGTCGCGGCGCTCCGCCACTCGCCGCGCGACCCCGGGATCGACCCCGAGAAGGTGATGACGCTGTCCACCTACTGGGAGCAGGTGCGCAACCTCTACCGCGCCTTCGAGAGCGATTTCCGGGCCGGCACGTCGGACGTCTACAACCACGAGATCCCGGGCGGGCAGTACACCAATCTGCGCGAACAGGCGCGCGCGCTCGGCATCGACGACCAGCGCTGGCCCGAGGTGTCCCGGACCTATGCCGAGGTCAACCGCATGTTCGGCGACATCGTCAAGGTCACGCCGTCGTCCAAGGTGGTCGGCGACATGGCGCTGATGATGGTCACCGGCGGGCTGACGCCGGACGACGTGGCGAGCCCGGACCGCGAGATCGCCTTCCCGGAATCGGTGGTCTCGCTGTTCGCCGGCGAGCTGGGGCAGCCGCATGGCGGGTTCCCCGAGGCGCTGCAGGACAAGATCCTCAAGGGCAGGGAGCCGATCGCCGTGCGCCCCGGCTCGGTGATGCCCGACGCCGATCTCGCCGCCGGGCGCGAGCGGGCCGAAGAAGCGGCCGAACGTCCGGTCAGCGACGCCGAGTTCGCCTCCTGGCTGATGTACCCCCAGGTCTTCGCCGACTATGCCGCCCGGCAGCGCGATTACGGCGATGTCAGCGTGCTGCCGACGCCGGTCTATTTCTACGGCATGGAGCCCGGCGAGGAGATCGCCGTCGAGATCGAGCGCGGGCGCACCCTGATCGTCCGCTACCTCGCGCGCAGCGAGACCGACCGCAAGGGCGAATGCACGGTCTTCTTCGAGCTCAACGGCCAGCCCCGGACGGTGCGCGTCGCCGACCGCGGCGCCGCCGCCGCCAGCGAGGCGCTGCCCAAGGCGGAGGAGGGCAATCCCGGCCATGTCGGCGCGCCGATGCCGGGCATGGTGGTGAAAGTGTTCTTCAACCCGGGCGAGGCGGTGGAGGAGGGCGACGTGCTGGTCGCCATCGAGGCGATGAAGATGGAGACCGTGATCCGCGCCGAACGCGGCGGCGTGGTGGCCGAAGTCGTGGCGCCCGCCGGCACCACCGTCGACACCAAGGACCTGATCGTCGTCCTGGGCGACGGCTGAGGCGCCCGGTCGAACGGGAACGGTCGCGGCGGCCCGGAAGACGGTACGACCGGGCGGCCCTTTGCTGCGGCCTTGCCGATCTGGACCGCTATCTGGCGCGCCAGGCCGGCCAGGACGTCCGGCGCCGGATCGCCCGGGTGTTCGTCCGCACCGCCGCTCCTTCCTCCCGCTACTTCCCCTCGTCATGCCCCGCCCCCCGGCTTGTTGCGGGGGGCGGGCCTGTCGCGCAGGGGGGCGCGCCCGCCCGGGAGAAGGAAGGGGAGAAAAAGATAGCCGGGGGGTGTGGGGAATAGATTTTTAAGGATTGGGGTGGGGGGGCGCCGCCGGGGGGGCCCCCCCCCCCCCCGGCCCGGGCCCGCCTCCCGCGCCCGCGCC
>JAPPGP010000168.1 GCA_028821395.1 Defluviicoccus sp.
ACCCGTCCACAAAAATAAACCGGACAGCAGTGGATCAAGTCCGGGCATGACGGGAAGGGGCCGAGGCGCCCGGCGCCGCCTACAGCCAGCCCAAGAAGTAGAGCGCGCCCGGCAGGCAGATCGCCATGAGCGCGCACCACCAGATCACCGCCGTCCTGAGCGGGATCGGCCGTCCGACGCGGTCGCCGGGCCGCGCGAGGTGCATCCTGACCGCCTGCCTGATGCGCCAGGTGTCGGTCACCGATGCCCTCCGCAAAATTGCGCGCGGCTCATTGCACCCGCTTCGCCCGCGCCCGTCCGGCGTCGCTCGCGGGCTCGACGAAGATGTCGTCCACCGAGAGCCGGCGGCGGATCAGCCCGCAATCGTGGGAGTAGAAGATGGCGGTCTCGAGATTGCGCCGGTTCGCCTCGCCGAGCCCGTACTGCCAGGGGTCCGCGCCGCCGAAGAACGCGGCCTCCTCGTCGCGATAGCTGTTGTACCAGGCGAGCGGGACGATGCGCGGGTTGCGCAGCCTCGCGTATGAGGCGGCCTTGGACGCCTCGAAGGCGTTTATCAGGTTCTGCGCGAGCCAGGGATGGGCGTCGACCAGCTCCCGGCGGATCGCGGTCACGTGCATGATCGGGAAGATCCCGGTGCGCCTGAAATACGCCCGCTCGATCTCGGCGTAGTTCTCGAACAGGCGGCCGACGCGCGGATCGCCCTCGACGATGGGGTCGATCACGTCGGCGTGCAGGCAGGCATCGATCTCGCCCTCGGCCAGCATGTCCTCGACCCGCCTGCCGGCGGGCGCCCGCTCCAGCCTGAGCCCGGGCTTCGGCGCGAACTCGACGTCCTCGATCAGCTCGGAGACCCATTGCACCTCGGTATGGGGCACGCCGTATTCGTGCTCCAGAATGCCGCGCAGCCAGAGGATCGCCGTGGTCTGGAAGGTCTTTACCCCGATCCGCCTGCCGACCAGGTCCTTGGGCTCGGCGATCCCGGCTTCGGTGTTGACGAAGATGAAGCCGTGGCGGAAGCGCCGGTGCAAGAACACCGGGATGGCGTCCAGCGGATAGTCCTGGTCCCTCGCCACCAGATAGGACGACAGCGAGAGCTCGCACACGTCGAAGTCGCGGTTGCGCAGCATGCGCCAGTGCCGGGTGGACGAGTCCATGTCGGTGAGCACGTTGAGCGCCACCCCGTCGGGCGCCACCGTGCCCTCCTTGAGGGCGCGGACGCTCTCGTAGTCGCCGCTCGCCAGGGTCAGTCTCAGCTCGTTCGCCAATGGTCCCTCCCCATCGCGCGGCCATCATAGGAGATCGCCGCGATGGACCCCATAGGGGGGAGACCCTACTATCCCGGCGATGACGGCAATCCCTGTCTTCGCGCCGCGCGAACCCGCCGCGGTCCCGCCCGGGCCGGCCCGATGACGCAACCCACCCGCGACGAGCTTCTCGACGCCGCGCGCGGCCTGATCCCGGTGCTGCGCGAGCGCGCGCCCGAGGCCGAGCGCATCCGCCGCATCCCCGACGAGACGATCGCGGACCTGCGCGCGGCCGGGCTGTGGGACATCCTGAAGCCCGAGCGCTATGGCGGGGTGGAGACCGATTACCGGCTGATGATCGACGTGACGATCGAGCTCGGGCGCGGCTGCGCCGCCACCTCCTGGGTCTATATCAACTTGGTCGCGCATAACTGGATGCTGCCCTACTGGCCTTCCGGGGCGGCGGACGACATCTGGGGCGAGGACCCGGATGCGCTGATCGGCTCGACCCTGGTGTTCCCCGCGGGCCGGCTCGCCCCGGCGGACGGCGGGTACCGGCTCAGCGGGCGCTGGCCCTATGCGAGCGGGGTGGATTCGAGCGACTGGATGATGCTGGGCGCGATCGGCCGGGGGAAGGAGGACGACGCGCCCGGCCCGCGCATCGTGCTGGTGCGCGCCGCCGACATCGAGATCATAGACACTTGGCAGGTCTCCGGCCTGGTCGGCACCGGCTCGAAGGACGTGGCCTGCGAGGATTTGTGCCTGCCCGCCCACATGGTGCTCGACATGGCGCCGTCGCGGGAGGGCTACCCGCCCGAGACCGAGGGGATGAGCGACGCCTACCGCCTGCCGCTGCTGCCGCTGATCCCGCACCTGGTCGCCGCCCCGATGATCGGCGCCGCCCAGGCCGCCTGGGACGACTATGCCGCCCATCTCCGGGAGCAGGTCTCGACCTACAACCGCTCGCGCGTCGCCGAGCACGTGACCATCCAGCTCAAGCTCGCCGAGGCGGCGCAGCTCGTCGAGATCGCGCGCCTCCTGCTGCGCGAGGACTGCCTGGAGGCCGAGGCGTCGATCGCCCGCCGCGCGCCGCTCCCGCTGATCGACCGCGCGCGCTGGCGGCGCAACGGGGCGTATGCCGCGAGGTGCTGCGTCCAGGCGGTCGATCTGATCCACGGCGCCGCCGGGGCCCGGGCCAACTACCTCGCGAGCGACCTGCAGCGCCAGCACCGCGACATCCACGCCGCGGCGCACCAGATCCACCTCTCCTGGGACATCAACGGCGCCGAGTTCGGCCGCGTCGCCGCCGGGCTCGCGCCCAACAATCCGCTGTTGTAGGTTCGACTTCCCGGAGAATTATATCGAAATGTGCCGAAGGAGTGGTGAACCGCAGCCGTTCCGACTTAGCTCACCAGCCATTCGGGCGGAGTGTCGTTACTCGTAGGGAACCCCGAGACGAATACTCATAGCGTGTTCGGATACACCGAACTCTTCCGCTAGACGCTGTGGGCACTCGACGCCCTGATCTTTTCGGGCCTTGACAAGATCGACAGGCATCAAAATAGCTGCGGCTATTTTATTCGCTTCTGTTTCTTCTTTCGGACCAATATTCGAATTGAAGTACTTTCCGGTGGAAGTGCTTCTATAGGCCCTGTCGTCGCCGATACCGGAACCGATAAGGGATTCGTGCATGAGAAAGTGCCCCAATTCATGGGCGATGGTGAATCTCTGGCGAGTGACAGCGTGAGAAGCGTTTACTGTGATCGCATATCCTCCTTGTCCATTGGGCTCTATCGATCCCGAGAGGTCGTCAGGCAAGTACTTCTCGCGAACTACTATACCCAGCGCCCGCGCTAGCCCGGCTACGTCGACAGGCGCAGACTTTCGATATTCATTCACTATAGAAAGCTTCTCTGAAGGACCCATACTTACGGACCTCCCTGATTCTGCGCGCTGGCGACTCGATCTGCCTCTTCCGCATTTAGGCTGTTCTTGACAAGATCGGAATACTCTTGAAGCATGTTGGGCAGTTCCGCCTCCAGCTTCTCGACGGCGATTCTTTCCGCAATTTCAGCCGCTATCTTTCGCGCTTCTTCAGTGGCCTGTTTACGCGCAAGGCTTCGAAAATTGAAGAACGCAACCACACCTGCCAGCGCCAGGAGAATGGCGACGATGGCCAGCAAGAGTGAGGCGAAATCGAGGAACCCGATCTCGCCCGCCACTTGAACGGCGCGGTAGCGCTCGGATAGCCCGTAGAGCGCACCACCATCTTCCATCAGACCAATTGGGAACTACTTGTTCGGCGAATCTTGCTTGGTTTCGCTGGTTGCAAGTCTTCGGGAAACCTCAAGAGGGACAGCCCATGCGAGCGCTTCGGGCATAGCGTTTGGTGCTCACGTCCCCTTCCAGCTTGGCCTTTCTGGGCTGGTATACGGTAGGGGCAACGATCCCCTTCCGTTCCCTCTCCATGGCTTCCTCCCCGTCACGGGTTGGCAGCATGGCCGGTTCGCCCGCATGCCTCAAGCGATATGTGCGGTGTGGATTGTCAATTTGCGAATCGTCAACCCCTCCTAAGCCATATCCGGGACATCGGGCTTGTGCCAACGCAAAGTCTGGCAGGCAGATAGAAGTATTCCTTCTGGGTCAAAATTGCGGGGCACGGGAATAGACGTACGAAAACCCTCTGGGTTACGGTTATCGAGAGGGCGATGCCGGTCACGCTCGTTGAACAGCGCGAAGAAAAATCCGGAATCGACCGGCACCCGCTCCGGTCCGATCATCGGTCTTCATCGAATTCCTGTTTGGCCCGGTCGCCGAAGCCGATCCAGGGCGGAGCCTTGCGCTTTCCGAACAGAAGACTGCCTCTCAAGCGACCGTCATCCTTGTACAGGACATGGATGCGCGAGCGCCGATTCAACGTGACCGCGTCGCCGACATCGGCCTTCAGGGCCTCCAGGAAGTTCCCCTCGGACCCATAGCTCTTCAGGAAGGCGACGCTCGAGCCGCATTCCTGCGCGCCGTGGCTCTCAAGCCACGCATACATGCCCTCGTAGTCGCCGCTCGTCCCGAGGTCGTAGGACAGCCAGATCGCCCGTTCCACCTTCTCCTCCACCGGCCTCGAACGGGGTCTATCCGAGCCTCCCCCGACGGAACGCCGGTACCTGCCATCGTTGCCGCTGTCAAAGCGGCTCGGCGGGCAGGCCGATCGCCTCGGACAGGAAGGCGAGAACCGCGTCGGCCGCGCCGGAGGCGTAGAGGTCGTGGCCGGCTTGCGCGAAGCCGCGCCACGTCTTGGGTTCCCTGGCGGCGGCAAACAGCTCGCGCCCGAACTCGACCGGGACGACGCGGTCGCGCTCGCCGTGAAGCACCAGCAACGGGGCGCCGATCCCGCCGATCTTGGACAGGGAGTCGAACCTGTCGCGGACCAGCCAGGCGGCCGGGAGGTACCAGTAATGGTGCGCGGCGACCGATGGTATCGATGTATAGGGCGATTCCAGCACCACGCCGGCGACGCGCCGTTCCCGCGCCATCTGGACCGCCACGCCGCTGCCCAGCGACTCGCCGTAGACGACCGTCGTCTCCGACGCCACGCCGAGCCGGTCGAGAAAGGCGAAGGCGGCGCGGCCGTCGCGATACAGCCCGTCCTCGGTGGGGCTGCCGTCGTTGCCGCCGTAGCCGCGCCAGCTCACCAGCAGCATCCCGTGGCCCGCGTCGAGATAGGGGCGCACCTTGCCGGCACGATGGCCGATATGTCCCGCGTTTCCGTGGAAGTAGACCAGCGTCGCCTTGCCCGTGCCGCGCGCCGGCGCGTACCACGCCAGGAGCGACAAGCCGTCATCCGTGGCCAGCGCCGCCGGCTCCATGCCGTCGAGACCCGCCAGCGCGAGGTCCGGCGGCGCCCGATCCGGAAAGTAGAGCAACCGGCGTTGGCCGAGATACAGGCCGCCGGTCAGCAACGCGTAGCCGACGACGGCGGCGGTCAGATAGCGCAGCATCCGGATCACCATGCTGTAACGCCGCATCATGGGGCGGAATATTGCATCGGCCGACGACGCTGTCGCCCGCCCCGGCCCGTGCCCGCGCCATCCGTCTCGCAGCCGTCATCCACGATCTCCTCGCCGGGAGGCATGACATCGATGGTACGGGAGGGCGCGGCGGCCGTTGCAAGCCGCGCGGCCGCCCGGTTCATGGTTTCCCCTTCCGGTCCGAAGCCGCCGGCGGCGTTCTCCGCGGCACGCACCGGCGCGCGGCCGGGCGCGGCGGAGGCGGTCATTTCTTCGTCGCCCGCCGCTTGCCGGTCTCGGGCTCCGTGGCGCATTGCTGCCCGTCCCTGCCCAGCGCGCCGGGCGGCATGTTCAGCGCGTATTCGATGGCGGCCAGCGTCTTCGGCGTGCCCTTGTTTCTTCCGGTCTCGATATGCGCCACGCAGGCGGGGCTGAGGCCGGCGGCCCTGGCCACCTGCTTCAACGACAGGCCCCGTTCCAGCCGGCGGATCCTGATCGGGTTGCCGGCCAGTGGCGGGCGGTCCGCCACCCCCGCCGGGGCGGTGTCCGCCTCCGCCGGGGCCGGACGGTGGCCGGGCGTTCCGGCCGCGGGGCCGGGCCAGTCGCGCGGCGCGGCGAGCACGGTGAATTGCACCGCGATGCGCGAGTCGTCCATCCTCCACAGATCGAACGCCACGGCGAAGCAGCGGAGGCCGAGGTCGCGGGACCGGTTCAGCCGGCCGACCGCGGCGCGGTGCTCGTCGTGGAATTTTGTGCCGAGCCAGATGACGACATGGGCTTCGAGCCCCTCCGCATAGGTCAGGAGCTGGCCGAGATGGCTGTGGTCGGAAGTCCCCAGCTGCGCCTCGATCACCACCGTGCCGTCGGTGTGGCGGTCGCGGCACACGATGTCCGCGCGGAACCGCCCCACCGGGGCTTCCCGCGCCACGGCCTCCAGATCGAGCCCGAGCGCATTGCCGAGACGCTTCAGGTTTGCCGGCTGCATCAGCCAGGGGACGAAATCGCCCGGCTCGCTGTTCCAGACGGTCGCGGGGTCGACGGGATCGGGATGTCCGACTGGCCGATTTTCCATCGGGGCGGTACTCCGTATTGCGATGAGGGGGGTGCGGGCGCGAAAAGGGGCGCCGAAACCTCCGGCGCCCCATTTCGCGACTGTGGCAAATCTACCCCAAAACATGTCCGCGTTTCAGTCGAGACCGACAATCCGGGTGGCGATGTTCCGCCCCGGTTCT
>JAPPGP010000237.1 GCA_028821395.1 Defluviicoccus sp.
CGGCCGGGTCTTTGTCGCCCTGGGGGGGGGGCGGGCGGGTTCGAGACGGGTGACCTTTGGCCGCCAGGGGGTGATGGGCGCCGACGTGGCGCGCCGCCGGGCCGCGGCGGTCATCGCCCGCATCAAGGCGGGCGAGGAGCCGCTGCCGGCGGCGCGATCGGCGCGGCTCGCGACGGGGCCGACGGTGGCCCGGTTCGCCGCGCGCTACCTCGCCGAACACGTCGCAATCCGCTGCAAGCCGAAGACCGCGGAGACCGCCCGCACGACGGTCAACCGCTACATCGTGCCGGCGCTCGGCCGGCTGCCGATGACCGCGGTGCGGCCGGCCCGGGTGTTCGCCCTGCACCACCGGCTCGGCGACCGGCCGGCGATGGCGAACGCGGTGCTGGCCACGCTGTCCCACATGTACGCCCTGGCCCAGGGCTGGGGCGCGGTGCCGGAGGGGACCAACCCGTGCCGGTCGGTGGTCAAGTACCCCGCCGGACGGCGCGAACGGTTTCTCACCGACGCCGAATTCGACCGTCTCGGCCGGGTGCTGGACGAGGCGCCCGCCCAAGGCGGCGCCTCGCCGACGGCGGTCGCGGCGATCCGCCTGCTGATCCTGACCGGCTGCCGCAAGAACGAGGTCCTGCGCTTGCGCTGGCAGGATGTCGACCTGGAAGCGGGGGAGCTCGCGCTGACCGACGCCAAGACCGGCCCGCGCGCCGTGCCGCTCGCGCCCGCCGCGAGCGGCCTGCTGGCCGCCCTGCCGCAGAAGCCCGGCAATCCGTGGGTCTTTCCCGGACACCGGCCGGGCACCCACATGCGCAGCATCGACGATGCCTGGTACACGCTCCGGGCGCGCGCCGGGCTCGACGACGTGCGGCTGCACGATCTGCGCCACTCCTTCGCCTCGCGCGCGCTGGCGCTCGGCGAAAGCCTGCCGATGATCGGCCGGCTGCTCGGCCACAGCCGGCTCGAGACCACGGCGCGCTACGCCCACCTCGCGCGCGATTCCATCCACGAGGCGGCGGCCCGGGTCGCCGGCAGCATCGCCGCCGACATTTTGGACGAACGCCTCCCCCGTCCCCGGCGCTAGCCGGCGTCCTCCTCGGCATGCCCTGCCCCCGAATCAAGTCCGGGGGTTATCCGGTCTTCCACCGGCGCCGCCGCCTCTCTCGCCTCACCGCCTTGCGCACGGAGAGGCCGCGTGGATGCCCGGATCAAGTCCGGCCATGACGGGGTGGATGGAACGCCCACGCCCCACCTCGTCATGCCCGGACTTGATCTGGGCATCCACGCGGGCCATGACGGGGTGGCGGGGGCGGGACGGTCCGCCGCCGCTTGCGGCTTGATTACGAACCCGCCCCGGCCAGCCCCGCTGTGGCAATATTGCGACAGTGGACGGCGCGGTCGCGGGCTATGATCGGGGCGGTTGCGCGACAACCGGGAGGTTTTTGGATGCCGGTACCGTTCTCCGGCGGCTGCGCCTGCGGGGCGGTCCGCTACACCTGCTCCGAGGAGCCCTTCGTCTGCTACGCCTGCCACTGCACCGAATGCCAGAAGCGCACCGGGGCGGCGTTCGGCACCTCGCTCCAGGTACCGGTCGAGGGGCTGACCGTCGACAGGGGCGAGCCGAAGCTGCGCCGCCGGGTCGCCGACAGCGGCAACGAGATCGACGTCCGCTTCTGCGGCGATTGCGGCACCTCGGTCTATGCCGGCGGGCCGGCGAGGCCGCATGTCCGGGTGATCTTCGGCGGCACGCTGGACGATCCCGGCTGGGTGCCGGTGCAGGCCAATATCTGGACCCGCAGCGCGCTCCCCTGGGTGCATCTCGACCCCGCCATCGAGCGCTTCGAGACGCTGCCCGATTTCGCCAGGTATTACGAGAACCGGTGAGGTGGCCATGGCACGACGCAAGAGCATCGAGATCGAGAGCTTCCGGCACGCCAACCCGATCCCCAACGCGTCGCGGATCGGCAATTTGGTGATGTCGGGGGTCATTCTGGGGCGCGACCCGGAGACCGGCGAATACCCGCCCGGCCTCGCCGAGCAGGCGGCGCTGGTGTTCCGCTTCATGCGCGAGACCGTGGAGGCCGCCGGCGGCACCGTCGACGACATCCTGAAGGTCAATTTCTATCTCAAGGACGCGTCCGACCGCGCCGCGCTCAACGCGCTCTGGACCGAGACGTTCCCCGACCCCGAGGCGCGCCCGGCGCGCCACTCCCAGCCCGACGTCTCGGGCCGCGAGGGCGTGCTGGTGCAGTGCGACTTCACCGCGGTGATCGACTGAGTTGGTGGGCCCGGCCGGACTCGAACCGGCACTCCCTCGCGGGAAGCGGATTTTAAGTCCGCTGTGTCTGCCAATTCCACCACGGACCCACGCGCCCGGCGGATGATACGCCGGGCCCGGATGCCGGCCTAGCGGAGACTGCGGGGCGGTTTCAACCACACCGGAAGCGAACGGCGGCGCATTGTCCATTGTCGCACTGGGTGCTATAATCTGGATGCTTTTTCCGGTTGCAGTTGAGTGAGCCTTGCGCGTCTTCAAGACGAGAGCGTTCGCCCGGTTTGCGGATCGCGAAGAGGTCGACGACGACGCGTTGTGCGAGGCGGTCGCGCGCGCCGGGAAGGGTCTGATCGATGCCGATCTTGGCGGTGGCGTCATCAAGCAGCGCATCGCCCGGAAGGGACAGGGCAGGTCCGGCGGGTTCCGCTCGATCGTCCTCTTTCGTCGGGACAGGCTCGCGTTTTTCGTTTACGGCTTCGCCAAGCGGGATCGGCAGAATCTGCGGCCGGACGAACTCAAGGCTTACCGACTTCTGGCCGCTGAAATGCTTGCGATGGATGCACCCCGGCTTGACGCCGCGCTGCGCAACCGAACGATCTTCGAGGTGACGTGCGATGGCTAAACGGTACAGGAGCGAGGCGCTTGCCGCCGTGCACGAGACCGCGCAGGGTCTGGCGGAGGCAGGCGTCATGGGCAAGCGCACCATGCGGGCGTTCGACGAGATGTGCCTCACCCCGGTCGAGGAGATGAGCCCGGAGGAGATCCGCGCGCTGCGGCTCAGGGAGAACGCGAGCCAGGCGGTGTTCGCCCGCTACCTGAACGTGACCGCGGGCCTGGTGAGCCAGTGGGAGCGGGGCGAGAAGCGGCCGCGGGGCGCCTCGCTCAAGCTGCTCGCGCTGGTCGCCAGGAACGGCCTCAGAGCGGTCGCGTGAGCGCCGGGAACGCCGATGCTGCGCTCGGGTGAAGACTATCTCGCGGGCATCCGCGACGGGCGGGCGGTCTATATCGGCCGCGAGCGCGTGGGCGACGTGACCGAGCACCCGGCCTTCGCCAACGCGGCCCGCATGTACGCCGCGATGTACGACCTCAAGCGCGCCGACGACATGCGGGAGGTGCTCTGGGTCGAGGAGGACGGCGAGCGCATCCCGGCCTATTTCCTGAAACCCCGCAGCCGCCGCGAGCTCGAGATCCGCACCGCGGCGCATCGCGCCATCGCCCGCTTCTCGCACGGGCTGCTGGGGCGCTCGCCCGACCACGTGGCGTCCTCGATCGCCGGGCTCGCCATCGGGTCCTCGGTGTTCGACCGCGACGGCGGCGGCTTCTCCGAGCGCATCGAGGCCTATTACGAGCACGCGCGCTCCCGCGACCTCTACCTCGCCTACGCCATCCTGCCGCCGCAGGGGGCGCGCAAGCCCGAGCTCTACCAGAGCGCCGACCGCAGCCCGCCGACGCTCCGCGTGACGGCGGAGGACAGCGAGGGCGTGACGCTCAACGGGATGAAGATGCTGGCCACCGGCGCGGTTTTCGCCGACGAGCTCTGGATCGGCAACATCATCCCGCTCGCGCCGAGCCAGGTGAAGGAATCCGTGACCTGCGCGGTGCCGGTCGCCGCCCCCGGCGTCTCGCTCTGGGCGCGCAAGCCGTTCGGCGCCGCGCAGGGTATCGAGTTCCACAACCCGCTCGCCCACCGCTTCGACGAATCCGACTCGATGATCGTCTTCGAGGACGTGCGCGTCCCCTGGGAGCGCGTCTTCGTGCACGACAACCCCGGGCTCTCGCGCGACATCTACGTCGAGACCCCGGCGCACTACATGTCGAACCACCAGTCCAACGTGCGCTTCGCCGCCAAGCTCCGCCTGCTGATAGGCCTCGCCTCCAGGATCGCGCGGTCCAACGGGGCGCGCGACATCCCGGCGGTGCGCGAGGTGCTGGGAGAGCTCGCCTCGATGGAGGCGGCCTATGGCGGCATCGTCGACGGCCAGCTCCAGGCATTCGGCGAGACCCAGGGCGGCTATGTCCACGTGAACGAGCGCTACATGTACGCGGCCATCAACTACGCGGTCGAGAACTACGGGCCGATCTGCGACCGCATCCGCACGCTGATGGGCGGCGGGGTGTTCCAGATGCCGGCCAGCATCGACGTCGCCGGGGACGCGGCGCTCGGGCGCATCTTCGAGGATTACTGGTCGACGGCGGACGAGTCCGCGATCGAGCGCATGAAGCTGTTCCACCTCGCCTGGGACATGCTGGGCTCGGAGTTCGCGATGCGCCACGACCAGTACGAAAAGTTCTATGTCGGCCAGCGCTTCATCGTGCGCGACTACAATTTCCGCCACACTCCGTGGGACGAGTACGAGGGGATCGCCGAGGGCATCATGGCGGGGTACGGCGCGCCGGGCCGGGCGGGTTGAGCGCATTCCGGGTTTGAATCCGGGGCCGCGCCCTGCGAAGATCGGCCGCCATGGCAACCGCCGCAGACCGGACGCCGCGCCGCCTCACGCCCGGGCAGATCGGGTTCTACCGCGAGCACGGCTATCTCGCGCCGCTGCCCGGGCTCGGCGCCGGCGAGACCGCCGCCATGCGCGATTCGCTCGAGGCGTTCGAGGCGGCGCGCGGGTTCTCGGCGGGCGACATCCACATGAAGGGCCATCTCTGCTTCCCCTGGTCGCACGCGCTCGCCGCGCGGCCCGAGATCCTGGACCCGATCGAGGACCTGATCGGCCCCGACATCCTGCTGTTCGCCTCGAAATTCTGGATCAAGCCACCGCGCACCGGGCGCTTCGTCTCCTGGCACCAGGATTCGGCCTATTTCGGCCTCGACCCGCACGACCTCGCGGCGGTGTGGATCGCGCTCACCGACAGCAACCGCGACAACGGCTGCGTGCGGGTGATGCCGGGCTCGCATCGCGGCCCCGCGCACTGGCACCGCGAGACCCCGGACGAGGACAATCTGCTGGGCCGCGGCCAGACCATCGAAGGGCTCGACGAAGCGAAGGCCGTCGACCTCGAGCTGCGCGAGGGCGAGTTCTCGATCCACCACGAGCGCACGGCGCACGGCTCGCTGCCCAACCGGACCGACCGGCCGCGCATCGGGCTCGCGCTGTTCTACATCCCGACCTCGGTGCGGTCGACGCTCGGCCGGCGCGCGGCGACGCTGGTGCGCGGCACCGACCGCTTCGGGCACTGGGACGCAGAGCCGGTGCCCGAGGTCGACGGCGATCCGGCGATCCTCGACTACATGCGCGCCGCGCAACGCCGCTACCACGACCCGGCCTATTCGCAGGAGGCCGGCGGGGGATAGAGCATGCCGTGCCATTCGGCACCTCTCCGCCCGCCGCCCCGTCCCCCCGCGTCATGGCTGGCCTTGTTCCGGCCGCCCATGCGGCACTCCGCGCCTATGGCGGCCGACCGGGAGAGGTGGCTGCGCCCATGGTTGCCCGGATCAAGTCCGGGCATGACGGTTGGGGGGAAGGCCGCGGTGCGTCCCTCGATACGCGGCTTCGCCGCTACTCGGGATGAGGGTGAGGTGTGGGACGGCCCCAATAGCCCTCCTTCATCCTGAGTAGCCCCCGAAGGGGGCGTATCGAAGGGCTCACCCGCCCGTCACGTGCAGGATGGCAACCATCGAGACCACGGCCAGCGTGACGCCCGCGTTCAGCTTCCACATGCCCTTCTTGCGCAGATTGTCGGGCAGAGCGCGGTTGGTCATCGCGGCGAAGCCCTGGAAGCCGAGCAGCACCCCCACCCCCAGCATCAGCCCGAGCACCGGCGCTTCCCAGCTCATCGGTCCTCCGGCTCGGGCGGGTTGTCGGGCGATTCGTCGGTCGGCTCGCCGCCGAGCCCGACCAGCGCTTCCCTGACCTCGGCGAGCGCCCGGTCGATCGCCGCCTCGTCGGTGCCGCGCAGCACCACGCTGACGCCGAAGCGGCGCTGGCGCATCGCGGGGTAGCTGCCGATGTCGACGCCGGGAAAGCGCTGCTGAACCGCGCCCAGCGCCTCGGCGATCGCGCCCTCGGGCAGGTGCACGTGGACCGCGCGCGCCCGCATGCGCTCGCCGCCCGCGAGCTGGTGCTTCATCCCGTCGAACATCGCCTGCATGATCTGCGGCACGCCGGCGAGGACGAAGACGTT
>JAPPGP010000052.1:0-45813 GCA_028821395.1 Defluviicoccus sp.
GACGTTCCTGGTTCATTTCTTCGGCACCGGCCTGGCCGACGACCGCTATGTGGTCGAGCGGTTCAAGGCCCGCGCGGACGGCGACATCGTTCCCGCCCCGGCCGAGGCGCTGGCGGCGAAGGGCCGGCGCAAGGTCAGGCGCACCACGGTCACGCTGAAGGCCGTGAAGGAGCTTCGGCCCGCCACCACCGAGATCATCATCTGCACCGGCCTCAAGACCCGCGGCGGCTGGCAATTGTGGGGTTCGATCGCGGCCGGCCTTCTCTGCGACCGCAAGCAGAAGGGCTGACGCCCCCCTTCCGGGACGTCCTGCCGGCTCCGTGCTGGCGGGGCGTCCTCCCGTCCATTTCCGGATCGGCAGGGAGGAGGCCGTCATGGCTTGCTGCGACATCGCCAGGAAGCGCCGGCGTAATCTGGAACGCTTCCACCAACGCTCCGCGGAGCGCCGCGCGGCCGGCCTCTGCCTCAAGTGCGGCAAGGCCGAGCCCGCGCCCGAGCGGACGCTCTGCGAACCGTGCCTGGAGAAGCGCCGCGCCGCCGACCGCGCCCGCACCGCCCGGCTTCGGGCTGAGGGCAAGCCCCGGCGCGATCCGGAGCGGACCCGCGAATACGAGCGCGAGCGCAGCCGCCAGCAGCACGCCGAGCGCCGGGCCGCCGGCATCTGCACGAAATGCGGCAAGGCCCAGGCGTCTCCGGATCGCACGCTTTGCGAGCCGTGCGCCGAGGTGCGTCGCGCGCACGATCGCGCCCGCCACGCCAAGGCGAAGGCCGAGGACTGCGGCGACGCCGCGATGCCCTCCGCGCGGGTCACCGCCGGATCGGTCGCCGGCACGCTCGCGGCGGGCCGCGATGTCGTGCCCCGGATCACCGCTCGGCCGGCCTTGCCGCCGGGATCGTCCGGATCGGCGAGCCGCGCCCGGCCTTCGTCCTCAAGCGCATTCGCGCCGATATTGCGCTCCGGCAGGTTCGTGCCCGCATAGCCCGGAACCTCCGCCGCGTTCGACGATTCCCGCGCGACCGCGCGCGCCGCCGCATTGCCCGCGTTGCCGAGGGCGCGCGCCGCCGCCTTCGGTTCCTCCGCGTTCGCCGCCATCCCGGAGACGACCCACAGCATCAGGCAGACCAGCAGGAACATCGCGGTCCAGGTCAGCAGCCGCACGACCCGCGTCCCGCGGTCCAGCGCGATCTCCACGCGATCGCGGCGAAGATCGGATTGTTCCGTCACGGCTGTCGTTCCTTTCTCAGGCGTTCGAGCTGACGCCGGGCGACATCGCGCCCGACGGCACCCTCGTCCGCGATCGCCTCAAGCGCTGCGATAAGACCGATGTTCCCGGCGATGCGGTCGTGGGGCGGGGCCGCGTCGTCCGCGCAGCCCCGGCTCCGGCACGGCGGCACGCCGCCCGGCACGACCACCACGGCCGGCACCCGCTCGACGCCGAACAGGCGGAACAGGCGCGGGTCGATGGCGACACCGGCCTCCGCGCCGCCGAGGCGCTCCCGGATCCGGTTCGCGGTTGCGGGCAGGCCGCCAACGCCGACGCCGCGCAGCACCAGCGGCGAGCCTGTCCTTGCGGCATCGCGCGCCCATTGCCGCCAGCTCTCGGCAGGGGCGGACAGGCTGGTGAAGATCAGGACTTCCGCCGTGCCGTCGCGTCCGGCCGCCCCTGCCACTATCCCGGTCGCGTGCCGCTCGGCCGGGAGAGGCGCAGCCGATCCCGGAACCGTCTGCCGCGCGGCCTCGCCGGCGCGTTCCAGCGCACGGTCGAGAATCGAACGGGTCCACGCGCCGAGATCGTCGTCCCCGGCCTTGCGCAACACCTCCGCCGCGAGATCGCGCGCGGCGGCTTCCGGCGACATGGTTTCCTGCGCCGATGCGGGCCGGCAGCACCCCGCGAGACAGAACGCGGCGGCCAGGAGAAGGACGGTTCGGAACGGTGGATACGGGGTCATCTCAGATGTCTCACAGGAGGCAGCAGGTGCGCTTGCGGAACAGCAGGTAGCCGAAGTTCTCGCCCGCCACCGGCACCTCGCGCAGCGTCTCCCAGAGCACCGACGACCGCCCGGTCGGGTTGCAGCCGGTCATGGGCGAGGTCGCCGGCACCGGCTCGGTCATCTGCCAGCGGTATTGCGACTTCCGCATGATCGGCATCGGGTAGCGCTGGCAGAGCGCGGCCGATCCCGAGGTCCCCCAGGCAATCCCGGCGCGGTGCAGCCGGTAGACCAGGCGCTGCGCCGCGAGCAGCGAGGCCTGCACCCCGCCCACATGCGCGGCCACGTTGCCGGTCAGCGGATACATCCCGCCCTGGCAGCCGGCGCACCAGAACAGCGGATCGAGCGGCAGGCCGGCCGAGGCCGCCGCGCAGTCGGCCGCGCACGCCGCCTGCGCCGGCAGATTGGCGAACAGCGCCGCTTCCGGGTTCAGCAGGAACGACAGCTCGTCGTCGAGCCAGGCCGGGTCGAGCTCCGAGGTCCAGGCGATGTCGAGCCCGCCGCCCTCGAGGCAGCCGAGGTCGAGCAGCACCCCGATCCAGCTCAGCAGCGGATACATGTAGTAGTGGGCGTGCCAGACGGACCCCTTCGCGCCGTCACCGCCCGAGGAGCCGGTGCGGCCCCTCGCGGCATGGAGACCGGGGTCGATGGTGAGGCCGCCCAGGTTGGGGAAGCACCAGGGCGTGCGGGTCACATCCATCAGCCGCGCGGGCTCCCAGACCCCGAGCGAGAGGCCGATGCGCGGAATCGGCGAGCCGCAGAGGCAGATCGGCGAGGACGGGTTGGGCGTGTCGGGCGCGCCCGAGGCGCTGCCGATCCGGATCGGGCCGATCGTGATCGGAAAGAGGCACTCCCAGCAGACGTCCGAGATCGGGTTGACGAACCGCCCGGTGCAGGACTGCGCCGAGGCCGGGGCGGCCCAGAGCGCCGCCGCCAGGGAAAGTGCCGCCAGCGGGAGCAGGCGCCGGATCATCCCGCCGCTTCCCCGCGCCGCTCCGACAGCACGTTGACGACGCCCTGCCGGCCCGCGACGACGATTTCGGTGACATTCCGGGCGACATCCTCCCGATCGCGGTATTCGCGCGTCGCAATCCGGCCTTCGACCAGCACCCGGTCACCCTTGCGCAGCATCTTCCCGACGGCCTCGACGGCGGGGCCGTAGACGACCACCCGGTGCCATTCGGTGGCCTCTGCGGGATTGCCCTCGCGGTCCTTCCACCGCTCGGTGGTGGCCATGGTGAAGGACGCCGCCTTCTCGCCGTTCGCGAGATCGCGGAGCTCGGGATCGCGCCCGGCATGGCCGACCAGGGTCGCGCGGTTCATGTTCAGCATCGTTCAATCCTTCCCTTCCGTGTTGGCGCTGTCCCGGTCCCCGGAACCGGGGTCTCGATCCTCAATCGGGACTTCGGTGATCCGCAGCCTCGTTCCGGCTTGCGCGACCAGGCTCGGTGTCGCCGCGATCCCGAAACGCGCCGCGAGGCGTCCGCCCTGGTCGAAGAAGAAGGCCCGGCCGTGCCGCCGCATCAATTTGAGCGGCCGGCCGGCGAGCAGCACGATCTTCCCCGGCCTCGCGTGTGCCAGCGCCCAGGCGATTTCGGCCTCGCGCCTGCCGTCGACGAACAGCAGGTCGCGGGCGAGCGTCATGCGCTCCAGCGGGTTCACGCGGGTTCCGGCCGCCGCGATCAGCACGCCGCCGGGCGTGCGGATCTCCCGCGCGACCGTGATGGCGGGATCGAACAGGCGGCTGCGTTCCTCCGTGGCGGGCGCGATGCCCGGCACGGGATCCGGCTCTTCGAGCCTCCGCCGCGCGCGCTCGCGGGCCTCGTCCTCCAGCCGCGCGAGAGCGCCGGAGCTTTCCATCTCGATGAGCCGCGCCTCGATCTGCGCCAGCAGGTCCGGCTCCGCCACAGGCCAGGTCGCGCCGCGCACGCCGAGGTCCTTCGCCAATGCCGGCGGCGCAACACCTGATCGCTCTTCACGCCCCCTCGTCTACCCGGCGCGCAACCGTTCCCCAAGCGCCAACGAGTTAGCGAAAGCGCCACTGTTCCGTCGTGCCGGATATGCGGTGCGGCAACGGCTTCGGACTCTACAATCACCGCGGAGTAGTCGTCAGTCCTGGTGACAGGCACAACAGGTCGTGGGTCAATTTACCGAACGTCGCGGTCGTGTGGCCCGTGGCCGGCGTTTCAGGCCAAGATATCTTGACTCCTGATTTGCATCTCTCGTCCTCTGCGTTGTGGGCAGGTGGTTGCGGGCGGCAAGCACCGCAAGCCGATCCAAGACGCCGACGATGGGTCGGTTCTCGATGTTTCGACGGGCTGCCGGACAAAGCATTCGACGAACCAGAGCCTCGGACAGCCCGATCTTGGGTAGGCCGCAATTGGTCTTGAGGCGATAGAGCGTTGCAAGGGCGGCGCCGGGTTGTTCTTCTTCGCGGGCGGCCCTGACCTGCTTGGCAGTGAAGCGGGCACGGCCTTCCGCGACCTCACCGAGAGCCGCAGCTATTTCGGTGCACGAGAAATTGTCGAACTCGAAGGAGCGCTTCCAGATGCGGATGTATTCGGGTCGGGTGACGTATCGTCGATTTGTGTGAATCGACTTCATCTTCTTGCCCGCGTTCTTCAGCCGGTGGGCGTAGTTCTCGTTGTCGAGGATAAGGAAGGCGAACGTCTGATGGTGATGCAGATAGTCGATCAGGCGCATGATCGCCCGGAAGCGATCTTCCCTCTTGCCGCCGGTCGCAACATCAACGCCGCCGAGCACGACGATTTCGATGCCGAGTACACCGGGATGCGATCCAAAATAGTCTTCGAAAATCTGCTTGACGGCAGTTTCCTCGCTTTGTCCTTCGACGATCAACGAAAGCCGGGGCTGCGGATTGACGCCGAAGCGGTTGGCGACGAACTCGAGGTGGCGTCGAACGTCGCGACGAGCTTCCAACTCTGGGACATGATTCACCACCGTTCCGGTGACTTCGTTGGGATGCGGCAGGTCCCGGCCGTACAGGTCGATGTGAAGTAGACGGAGCATGTGGGCTCCGGCGCGGAGGGATTCCGCCCGAAGCGCGTCGTTCTTCAGCTTCCGGCGTTCTCTGACGGAAACAAACTGGGTCAGCGGGTACCAGTGCCTGATCGGGTCGCAATGCGCTTGGGCGGTCGCCAAGCCTTCGTAGGCGTGGCGGAGTTTCTCAGGCGTAAGCCGGTAGAGCCGCTTCGTCTTCCCGGGATCCCAGTGTTGGGATTCGTCGTCCCAGTCCCATTCGCGAGCATTGATGACGACCCACTGGTCAGAGGAGCTGCCCTTACGAACCTGCTGGGTGCGCATGTCACTCTGCGTCTGGGGGTAGTAGCGGTTCGAGATGTGCTGGCAGAGCAGTGCCACAGCCGGACGGTACTGGTGATCGCGCAAGCTTGCGGCGAGGTCTCGCGTACGGCTCAGCCAGCGGGTGCCCGCTGCCAGCCAGTCGACCGGTTCATCCGGGTCGAGATCGAGAAAGGAGTCGAGCTGAA
Source organism: Defluviicoccus sp. (assembly GCA_028821395.1). Taxonomy (GTDB): domain Bacteria; phylum Pseudomonadota; class Alphaproteobacteria; order MPNO01; family MPNO01; genus MPNO01. The sequence goes on from JAPPGP010000052.1 coordinate 5,499, forward strand.
GTTCGAGTGTGACCGCAGATAGAACCGAATCCAGGTGATAGATCTGAAAGATGGAATAGTAGCCCTCTTGGGTCCGGTCGGTGTGCGTCGGGACGGCGTGTACCTGCGGGACCGCAGTTGTATCGCGCGCCCATCTCTTGCTGAACCAGTTAGTGCTCCCAGCCGGCGGGATGCGGAATTGCCTTGTCGCTTTTCGCGGTGTCTTGACCCGAAACACCGGGGCGAATAGGCCGAGGCGCTCAAGTCGAATGAGGCGTTCTCGACTAATCGCAAGGTTGCAGTCGGAACAGAATCTTACGAAGCGGTCCGTACCGAGAAGCGGGCAAGCGAAAACCGCGCCGGTTTCGACGATGGCGCGACCGGCGTGAAGCGGTACGGTCAGCAAGTCTGCCGTCATTTGAGTTCCCTCCCGGAACCGAGATGGCCTCCGCTGCGGATAAGCAGCCCGCCGCCGTCAGACTCGCGGCGGTCGTTGCGGCGCGCTGCTTACCCACAGCTACCAACCGAAGCCAGAGCTCCTACACCACGTGTTGGGACCCGACCACCAGCGCCGGCGTCCCGATCGAGCAGCGGACAGGTCATGACGACTAAATGATGAGCCTGTGGCGCGGTGCAACGGCGTGAACGCCAACCTGCTCTTCCCTGGCGGCACGGTACGGCAAGAGAGATGCCGGAGGTGGGGCGGCGGGCCGGTGCCGATGGTTATCGAGCCGACCGGACCGCCGGCGGAGCCGCCGGATAGCGCTACGGGCGCCGGGCCGGCGGCGGCGCGGATGGACATCGCGCGGTCGGACGGTTCGAGGATTATCGTCGACCTTGAGATGAAGAGCTCGGCGCTGGACCCGGTCCTGTCGCTCCCGGCCCGGCGACGATCCCGTGCCTATGAAGGCAGTGGCGGCGCCTCCGCAGCATCGCCGGTTACGAAGTCCGCCCAGGCCTGCATCAGGACACGGCGCTTCTCTATCAGGTCGGAGCGTGCATAGGCCTGCTCGACCGACGAGCCCACCGCGTGCGCGAGAGACAGCTCCATGACGGCATGCGGTGCCGAGGTGCATTCGGCGGCCCAGTCTCGGAACGCCGAGCGAAATCCATGCACGGTCGAACGCTCGGCAAGGCCGTTCTTTCGCAGCACCTGTGTCAGCGTCATGTCGCTCATCGGGTGCCCTCGCTTCACCGACGAAGGGAAGATCAGCCCCGACCCGTCGCGGAGAACGCGAGCCTGCTCCAGCGATTCCACCGCCGCGCCGGACAGGGGCACGCGATGTTCGACGCCGGCCTTCATGCGTGAGCCGGGGATGCGCCACTCGCCCGCGTCCTCGTCGATTTCATCCCACGTCGCGCCCCGCGCCTCGCCGGACCGTGCAGCCGTCAACACGAGAAACCGCAGACACAGCTTGCTTGCCAGGGACGCCCTGGAGGCCTCCACGGTCGCGAGCGCCGCCGACACTTCCCGATAGGGCATCGCGCGAAGGTGCGCCTTGAGGCGCGGCATGGTCGGCAGCGCGCCGTCCAAAGCGTCGCCGGCCGCGTTGCCGGTGCAATAATCGTGTGCTTCGCACCATCGGAGTACCGAGCGAATTCGCTGCCGGACGCGCCGAGCCGTTTCCTGTCGAACGCCCCAGATCGGCTCGAGGATCGCCAATACATCGCTGCGGCGAATCTGATCGACCTTCATGTCGCCGATGGTGGGGAAGGCGTGACGTTCCAACGATTGCCACCAAACCGTTATGTGCTTCCCGTTGCGCCAACGTGGCAGGTTGGCGTCGTAGACCCGTCGCGCCGCTTCGCGGAAGGTGGGCACATTGCTTCGACGGCGTTCGGCCACGGGGTCGCGCCCTGCCCTGACAAAAGCCTTGTTGGCGAGGGCGAGCGCGCGAGCTTCGGCCAATCCGGTCGCCGGATATCCCCCTAAACCCAGTTCGCGGCGGCGCCCGCCTATCACCATTCGCTGAATCCAGGATCGGGAACCGCTCGAGGTCACATTCAGATAGAGCCCGTTCCCGTCGCCGTGCATGCCCGGCTTGGTGATCGCCTTCACCTTCGCACTGGTCAGTCTGGGCATTTTCTTCCCACCATTTTCCCGCCACTCATGGTGGGAATATACCGGAATCGGTCGGAACGAGCAAGAGCGTGAAAATGGAAAAACCCCCGGATTTCCGGGGGTTTTGAGGACTTTACTGGAACTGTTCGGCTTGAAGGATGGTGGAGCCGAGGGGAGTCGAACCCCTGACCTCGACATTGCGAACGTCGCGCTCTCCCAACTGAGCTACGGCCCCGTCCACCGAAGGCGCGGATAATGTGGAGCGGGGCGCGGCGATGTCAAGCGCCCGGCGGGGCGCGCTTGCGCGGCGTATCCGCCGGGGCTAGTTTCGCCCCGCCTAGCGGCTGGAGCGAGACCGCGCGACCATGAACGTCATCCTGGGCCCGATCCTCGGCATCGTCAGCACGGTTCTCTGGCTCTACATGTGGGTGCTGATCCTGTCGGTCGTCATGAGCTGGCTCTACGCGTTCAACATCGTCAATGCCAGCAACCGCTTCGTCTACGCGGTCGGCTATTTCACCCACCGGCTCACCGAGCCCGCGCTGGCGCCGATCCGCCGCTTCATCCCCAATCTCGGCGCCATCGACATCTCGCCGCTGATCCTGCTGCTGGCCGTCGTCTTCCTGCGCGACGTGATCGACAACCTCGCCTTCGAGCTCGGCGGATGAGCCGGCTGATCGACGGCAAGGCGGTCGCCGCCGACCTGCGCGCGCGCGTCGCCGAGGCGGTCGCCGTGCTCGCCGATTGCGACATCTCGCCCGGCCTCGCCACCGTGCTGGTGGGCGACGACCCGGCCAGCCGGGTCTATGTGCGCAACAAGATCCGCGCCTGCGCGGAGGCCGGCATACGCTCCATCGAGCACGCGCCCGACGCCGACATATCGGAAGCCGCCCTGCTCGACCTCATCGGCCGGCTCAACGCCGACCCGGGGGTCGACGGCATCCTGGTGCAGCTACCGCTGCCGGCACACATCGACGCGGCCCGGATCACCGAGGCCATCGACCCGCTCAAGGACGTCGACGGCTTCCACACCACCAACGCCGGCAGGCTGTCCGCCGGGCTGGAGGCGATGGTGCCGTGCACCCCGGCGGGCTGCATGATCCTGCTCAGGAGCGTCTGCCCGGACCCGAAAGGGCTCCGCGCCGTCGTGGTCGGCCGGTCCAACATCGTCGGCAAGCCGGTGGCCCAGCTCCTGCTGGCCGCCCACTGCACGGTGACGATCGCCCATTCGCGCACCGTCGACCTCGATGAGCGCTGCCGCGAGGCCGACATCCTGATCGCCGCCATCGGCCGGGCGCGGATGATCGAGGGCGACTGGATCGGCCCGGGCGCGACGGTCATCGATGTCGGGATCAACCGGGTCGAGGGCAAGGACGGGAAAGGCGTGCTGGTGGGCGACGTGGACTTCGAGGCGGCGAAGGAGGTCGCCGGCGCGATCACCCCGGTACCGGGCGGTGTCGGGCCCATGACAATTGCGTGTCTTTTGCGCAACACCGCGATCGCCGCCTGCCGGCGGCGCGGCATGGAGGTGCCGGACGCGATTCCACCGGCCTAGCCGCCCCGCCCCCGCGACTCCCGCAGGGTGATGAAATAGGTGCTGGCGAAGATCACCCCGGCGCCGATCCAGGTCCAGACATCCATCGCTTCGGCGAACAGCAGCCAGCCGAGCCCGGCGGTGAACGGCAGCCGGAGGAAGTCGAACGGCATCACCGCGCTCGCATCGGCCGCGGCGAAGGCGCGCGCCTGGCAGAAATGCGCGGCCCAGCCCGACAGCCCCATGATCAGCAGCGCCGGCAAATCCTGCCAGCCCGGCGTGACCCAGACGAACAGCGACGGGACCAGGGTGAGCGGCAACATCATCAGGTTCATGTAGAAGACGATCGTCGAGGCGGGTTCGGTGGCCGTGAGCAGCTTCACCGAGGTCCAGGCGCCGGCGTAGAAGGCACAGGAGAGCAGCACCGCCAGCATCGGCAGGCTCACCGATTCCAGGCCCGGGCGGACGATCGCCAGCGCGCCGAGGAATCCCACGGCGGTCGCCGCCCAGCGCGCGCCGTCGACCCGTTCGCGCAGCACCAGCCCGGCGGCCAGCGTGCAGAACACCGGGATCAGGAAGGAGAGCGCGGTCACGTCGCCGACCGGGATGTGGATCAGCCCGTAATACATGCTCAGCATCGCCGCGAAGGCGAAGGCGGTGCGCGCGAAATGCATTCCCAGACGCCGCGTCCTGAGCCGCGCGAGCCCGCCCTGGGCGAGCATCGGCGCGATCAGGAAGATGCCGACCAGAGCCCGCACGAAGACGATCTCGATGGTCGGGAAGGTGTCCGACAGCTCGCGGACGCTGGCCAGCAGCACGGCGAAGGAGAGCGCGGCGGCGACCATCCAGAACGCGCCGCGCCAGATCGCAGCCATGCGGCGTCAGCGCCGCCGGTTGAGCAGCTTCAATCTCAGCGCGTTGAGCCGGATGAACCCCTCGGCGTCGCGCTGGTCGTAGACCGAGTCCTCTTCGAAGGTCACATGCGCCTCCGAGTACAGGCTGTGCGGCGAGCGCCGGCCGGTGACCCGCACGCCGCCCTTGTAGAGCTTTAGGCGCACCGTCCCCGAGACCCGCTCCTGGCTCGCATCCACCATCGCCTGGAGCATCTCGCGCTCGGGCGCGAACCAGTAGCCGTTATAGACAAGCGAGGCGTAGCGCGGCATCGCCTCGTCCTTCAGGTGCGCCGCCTCGCGGTCGAGGGTGAGGCTCTCGATGGCGCGGTGCGCGGCCTGCAGGACGGTGCCGCCCGGGGTCTCGTAGACGCCGCGCGACTTCATCCCGACATAGCGGTTCTCGACGAGGTCGACGCGGCCGATGCCGTGCGCCCCGCCGAGCTCGTTGAGGCGCTGCAACAGCGCAGCCGGCGACAGCCCCTCGCCGTCGACCGCCACCGGGTCGCCGCGCTCGAAATCGATCTCCACGGTCCGCGCCTCGTCGGGCGCGGCCTCGGGCGAGACGGTGCGGACGAACATCGCCTCGTCCGGCTCGACCCACGGGTCCTCCAGCGCGCGGCCCTCGAAGGAGGTGTGCAGCAGATTGGCGTCGATCGAGTAGGGCGGCTCGCCGCGCTTGTCGCGCTCGATCGGGATCTGGTGCTTCTCCGCGAAGTCGAGCAGGGTGGTGCGCGAGCCCAGCTCCCACTCGCGCCACGGCGCGATCACCGTGATGCCGGGCTCGAAGGCGTAATAGGCGAGCTCGAAGCGCACCTGGTCGTTGCCCTTGCCGGTCGCGCCGTGGCTCACCGCGTCGGCGCCGGTCTCGCGCGCGATCTCGATCTGGCGCTTGGCAATCAGCGGCCGCGCGATCGAGGTCCCCAGCAGGTAGCAGCCCTCATAGAGCGCGTTGGCGCGGAACATCGGGAATACGAAGTCGCGCACGAACTCCTCGCGCAGGTCGTCGATATAGATCTCGCGGACGCCGGCCCGCTCGGCCTTGCGCCGGGCGGGCTCAAGCTCCTCGCCCTGGCCGAGATCGGCGGTGAAGGTGACCACCTCGCAGCGATAGGTCTCCTGGAGCCATCTGAGGATGACCGAGGTATCGAGCCCGCCCGAATAGGCGAGCACCACCTTCTTCACGTCCCCGGCCATCTCCCCTCCCCTCGCGCAAGGCGCCGGAGTGTAGGAACGCGGCGCGGTGGGGACAAGCTCAGCCGGCCCGCGCCCTTGCCGGCACGCGCAGGCTCGCCGACTTGAGCTGGCCGCAGGCCGCGAGGATGTCGCGCCCGCGCGGGGTGCGCACCGGCGAGGCGTAGCCGGCGCGGTTGACGATCGCGGCGAAGCGCTCGATCGCGCGCGGCGTCGAGCACTCGAAAGGCGCGCCGGGCCAGGGGTTGAACGGGATCAGGTTCATCTTGGCCGGGATGCCGCGCACCAGCCGGACCAGCGCGCGCGCGTCGGCCTCGGAATCGTTCACGTCCCGCAGCATGACGTATTCGAAGGTGATGCGCCGCGCGTTGCGCCCGCCCGGGTAGCCGCGGCAGGCGGCCAGCAGATCGGCGATCGGGTAGCGCCGGTTGAGCGGCACCAGCACGTCGCGCAGCTCGTCGGTCACCGCGTGCAGCGAGATCGCGAGCCTGACCCCGAGATCGCGCCCGACATCGCCGATGCGCGGCACCACGCCCGCCGTCGACAGCGTGATCCGCCGCCGGCTGATCGCGATTCCCTCCATGTCCATCGCGATGTTCATCGCCTTGACGACGTTGTCGTAGTTGTAGAGCGGCTCGCCCATCCCCATCAGCACGATGTTCGAGAGCATCCGCCGCCCGTCGTCGGCCGCCGGCCACTCGCCGAGCGCATCGCGCGCCAGCATCACCTGGCCGACGATCTCGCCGGCGCTCAGGTTGCGCACCCAGGGCTGGGTGCCGGTATGGCAGAACGAGCAGTTGAGCGTGCAGCCGACCTGGGAGGAGACGCAGAGCGCGCCCCGGTCGTCTTCGGGGATGAACACGGTCTCGGCCTCGCTGCCGTCCGGGAAGCCGACCAGCCACTTGCGCGTCCGGTCGGAAGCGGTCTGCGCCTTCGCCACCGCGGGCCGCGAGATCGCGAAATGCTCGGCGAGGCGCCGGCGCAGCGGCTTGGCCAGCGTGGTCATCGCGTCGAAATCCGTCGCGCCCCGGCAATAGATCCAGTGCCAGACCTGCTTGGTGCGGAAGGCGGGAAGGTCGAGCGCGGCGAGCGCCGCGCCGAGCTCCGCGCGCGACAGCCCGACGAGGTCGCGCCGCGCCCCGGTCTCGATATCGGCTTCGACGGTCGCCATCCCGGCACTATACCCCGCTTTGACAGCGACGGGCCGCGTGGCCTATTCGGAACCCGGACAACGGGGGACAGCCATGACCGACCGAGAAGCGGCGCTGATCGCGGCCGCAAAGCCGTTCTGGGACGCCGAAGCGGAGATCACACGGCGCTTCTTCGCCGGCCCGCCGAGCCGGGACGACTACATCCACTATCTGCGCTCGGCGGTCTACAAGGAGCTCAACCCGGCGATCGGCTACGGCCCGACGGACGGCTACGCCAACGGGCTCCACATGGAGTTTTGCGACATCGTCGAGCGCTTCCGCGGGCTCGACGCGGAGATCGACCGGCGCGACATGCTGGCCTCGCTCAAGATGATGACCGAGGAGTTCGAGCACTACGTGGTGCTCGCCGAGGTGCTCGAATTCGTGCTCGGCCGCAGGCTCGCGCCGGAGGATGCGCAACAGCTCCCGGAAGACGTGACGCTGAACGAGATGCGCCGGCGTTACGTCGAATCGGGCGATCCCTGCCTGGTCGCGGCGATGGGGCTGACCGAGGGCGGCGGGGCGAGCACCTTCCGCGAGGCATCCAGGCTCTCGGGCGGGAAGCTGGAACAAAGGCTCGCCGCCGCGATGAAGCTCATCCACGACGACGAGAAGGACCACTACGAGGACGCCGCCGCCGACGCCGCCCGGGCAGTGCGCAGCGACAACGACCTGGAGCGCATGAAACGTGCCATCCGCGAGGTCTCGATCCAGCGCGTCAGGATGCGCAACGAGCAGTTCCGTTTCCAGATGTCGGAGGAAGAGATCGAGGCGCTGATCGCGGCGAACCCGCTATAGCGGTCGCCGCCGGATCCTCGCCAAATCTCGTTGCGCCCGGCACCCGGCTCTCCCCTCGTCATCCCCGGACTCGATCCGGGCAACCATGGGCGCCGCCACCCGTCCCGTCCGACCGTCGTGCGGGCGGAGAGGCCGGGTGGATGGCCGGATCAAGTCCGGCCATGACGTGGTGGGGGAGTGCGGGCTGGGCGTATCGAAGGAGGGCGTCACCGCCGCATGTAGCCGGCGATTTCGGGCGACGACATGACATCGTCGACATAGGTGAAGGTGCCCTCTTCCTTCGCCTCGGTCGCCGCCGCGACGACGCCGCTCATCGCCGCGCGGTAGAGCGATGTAGCCAGGCTGATGCGCCGCACGCCGGCCGCCGCGAGCTCGGCCACGGGAAAGGATTTTCCGGCGACGCCCGCCATGAAGTTGACCGGCTTGGAGACCGCGTTGCACACCGCGGCGACCGCGTCGATATCGGGCAGCGCCGGCGCCATCAGCACGTCGGCGCCGGCGCGTTCGTAGGCCTGCAGCCGGGCGATGACCTCGTAGAGGTCGGGACGGCCGCGGATGAAGCACTCGCTCCGCGCGGTGAGCGTGAAGCGGAAGCCGGCCGACCGGGCGGCCTCGGAGGCGGCGGCGATGCGGTCGGCGGCCTCCTCGCGGTCGTAGAACGGGCGCTCCGCGTCGCCCGTATAGTCCTCGATGGTACAGCCGACCAGCCCCGCCTCGGCGGCCCCCGTCACGGTCTTGGCCGCTTCCTCGGGCGCGTGGCCGAAGCCGTTCTCCAGGTCGGCCGAGACCGGCAGGTCGACCGCGCCCGCGACGGCGCGCGCGTGGCCCAGCGCCTCGCCTCGCGAAACCTCGCCGTCGCACCGCCCGAGCGTGCCGGCGAAGCCGCCGCTGGTGGTCGCCAGCGCCTCGAACCCGAGCCCGGCCAGGATGCGGGCCGAGCCGGCATCGAACGCGTTGGCGACGATGAAGGGCTCCGCGCCCGCGTGCAGGGCGTGGAAGCGCTCGGCCTTCTCGGCCTGGGTGGGCTGGGCGTCGGCCATGGCTGCGGCACTCTCGACTGAATCCGGTACGCGCGATGCTGCGGGCCCGGTATCTCGGTGTCAACGCAGCGCGGCGGTCATTCCTCCAGGCCGCCATGCCACCCCACCCGTCAGGCCCGGACTAGTTCCGGGCATCTCTCGCCGCTCGCCTTGCCGGGAGGCGGGTCGAGTGGATGGCCGGAACAAGTCCGGCCATGACGTGGTGGAGGTCCAGGCCGACTGCGGAGCGGGGCAACACCGCCCGCGCCCCGCCCGGTCAGCCGGGAGGCGCCTCCCGCATCCGCTCCCTCGCCTGGCCGAACCTCACCAGGCTGCCGCCCGGGTCGTGGATGTAGAGCTCGTCCATGCCCCACGGCGTCTCGACGATTTCGGCCACGTCGACGCGCCCGGCGAGATCCGCGCGCAGCGCGTGGATGTCGCGCACCCGGACGTGGCAGGAGGTGTTCTCCGCCACATGCCGGTCCGCGCAGAGCCAGAAATGGATCTCGATATGCTCGCGGACCGAGATGCCGCAATTGGCGTCGCCGAAGTCCTGCGTCTCGAAGCCGAGCCTGCGGAAGAAGTCGAGCGAAGCCGCGATATCCGGCGAGGCGAGCACCGGCATCGCGCGGCCGAACAAGCGCGGCTTTCGGACATCGGTCGGCTCCTCCCCTTCGCGACGAGCGCGCGGGCGGGCCGTACCGAAGGACGCCCTACCCGCCCTGCGCCGCCTGGGTCTTGCCGTAGAGCAGCTCCCAGGCCTTGTCGGAGTAGCCGGGGCCGCGCCGGGCGTGCTCGGCCAGCGTCTCCAGCGCGCGCTCGACCGCCGGGCGGGCCCAGATCCCGTCGCGCCAGGCCCTTACTCTCGGAAACTCCTCGATGTCGACGCCCTGGCGCTCCGGGTAGCGGAGCCAGGGGAAGATCGCCATGTCGGCGATGGTGTACTCGCCGGCCGCCACCCAGTCGCGCCCGTCGAGCCGCTTCTCCAGCACGCCGTAGAGCCGGTTGGCCTCGTTGACGTAGCGGTCGATGCCGTATTCCAGCTTCTCGCGTTCGAAACGCTCCGGCGCGTAGGAGTGGAAGTGGTGCGCCTGGCCCAGCATCGGGCCGATGCCCCCCATCTGCCACATCAGCCATTGCAGCACGTCGTAGCGCGCATGCGGCTCGGTCGGCAGGAACCTCCCGGTCTTGTCGGCGAGATAGACCAGGATCGCGCCGGTCTCGAACACCGCGATCTCCCGTCCGCCGGGGCCGTCGCGGTCGACGATGGCGGGCATCTTGTTGTTCGGGCTTATCTTCAGGAAATCCGCCTCGAACTGGTCGCCCTCCTGGATGTTGACCGGGTGCACGGTCCATTCGAGCCCGCACTCCTCCAGCATGATGTGCACCTTGTGGCCGTTCGGCGTGGGCCATGTGTAGCAATCGATCATTCGTCCCTCTCCTGCCCCTGGTCGAGCTTCGCGCGCAAGATCTCGTTGACGGTCTTCGGATTCGCCTTGCCCTGGCTCGCCTTCATCGCCTGGCCGACGAAGAAGCCGAGCAGCTTCGTCTTTCCGGCGCGGTACTCGGCTACCGTGTCGGGGCGTTCGGCGAGGATCGCGTCCACGATGGCCTCGATGGCGCCCGAGTCGCTCACCTGCTCCAGCCCGCGCTCGGCGACGATGGATCCGGGGTCGCGGCCGGTCTCGAACATCGCCTCGAAGACCTCGCGCGCGATCCGCCCCGAAATGGTACCGGCCCGGATCAGGTCGATCAGCGCCCCCAGATCGGCCGCCGCGACCGGCGCGTCGGCGATCGCGAGCCCCGATCTGTTGAGCGCCCCGAACAGGTCGCGGATCACCCAGTTGGCGGCGAGCTTCGCGTCGCGGCCCGCGGCGACGACCTCGAAATACGCCGCGCTGTCGCGGTCGGCGACCAGCACGTCGGCATCCTCCTCCGACAGCCCGAGCCGGTCGACGAAGCGCCGCTTCTTCGCATCCGGCAGCTCCGGCAGCGTCGCCCGGATGCCGTCGACGAATTCCTCGTCCAGCACCAGCGGCAACAGGTCCGGGTCGGGGAAGTAGCGGTAGTCGTGCTCCTCTTCCTTGCTCCGCATCGACCGCGTGGTGCCGCTCTCGGTGTCGAACAGCCGGGTCTCCTGCTCGATGGCGCCGCCGTCCTCGATGACCGCGACCTGGCGCCTCGCCTCGTGCGCCGCGGCCTGGCGGATGAAGCGGATCGAGTTCAAATTCTTGATCTCGCAGCGCGTCCCCAGCGCGCCGCCCGGGCGGCGCACCGAGACGTTCACGTCGGCGCGCAGCGAGCCCTCCTGCATGTTGCCGTCGCAGGTGCCGAGATAGCGGAGGATCGAGCGGAGCTTCGCGATAAAGGCGGCCGCCTCGTCTGGCGAGCGCATGTCGGGCTCGGTGACGATCTCCATCAGCGCCACGCCCGCCCGGTTGAGGTCGACGAAGGTCCGCCGCGGGTCGCGGTCGTGCAGGCTCTTGCCGGCGTCCTGTTCGAGATGCAGCCGGGCGATGCGGACGGTCCGGCTCGCGCCGTCCTCCAGCGCGATCTCGACCGCGCCGCGGCCGACGATGGGCCGGCTGTATTGCGAGATCTGGTAGCCCTGCGGCAGGTCGGGGTAGAAGTAGTTCTTGCGGTCGAAGACCGAGACGAGGTTGATCTCGGCGCCGAGGCCGAGCCCGGTGCGGACCGCCTGCTCGACGCAGTACTCGTTGATCACCGGCAGCATGCCGGGCATCGCCGCGTCGACCAGCGAGACCTGCGCGTTGGGCTCGCCGCCGAAGGCGGTCGACGCGCCGGAGAACAGCTTGGATTCCGAGGTCACCTGGGCGTGGACCTCCAGCCCGATCGCCGCCTCCCAGTCCCCGCTGCGTCCTTCGATCAGGATCACGACCCGGCCCCGCGAACGAGAGAGGCGATCAGCAGCGTCAGGATGCCGAACGCCGAGACGCGGAAGATAAACACCCGCCCGAGCCGGTTCCAGTAGCCCCGCCGCGCGGCGGTCGCGCCCCCGGGCGCAGCGCCCGCATCCAGGCTCGCGACGAACATCGGCCAGCTCCGGCGGTGGATCTCCCACATCGCGTAGCCCTGCACGACGGCGCTGGCGGCGATGCAGTAAAGCCCGCCGAGATTGGTGAACAGGAACACGTCGCTGCCGATCAGCCCGAGGCTGACATGGATCAGCACATACCAGACGATGGTCACGGCTCGCGCGCCCGGCGGATCAGACGCGCGGCCCCGGCCTCGCCGCGAAGCCGGCCGCCTTCTCGATCGCCCTCGCGGCGCGGAACATGGTCTCCTCGTCGAAGGCGCGGGAGACGATCTGCAGCCCGAGCGGCAGCCCGCCTTCGGACAGCCCCGCCGGCACCGACATCGCCGGCAGCCCGGCGAGGCTCGCCGGCACCGTGAGTACGTCGTTGAGATACATCGCGATCGGGTCGTCCGACTTCTCGCCGATGGCGAAGGCGTCCGACGGGCAGGTCGGCATCAGCAGGAAGTCGCAGGCCTCGAAGGCGCGGTCGAAGTCCCGGGCCACCAGCGTCCGCACCTTCTGCGCCTTGAGGTAGTAGGCGTCGTAGTAGCCGGCGGACAGCGCGTAGGTGCCGATCAGGATGCGGCGGCGGACCTCGGCGCCGAACCCGGCGCCCCGCGTCTTCGCATAGGTGTCGATCAGGTCCGCGCCCTCGACCCGCTTGCCGTAGCGCACCCCGTCATAGCGGGCGAGGTTGGACGAGGCCTCGGCCGGGGCGATCAGGTGGTAGGCCGGCAGCGCGTAAGGCGTGTGCGGCAGGCTGACCTCGACCGGCTCGGCGCCGGCGTCGCGGAGCCAGGCAATGCCCTCGTCCCACAACGCGCGGATGTCGTCCGGCGTCTCGTCGAGCGCGTACTCGGCGGGGATGCCGACCTTGAGCCCGGCCACCCCGTCGTCGACCGTCGTTTCGAAATCGGGCACCGCGATGTCGACCGAGGTGGAGTCCTTCGGGTCGAACCCGGCCATCGCGCCGAGCACGATCGCGGCATCCCGCACGCCGCGCGCCATCGGCCCCGCCTGGTCGAGCGACGACGCAAAGGCGACGATGCCCCAGCGCGAGCAGCGCCCGTAGGTCGGCTTGGCCCCGACCACGCCGCAGAACGCGGCCGGCTGGCGGATCGAGCCGCCGGTGTCGGTCCCCGTCGCGCCGAGGCAGAGCCGGGCGGCCACCGCCGCCGCCGAGCCGCCGGACGATCCGCCCGGGACCAGCGGGCGGTTGTCGCCGCGCCGCCGCCAGGGGTTCTCGACGGGTCCGAAATGGCTGGTCTCGTTGGACGAACCCATGGCGAACTCGTCGAGGTTGAGCTTGCCCAGCATCACCGCGCCGGCGTCGAACAGGTTGCGGCTGACCGTCGATTCGTAGGCCGGCACGAAGCCGTCGAGGATCGCCGACGCCGCCGTCGACATCACCCCCTCGGTGCAGAACAGGTCCTTGATTCCGAGCGGTATCCCCTCCAGCGCGCCGGCCTCGCCGCGCCGCCGCCTCGCGTCCGAGGCCTCGGCGTCGGCGAGCGCGCGCTCGGGCGTCTCGGTGATGAAGGCGTTGAGGTGGCGCGCCCCGGCGATCGCCTCGATATGCGCCTCGGCGAGCTCGCGGGCGGAGATCTCGCCGCCGGCGAGCAGGTCCCGCGCCGCCTCGATGGTGAGGTCGGTGAGCGCGCCCGCGGACATCACTCGATGACCTTGGGGACGGTGTAGAACGGGCCCGCCGCCTCGGGCGCGTTGGCGACGATCTCGTCCGCGATGCCGCCCTCGGTGACCGCGTCGGCGCGGCGCCTGAGCGGCATCGGCTTGACCGCCGCCATGGGGACCACCCCGTCGGTATCGACCTCGCCGAGCTGTCCCATCCAGTCGAGGATCTTGGCGAGCTCGCCGGTCAGGTCCGCGAGCTCGCCCTCCGGCACGTCGAGCCTCGCCAGCATCGCGATGCGGCGCACGGTGTCGGTATCGACGGCCATCTCTCGCTCTCCGGGAAGGGGGCGCGCGAACCTACATCCGGCCCGCCCGCCCGGCAAGCTGGCACGCTTGCGCCGGGGCGTATATGAAGGCGCCGCCAACCGGTCGGGAGGGGTCTTGGCGATCGTCGAAGTCGAGGCGCTGGCGACGCGCTCGCTGCTGATGGGGCTCGATGTCGGGGCGAAGACCATAGGTCTCGCGCTGGGCCGCACCGGGCTTGCGCTGGCCTCGCCGCTGGAGACGATCCGGCGCACCCGGTTCGCCGCCGATGCGACGCGCATCTTCGCGCTCGCAGACGAGCACGGGGTGGACGCGCTGGTGATCGGCCTGCCGGTCAACATGGACGGCAGCGAGGGCAGGCGCTGCCAGTCGGTGCGCCAGTTCGCCGCCAACCTGCTGGCCAGGCGCGACATCGCGGCCGCCTTCTGGGACGAGCGCCTGTCGACCGCCGCAGTGTCCCGGGCGATGATCGAGGCCGATCTCTCGCGGCGCAAGCGCGCCGAGGCGGTCGACCGGCTCGCCGCCGCCTATATCCTCCAGGGCGCGCTGGAGCGAATTCGCAACCTGAACGGAGAACCCAGATGACACGAGAGATCAGGCGGATCGTCACCGGCCACGACGCGGACGGCAAGGCCGTGGTCATCGCCGACGGGCCGACGCCCAACGTGTTCAACCCCGAGCACCGCCCCGGCGTGCAGATCAACAACATCTGGCGGGTCAACGAATCGCCCGCCCACCTGATGAGCCAGGAGGAGACGCTGGAGGGGCGCATCGCGCTCGAGCCGCCGCCCAACGGCTCGGTCTGCCGGGTGATCGAGTTCCCGCCGGAGAAGGATTACATCGCCTCGATCGACCGCGAGGCGGCGCATGCGAGCTTCAGCCAGTTCGGCGCCGCCCACGCGGCTGACGCGTCGGAGAACCCGCCGCACCCGCTGATGCACCGCACCGAGACGATCGACTACGCGATCTGCCTCGAAGGGGAGATCTGGCTCGTGCTCGACGACTCCGAGGTGCTGATGAAGGCGGGCGATGTCTGCGTCCAGCGCGGCACCAACCACGCCTGGTCCAACCGCTCGGACCGGCCCTGCTTCATGTGCTTCGTGCTGGTCGACGGGACGTTCGATGCGTAGTGGGACGGCAACCGCCTGACAATACGCGCCGCCGGCGGGCGACCGTCGGGAGTCGTCCGCGCCGGGATGCGGAAGAGTTGCCAATCCTCCGGCAAGGCTCAACAATGCCGGCCGGTTCGCGCCGCCCACGCCGACAGGTGTCCCATGAACCTCTCCGAATTCTGCCGCGCCATCCCGAAGACCGAGCTGCACGTACACTTCACCGGCGCCGTGCCGCTGGAGACCTTCCTGACGCTCGCCGCGCGAAACGGCATCGTCCTGCCACCCCATGACGAGCCGGAAGAGATCTACGCCCGCGGAGAAAATTTCGACCGGGTGCTCAAGACGCTGAAGCTGGTCTGCCAGTCCCTGCGCGCACCCGACGATTTCCGCGACGCGGTCTACGCCACCCAGAAGCAGGCCGCGGAAGCCGGCGTGCGCTATCGCGAGATGTTCTGGAACCCGACCGACCACTGGACGATCGGCGACATCGGCTACGCGGCCTCGGTCGACGGCATGATCGCCGGACTGCGCGACGCCGAGGCCGATTTCGGCATCGTGGGCCGGCTGATCCCGTCGATCGACCGGGAATCCTCGCCCGAGCTCGGCTACGAAATGGTCGAGGCGGCGGTCGCCCATCCCCGGGAGGAGACCGTCGGCGTCGGCATGGACTATCTGGAGACCGGCCATCCGCCGGAGAAATTCTGGAAGGCCTACCGGCTGGCCGGCGAAAGCGGCCTGAAACGCACCGCCCATGCCGGCGAGTTCGGCGAGCCGGCGCGCAATATCGAGACCGCGCTCGACCTGCTCGGCTGCGACCGCATCGACCACGGCTACACGGTGCTGGACGCGCCCGACCTGCTGAAGCGCTGCGAGGACGATGGCATCGTCTTCACGATCGTCCCGACCAATTCCTACTACAGCCGGACGCTGAAGGGGCAGGATTTCGCCAGGGTCCACCCGATCGCCGCGCTGGCGCGCACCCGACTGAAGATCATGCCGAACAGCGACGATCCGCCGTTGCACCACACCGACCCGGCCAACGCCCACGCCCAGATGGTTACGACCTTCGACCTGCCCTTCGAAATGCTGCGCGGCTTCGTGGCGAACGGCATCGACGGCGCCTGGATCGACGAGTCGGTCAAACGGAGCTGGCGCGCCGAATGGCTGGCGGAATACGACCGGCTGGCCGCAGCGGTCGAGCCCTGAGCCGGATCAACCTGTTGCGGCGTCCTCCAGGAACCGGTCCAGCCGCTCTATCATCGCGGCCTTCTCGGCCTCCGGCGCGAAGGACCCGACGAAGGCATTGCGCATCAGCGTGGCGATCTCCGCGCGGCTGTAGCCGCCCTGCGCCTGCACCGCGCGCAGCAGGTCGGTGAGATAGCCGCTGGCGAACAGGGCCGGGTCGTCGGTATTGACCGTGACCCGGACGCCGGCGTCGAACAGTTGGCGCAGGCGGCGGAGCCGGCGCGGGCCGGGATCGCCGGGCCGAAAGGTCGGGCACACCGTGAGACAGATATCGCGCTCTAGCAGGGTCTCGACGACGCGCGGGTCCTCGACCGCGTTGACGCCGTGGTCGATGCGTTCGAGCCGCAGCAGGTCCAGGCATTGCCGGATATGCTCTATGGAATTTTCCTGATCGACGTCGCAATGGGCCGTCAGTCGGTAGCCCTCGCGACGCGCCCGGTCGAACAGGGCGGCGAACTTGCGCGGCGGATTGCCCCGCTCGGCGGAGTCCAGCCCGAAGCCGACGATCCCGTCGCGCCAGGGCCGCAGGATATCGAACAGGGGCCAGGCTTCGTCCAAGGGCCGGTCGCGGTTGACGCACAGGATCAGGTTGGCGGACACGCCCCAATCGCGCCCAGCCTCTTCGACCGCCGCCAGGATCCCGCCCATGAAGGCTTCGGGCGCCACGCCGCGCGCCAGATGCGGCTGCGGATCGAAGGAGAGCTCGGCATAGATCGTGTTCTCGTCCCGGCAGCGCCGCAGATAGGCCGCCGCGAGGTCGTAGAAATCCCGCTCCGTGCGCAGCACCTCCATGCCGTCGTAGTAGATGGCGAGGAATTCCTCGAGGCTGGCGTAGTCGTAACCTTGGGTGTCGGCTTCTGGATCGACGTCCGGCACGGGAAGCCCGTTGCGCCGGGCCAGCGCGACCCGCAGGGCCGGGCCGAGCGTGCCCTCGATGTGGAGATGCAGCTCCGCCTTCGGAATCGCGCGGATGAAGTCGTCCGGCACGGCTGGACTAGCGGTCCGCGAACACGTCGAGCCCGACGGTGCGCTCGATCAGCAGGAAGAAGGCGAGCGTGATGACGATCATCAGCGAGGAGACCGCCGCCGGGGTCGGATCGGGCAGATACTCGATATGCGACATCAGCTCGACCGGCAGGGTGCGCGCCTCCCGAGCCGACAGGAAGGCCGAGATCGTGACGTCGTTGAATGAGAAGGTGAAGGCGATGATGGCACCGGCGACGATGCCGGGCACGATCAGCGGGAAGACGATCAGCCAAAAGGCGCTCCAGCGCGTCGCACCGAGGCTCTGCGCGGCCTCTTCGAGGGAGATCTCGCTGCCGGCCATGCTCGACCAGACCGAGCGCAGGGTGAACGGCGTGGTGACCATGGTGTGGCCGATGATCAGGTTCAACAGTCCGGCATCCTGGGTTTCGATCAGGACCGAGACGTTGAGCAAAGCGAAGCCGACCACGACGCCGGGAATGATCAGCGGACTGAGCACGGCATACTCGAACAGGCCGCGGCCGTAGAATCGGTGCCGCGCCAGCACCCGCGCGGCGGCGATGCCGAGCGCCACGGCGATGGCCGTCGACACGACCGCGATGACCACGCTGTTCCAGAAGGTCGACCAGACCCATTCGGAGTCGAAGGCCGACAGGTACCAGCGCACCGAATAGCCCGGCGGGGGAAAGGTCAGGTAGGTCGAGCTGGTGAAGGACGAGGCCAGCGTGACGACGATCGGCGCGACCAGAAAGACCAGCCAGAAGATCGCCATCGCCGTAACCAGGCCGCGGCCGGAGCGGAGGAACAGGTCACCCATAGCTGCGCATCCCCCGGCTCGAGACGAAGCGGTGTATCGTGACGAACAGGATGCCGAGGATCAGCAGGACGATTCCGATCGACGCCGCCAGCCGCCAGTCGAACAGGGTGAAGGCGTAGTCGTAGAGCAGCGTCGTCAGGATCGGGGTGCGGCCGCCTCCGAGGAGGAAGGGCGTCGCGAAGGCGGTCATGGCCAGGCTGAACACCAGCAGCGTGCCGGTCAGCAGCCCGGGCAGGGTGAGCGGAATGACGATGCGCCAGAACACGCTCACCGGCGAGGCGCCCAGGCTTTCGGCTGCATGCCGGAGATTGGGATCGATGCGCTGGAGCACCGCGAGCAGCGACAGGATCATGTAGGGCATCAGGAGATGGGTCTCGCCGACGATGATGCCGATCTCGTTCTGGACCAGGGCGATCGGCCGGTCGATCAGGCCGAGCGCGATCAGCCCCTTGTTGGCGAGACCCGAATCGCCGAGCAGGACGGTCCAGCCGAAGGCGCGGACGACGGCGGAGATCAGGAAGGGAAAGATCACGACCGCGAGCAGCAGGCCGCGCCAGCGCGCCCCGCAGCGGGCGATGAACAGGGCCACCGGATACCCCGCCAGCATGCAGATCGCCGTGACGATGAGGCTGATCCGGATCGTGCGGTTGAGCGCCTGCTGGCCGACCTTGCTGTCGAACACGCCCAGCACGTTGGTAAAGTCCGGCCATTCGCCGGTCTCTGCGGTCGGCTCCAGCCCCTTGACCAGCAGCATGACGCACGGAACCAGGACGAAAATGCCGAACGCCAGAAGAACCGGCGTCGCCAGGCTGGCGGGGAAGCGGCCCGTGTTCACTTGAGGGCGCTCACAGGAACGCGCTCACGTCTGCGCCACGGACCCGCCGGCCGGCGCGTCCGGCCGCAGCAGCTTGATGGCGCCGGGCGGCAGATGCAGCCGGACGCTCTCGCCGACGGCGAATTCCTCCTGCACCGTCGCGATCAGCGGTCGCGGCAAGGCGGCACAATCGACCTGGTAAACGACGGCCGATCCCACATAGGTGAATTCGCGCACCGTGCCGGCCAGTTCATTCGGCCCATCGAGCGCGCGTTTGCTATCGACCGGCCACATCTTGATGTCGCCCGAACGGATCCCGAGCACGACCGCCGCATCTGCGGGCCGCGCCGCCGCCACATCGAGCGTCACCGAGCCATCGCTTACCGAAACGGCGACAGTCCCGTCGTCCTCCGCGCCGTCGCCAGCCGTACCCGGAAACAGGTTTTCGACGCCGAGGAAATCGGCGACATAGGCCGATTCGGGCTGTTCCCAGATGGATTTCGGCGCCGCCGCGCCGGCGACCGTGCCGAGGTTCATCACGACGATCTGGTCGGAAAGCGTGAGCGCCTCCTCCTGGTCGTGGGTTACGAAGATCGAGGTCACGCCGGTCTCGCGCTGGATGCGCTTCAACTCGAAGCGCATCTCGGCGCGGAGCTTGGCGTCGAGATTGGACAGCGGTTCGTCGAGCAGGAGCACTTCGGGCCGGATCACCAGGGCGCGGGCCAGGGCCACCCGCTGCTGCTGGCCGCCGGAAAGCTGGCGCGGATAGCGCCCGGCGAGGTCGGGCAGTCCGACGAGATCGATCGCCTCGGCGACGCGCGCCGCGGTCTCGCCGCGCGGAACCCTGCGCCGCCGCAGGCCGAAGGCGACGTTGTCGAACACCGTCATGAACGGGAACAGGGCGTAGTTCTGGAAGACGACGCCGAGATTGCGCCGCCACGGCGGCAGGGCGTCGACCGGCTTGCCGCCGATGCGCACTTCCCCTTCGTCGAGCGCCGCGAAGCCGGCGATCAGGCGCAGGGTCGTCGTCTTGCCGCAGCCGCTGGGGCCGAGCAGGCTGGTGAAGCTGCCGGCCGGGGCGGTGAAGCTGACCCGCTTCACCGCCCACAGATCGTCATACCGTTTCGATACGCCGGAAACCTCGACGTCGGACATCGCCCGATCCCGGAACCGGCCCCGGCGCGGAACGGTACGGCCTTACGCGGCGCCTATTTCGCGACGATCTCTTCCTGGAACTGCTTCAGCCAGCCGGCGAGTTTCGCCGCGATCTTGGTCGCGTCGTAATGGTGCATCCGGGAGATCTGGTCCGGAGTCACCATGTTGTAGACGGTACCCGCCGGGATCGGCACGGTCTTGTTGACCGGCGAATCGCCGGCTTCCTTGGCGATCCGCGCCTGGTGTTCCGCCGACAGGTAGAAGTTCAGGAACTGCTCGGCCACCTTCTTGTTCTTGCTCGCCTTGGTCACGCAGGCCAGGTTGACGACGCCGACACCGCCGTCCTTCGGCCAGGCGAAGCTCAGCGGCACCTTGGGGTCCTTCCGAACGAAGATGTTGAGCATCGGCGCGATCGAGGCGTCGCCCTGGTTGATCGCTTTCAGGATTTCGAAGATGCGGAACAATTGCACCCGGTCCTTGATCGTCGCCAGCTTGGCCATGCCCTTGCCGATGTCGTCGATGCCGCCGCCGTTCAGCTCGGCGATGCGGGTCATCACCAGCGGCGAATAGGACTGGCTGAGCACGGGATAGCCGGGGCGGCCCTTCAGGTCCTTGCGGAACAGGTCGTTCCACGAGGTCGGCGGCGAGTCGAAATGGTCCTTGTTGTAGGCGAGGCCGGCGCCGAGCACCGTGATCGCCGGGCACATGCCGCCGCCCAGCGGGTCCTTGGCAAAATCGTACAGCTGCGAAACGTTGGGCACGTTGGCCGGGTCGATCGCCGCCAGGATGCCCTCGTCCCGCAGGATCGCCATCTGGTGCACGGTCAGGAAGACGACGTCGGTGCCCTTGCCCTTCGTGGCCTTCATCTTGGACAGGCGCACCGCCGACCGGCCGCCGTCGACCACCACCTTGTGGCCGGTCGCTTTCTCGAACGGTTCGGCGGCGTGTTTCTTCCATTTGGCGCCGTAGCCGCCGCCCCAGACGGAGACGGTGATGGTGGCCGCTTGCGTCGCACCGGCGCCGACAAGCAGGGCCGCCGCGGACAGCGCGAGGTATCGCATCCCGCTCCGGACCCGCCGGCCGCCTGTTTGGTCGTTCCTGATCATGGCCTCCCCCTCATCTTCCATTGACCCGAAGCCGATGCCCCGCAGACGTCATTTGATCGCAAGCAGGCCGAAATTGCCAGCCACGTCTCACCCCGCGAGCGCAAGGCGGCAAACCGGCCGTGCGGCAAACCGGATGACGGTCCTCGCGCGGGCCGCTGGGCAAGACCCGGTGTCGCGCAGCGCCCGGACCTCGTCACCGCCGCACGGAGCCCGCATAGGACTCCCGGACGTCGCCGAGCTCGCGGAAATAGAGCCGCGAGGGGTCGCGCAACGGCCGGTAGTCCCAGGGCGTACGGGCGCCGGCGCCGAGCGCCCGGCCGACAAGGCGCCGCGCCGCCTGGCTTTGCCGCACCGCCCGGTCCAGGGCATCGACATCCCAGGTCTCGGCGACGACGGCTTCGAGCTCGGCGCGCCTGCCGGCGCTGGCGGGATCGCGCGCGAGGTCGTGGCGTTCGTCCGGGTCGGCGCCGAGGTCGAAGAGCATCGGCGGGTCGCCACGGCCCGCGATGAGCTTGTACGGGCCCTGTCGCACCATCAGCTGGGGCGCACGCGCGCCCTCGGCCGTGTACTCGGCGCATACCAGGTCCGGCCAGTCCGGCGCGCCGGAAGTGGACGCCAGCGGAGCGAGCGAGCGGCCGTCGACCGGCGCCGCCAGCTCCGGCAGGGCGCCGTCGCCCGCCGCTTCGAGCAGGGTCGGAAAGAGATCCAGCAGCGAGACATTGGCCGCCACCCGGCCGGGCGCGAAGGCGAAGGGCGCGTGGACGATCAGGGGAACCCGGACCGACCATTCGAAGAACGACATCTTGAAGAACATGCCGCGCTCGCCGAGCAGGTCGCCGTGATCGGAGGCGAAGACGATCATCGTGTCGTCCGCCGCGCCGATGCCGTCGAGGGTTCGCAGCAGCTCGCCCACCTTGGCGTCGACATAGCCGGTGACCGCGCAATAGGCGCGGCGCATGCGCAAGACGTCGGGTTCGCCGACCGCGTCGCGGTGCCGCCCGGTGAGGAACCAGTGCCGCCGGCTGTGCGGGTCCCGATTCTCCAGTTGAATGTCCGCGACCGCCGGGCGGTCCATCTCGACACCGCGGTATCGCTCCCACCACGGGGGAGGCGCGAGATAGGGGTCGTGCGGGGAGATGAACGACACGGTGAGCGCGAACGGCCTGTCGTCGTCGGCCCGCTCGTGCAGCCAGCGGATGGCCTCGAACGCGACCTCGTCGTCATAGGCGACGTTGACGCTGCGCCGGTGCGGCCCGGCATCGAGCACCGCCCGCATGCTGTGGTACCACTCGAGCCAGCTCTCGTCCTCCAGGCGCCAGTCCGGCGACCACAGGAAATCGGACGGGTAGATGTCGGTGGTGACGCGCTCCTCGTAGCCGTGAAGCTGATCGGGTCCGACGAAGTGCATCTTGCCAGCGAGACAGGTGCGGTAGCCCGCTTCGCGCAGATAATGGTTGAAGGTGGGCACCGAGACGGGGAACTCGGCCGCGTTGTCGAACGCGCCGATGCGGGACGGCAGCCGCCCGCTCAACATCGAGACCCGCGACGGCGCGCAGAGCGGGAAGTTGCAATAGGCGTTCTCGAACACGACGCCTTGCTCGGCGAGGCGGTCGATATTGGGCGTCATCGCCCGCGAACCGCCATAGGCGCGCAGCACCTGCGGGGCGAGCTGGTCGGCCATGATCAGGAGGAGGTTGGGACGCCTTGCCGTCGATCTCGCCATCGAGCCGTCCTCGCTACGGGCGCATGGCCGAGTGTTTCATGCGCCATTCCGCCGCGCCAGCGCTCGTGGCAGAGGCGGCCGCGGGGCCACCGGCAGGGTGCGGGCGTTCCGGCGGCAGGCCCTCCCCCTCAGCGGACGGCCACCTGGCGCTTGACGTGCGGCAGCACCTCTTCGGCGATGCGGCGCATCATGCCGAGCTGGTCGGGCGAGGCGATGACGAGCTGGAACACGGTGACGCCCAGGTCGATGTAGCGGTTGATCGTCTGCGCCATCTCGCGTCCCGGCCCGGCGAGCGCCCAGCGGTCCACCAAATCGGGCGAGGCCTTGTCCTTGCCGGGCGGCGGGCCGTGGAAGTCGGTGAGCTGGTTCTGTACCCCCTCCCACGCCTTCCGCGGGTCGTCGTCGCAATTGGCGAACCAGTTCATGCCCTTCACCGTCGGCCCGCCATAGACCGCGCCGGAGCCAGGCGCCTTGCCGGAATCCGCCGCGATGCGCTCGATATCGGCCCAGATGGCGCGGTACTCGTCCGGTACCGGGTGGACGGCGAGCCAGCCATCGCCCTGCTCGGCGATCACCCGGCGGATCTTGGGACCCATCATCAGCGTGCCCGCGACCTTCTCGTTCCAGGTGTAGTGGTGGGCGCCGACGCCGTCGACCGGAATGTAGATGCCGCCGCCGACCAGCACGGGGGGCTTCTCGGCGGGCCGCGCGATGCCGAGCGTCATCTCGCCGAAGGCGAAGAACTCGCCGTCATAGGCGAACTTGTCCTCGGTCCACAGCCGATTCATGACGTCGAGGCATTCGGCGAACAGCGCCGTGCGGCGGGCGAAGAACTGCGCCGGGCGGAGCGCCTCCTTGTTGGGCCCGCGCACCGCGACCAGGGCGTCGAACTGGCGCTTGAAGATGGTCGACTTGCCCGCCCCGGTGCCGGCGCCGAGGACCGCGCGGCCCTCCGAGACCTCCCACAGCGTCGCCCATTGCTGGGCGACGTGAACCGGGTTGCGGATCTGCGGGATCAGGATGCCGGTGCAGAGCCTTATGCGGCTGGTCTGGGCGGCGGCGGCGGTCAGTGCGCCGATCGGGCAATAGGCCGCCGTGGTGCGCCTCCCGCCGAGCGCATCGTGCACCCAGACGGCATCGAAACCCATCGCCTCGGCCTCGCGCGCGGCGTGCAGCAATTGCCCGAGGTCGTAGGACCCGCCGGCGATCCCCATGGTGTTGTTGATCGACGTGCCGACGACGATCTCGCTGCCGAGCGCCATGCCGTGCCTCCGCTTGCTGCCGCCGAGGCGACCATAGACGCCCGCGCCGCGCGATCAAGCGGGGCCCCCGCGCTTTTCAACCCGCCGCCCGTCCCCGATAATCGCGCCTTCACGGCAACCGGCGAGGCAGCATGTTCTACCAACCGCGCGACAACGACCACGGGCTTCCCTTCAACCCGCTGAAGGCCTGCGTGGTGCCGCGGCCGATCGGCTGGATCTCGACGGTGGATTCGGGCGGCGCGGTCAATCTCGCGCCGTTCAGCTTCTTCAACATGCTGAGCTACAACCCGCCCTACGTGCTGTTCTCGTCGGGCATGCACGCCGATTCGGCGCACAAGGACACGGTGCGGAACGTCGAGCAGACCGGCGAGTTCGTCTACAACATGGCGACTTGGGCGCAGCGCGAGCAGATGAACCAATCGGCCCTGATCGTCGAGCGCGGGGTCGACGAGCTCGCCGCCGCGGGGCTCGAAGCGCTGCCCTCCCTCCTGGTGCGCCCGCCCCGGGTCAAGGGCGCGCCGGTCCATTTCGAGTGCCGCCACTACCGGACGCTGGACCTGCCGGGCAGGATTCCGCGGGCGGCGCACAAGGTGGTGTTCGGCGAGGTGGTCGGCGTCCATATCGACGACGCCGCGCTGACCGCCGACGGGCTGGTCGACGTCGCCCGCATCCGCCCCATCGCCCGGCTCGGCTACATGGACTATGTCAGCGTCGAAGAAATCTTCTCGATGGAGAAGGAGACGCCCGAGGAGCGGATCGGCCAGGCCGCGGAGTAGGCCACTGCCCGTGGATCGAATGACATATCCGGTCCGACTCTTCGGCCAAGCTGGATGACGGGCGGGCGTCGTGGAGCCGTCGGCCAGCTTGCATGACGACGTTTCGCACGCGGTGCCGGTTGGGGCGGACCGGAAAATCGAGGGTACGGCGTCTGGGTGATGCAGATGGCCCTTGCAGGTCAATTTCTTCAATCTGTCAGCATGCGGGTGCTCAGCCGCGGGACGGCTGGGTGGTCTCCCGCAGGATGTCCGCGAAGGTCTGGCTTACCAGCGTCAGCGTAACGCCGCGGCGAATCACCAACTCGATCTCGGTGTTGAGGCGATAGGTCTCGGGCAGAATGCTGCGCATGCGTCCGCTCTCCACCCACCTCTCGGCGTAGGCTACCGGCAGATAGCCGATGTGCCAGCCCGACAGGACGAGGAACGCCACGCCCTCGATTTGGCGTGCCGCTGCGGTTGACGGCAGGTTCCCGGTGAGCGGTGCCACCTGCCGCTCGGACAGATAGGCGCGGTGAGCGAGATCGGTCGCGTGCAGGTCGTTGCGGTCTAGATCGTGCGGAGCTCGCTCGAAGAGGGCGTGCCCGCGGCCGCAATAGAGTTCCACCGGATCGTCGAAGAGGGCCTCGTAGGACAATCCCGGACGGTGCTGGTGGAAGACCCCAATTCCCAGATTGACCCTATTCCCCAGGACGGCGCGCTCGATCTCGTCGGGCGCCATCGTATGGAAGTGAATGTGAACCTGTCGGGCTTTGCTCCTAAATGTCCGGAGCACGTCGGCCAGCGGATAGCCGCGCTCGGTGGCCCAATTGTCGATCACGGCGATCGAAAGGTCACCGACCAGCTCGCCGCGAAGCGCGCCCACTGTGGTGCGGAAACTCTCCAGCGCGGTCGCGAGGTGCTGGCAAGCCTCGTAGACGATCCGTCCCTTGTCGGTCAGACGAAAGCCGGCCCGCCCCCGCTGGCAAAGCCGCATGCCGAGACGCCTTTCCAGATCGCCGATCTGGCGGCTTACGGTGGACTGGCCGACATTCAGGGCGACCTGCGCTGCGGCGAAACCGCCGCACTCGACCACCGTCATGAAGACCGCCAGCATGTGGAGATCGGCCTTGTGAAGACGCGGAACGGCGGCGGCGCCGGGAGGCACCTCACTTGAGTGTTCATACATGTTAGAATTCTATATTTGATATTTTACCGAAACAAAGGGCGACCTTACCATCGTGCTGCCGGCAAGGCAGTCGCGGCGATGGCGAGTGACGGTGGACATGCTGGGACGGCAGGCAACGGCAACCGCTCCAAGGCTTGGGACGGGCCGGGAGAGTTCAGCGAGGAGCGGTCCAGACTCGCCGGTCGGCCACGCTGTCGCCCTTCCGATCCATTGCTTGCGCGCTCGACGCACGCACGGCTCTGACCCGATGAATCCAGGGAGAACACCATGAAGACGATCGCTCGGTGCCGTAGCCTGTGCGCGGCCCTTCTCTTCATCGGCATTTCGCCCGCTCAGGCGGCGGATGTCGTCATCGGCGTTCCCAACTGGCCGTCGGCGGCAGCCACCGCCAACATCCTCAAGGTCGTGCTGGAGGACAATCTTGGCGTCCAGGTGGAACTTCAGAACGGCACCAACCCCGTCATCTTCGAAGCGATGGACACCGGCAGCATGCATGTCCATCCGGAGGTCTGGCTGCCCAACCAGGCAAACCTGCACGCGAAATACGTCACGACCAGGGGCACCGTCCGGATGAGCCCCAACGGCGTGCCTTCGTTTCAGGGCATGTGCGTAACCAAGTTAACCGCCGAGAGGACCGGCATCGCCGACATTTCCGACCTCGCGGATCCGGAAATGGCGAAGAATTTCGACACCAACGGCGACGGCCGCGGCGAAGTGTGGGTCGGGGCGTCGGGCTGGGCCTCAACGAATATCGAGAAGATTCGCGCCAAGAGCTACGGCTACGACGAGACCATGGAGCTTCTGGAACTCGACGAGGCGCTGGCGATGGCCAATCTAGACGCCGCGGTGTCCCTCGCCGCGCGGGCGCGCTGCGGGTGCCTGTCCGGGCGCAGCCGGCTGGGCGCCTGCGGCAGCACCACCAGCAGGGCCGCCTCGGCGTCGGTCAGGCGCCCGGGCTCCTTGCCGAGCCATGCGAGGGAGGCCGCGCGCAGCCCCTCCAGATTGCCGCCATAGGGCGCGAGCGTCAGGTAGAGCCCGAGGATCTCGTCCTTCGACAGCCGGGCCTCGAGCTGCAGGGCGCGCATCGTCTCGATCGCCTTGGCCCGCACGGTTCTCGGCCGCGGCTCCAGAAGCCGCGCCACCTGCATGGTCAAGGTGGAGGCGCCGGAGACCACCTTGCCGTTCGATACCCCTTGCCAGGCCGCGCGAAGCAACGCCACGGGGTCGACCCCGGGATGCGAGTAGAACCGCCGGTCCTCATAGGCGACGAGCAGCCGAATGAACCGGGGATCGACGTCCGTGGCCCGCGTCGCGAGGCGTATCTTGCCATCCATGGTTGTGGCGACGCGCAAAATGGTGCCGTCCTCCGCCAGGAGGATGCGGGACAGGTTGGAGTCGTCGAGCCTCGGCGGCGGAAATGCGGCGTCGAGCGCCAGCGCCGCCGCGCCGGAGATGCCCAGAACGGCGGCCGCCCGGGAAATCCAGCGTCGCCTTTTCCGGGTCATCATGACCGGCCTCAGGGCCGGATCGTCAGCTCGCCCATCGCACCCCGCGCCCGGATGGAGGGGGCGTACATGTCCTCCACGTAGGGCGCCGGCACACGGTATTCGCCCGGCGTCACCGCGCGCACCAAGTAGGCGAGCCGAAACTCTTCGCCGGATTCGCGGGTCACCGCCGCCACATATCGATCGTCCCGCAATCTGACGGTCGCCGGAATGTCGACCCCGCCGAGTCCCGGGTAGTCATCGCCGTCGGTTATCGCGGCCTGGATTTCGAGGCCCGCCGGCAGCAGATCGACCACCAGAAGACGCCGCTGGACGTCACTCCCGTGCGGCTTCCCCTCCAGAACCACGATCAGATCGTCCCCCTGCCTGAGGTCCTGCAACCCTGTCGGTTCGCCCGACGCGGTGAAGACGGACCGGGCGATCGTGGCGCCGTTGCTCACGCGGGGCTCTTCGAGCGCGGGATGGCCGCCGACACCGACGACAAGGTTTATCGGACGGTCGGTGGCGTTGCGGATTCTCAGCCCCCCGTCCCTGAGCTCGCGGGGCGCGACGAGGCGATGGAAGCTCGCCCGGCTGTCCACCTCCAGCGTGCCGTCACGCGCCGGAGGCGCCTCGCGCGCGGTCCGGTTCAGCTCGCGCGCCGCCACCACCATCCAGGCCTTTTCCTGGGTGCTGGTCTCGTCCGCGTCTTCGACCAGCCGGCTCAGCTCTTCCGTCGCGGGGCGCGCGGCATCGTGGTTCAGCCGGGACGCAACCGCGGCGACGGCCGCCACATCCCGCAGCTTGCTGCCATACGTCACGAAGCGCCTGCCGCCGAACGACGACACGGCAGCGGACAGAGCATCGTTCGCCACGTCCGCCAGCCCGAAGGACGCCGCCGCGAGCGCCACCTGTGCCCGCCCGAGACCGGTGGTTATGTCGTCGAGATAGGTCTTCGCGAACACTCTCACGGTTCCGGGTTGCACGGCTCCGCTGCGGGCAAGGGACGCAAGAGCATAGGCCGCCGCCTCCGTGTTCCGACCGCCGAACGATCTCCGATCGAGGACGTGCGTGAAGTAGCGGCGGGATCGCTTCAGCACCGCCTCGTCCACTTCGAATCCCCGGTCTCGTGCACGGTGGAGAAAGTCGAGCGCGTAGGCGGAGAGCCAGGGGTCGGCTCTATCCCGTGGGCTCCACAGACCGAAGCTTCCGTTCGGGCGCTGCCGCGACAGGACTCGCCGTATCGCATCCTGGATCCGTGCACGGAGCTCGGGACCGAAAGAACGCCGACCGGCCCCGGCATCGAACTCGCTCAGGTAAAGCAGCGGCAGGGCACGGCTGATCAACTGTTCGGTACAGCCATAGGGATAGCGATCGAGAGACGCCAACAACGCGTTGAGATCGTAAGGCACGTTGGACAGGGCCACCGAAACCCGCAGGTTAGCCGCGTGCAGGCCGGCGATGAGCGCGTCGGACAGATGGGTCGCGGCATCGGGCTTGAGCGCTATTCGATGCCGCTCTTGCCGCCACGGTTGGGCTGGGCGGACGGCCAGGGTCCAGCTTCGTTCGACCCGCACATCCTGCGGACCGGAAACCGCGACCCTGAGCACCGCGCCGCCCGGGCCGATGGCCGTCAGCGTCAGCGGCAGCAAGCGCCGTTCGCCGGGCGCGAGTGTCACCGTTTGCGAAATCTCGCCGCCGGCGGCAACCGGCCCCGAGGCGGACAGGGAAGCCGAGTAGTCTCCGGGCGCCGCCTCCGCGTTCACCAGTTCGAGCGCCACTTCGGCTTTGTCGCCGGGAGCCAGAAAGCGCGGCAGATAGAGATCTGCCATGAAGGGGTCGCGAACGCGCAGCATGCCCGTGCCGTGCCCGAGCGCCTCCTTGTCATGCGCGACCGCCATCAGGCGCAGGCGGCCACGAAAGCCTGCCGGGATGTCCAGCGTAACCTCGCCACGGCCATCGCCGTCGGTGAACATGAGACCGCGATAGAGGACGACCGTGCGGCGGGGCGGCTGAAGCCCGCCCAACAGGTCGCCCAAATCATCGCCACCCGATCGAATTGCGCCGGGTCGTCCCCGTCGGGCATCGATGATCCGCCCGTACACGTCTCGAAATTCCACCGCCATGCGGCGCTTTCCGAACAGGAGGGCGGTGGGATCGGGCGACTCGAAACCGGTCATCCGGAGGATGCCTTCATCCACCGCCGCCACGGTGAGGCGTGCCCGTCTCGGATTGCCGTTGCCGTCCGTGACCCGGAATGGGATCGACAGAGTCTGGCCGGAACGGGTCGCCGAAGGCAGGTCGAAAGCGACCGACAATCTCCGCGTCGGCCGGTCCACCGATAGCCAGGCCACGCCGATCGCGCGCCCCGGACCCGACTGCGCTCCGACCGGTGCCGGGCGGAACGTCGTGGCCGTGACGTACGCCCCGGCAATCCAGTTCTGCACGGGCAGGGAGAGCGCCGCCGTTCCGTCGACCACGGCGACGCGGTGGACCTGCTCCACGCCATCCGTGACCACGACCACCGATGCGGGTCCGTCGAACGGGGCTTCGAGCCTGACCGTCGCTTGCTCGCCCTCGCGGTAGCTCTTCCTGTCCAGGCGTACGGTCATCCTGTCCGGAACGTCCGGGCGACCGGTCTCCGCGCTCCACCCCACGTTGAACCGGACGCTGGCGGGAATGACCTCGGGATTGCCGGGATCGCTCACCTCGAGACGGTAGGTGCCCCAGCCCGGCCGGGTCGAAATTTCCGTCGATTCCGCTCCGGCTGCAGCGGTTTTCAACGTTCCGCTGCCGGCGGTGGAATCCATGACGATGGCGCGATGTTTCCACCTGCCCCCGGGCGTCATGTACCAGAAGGATTCCCGCTTCTCCCGGTAGAGCCGCCAGGCAAGGTCGCGCCCTCCCAGCGCGGAGCCGTCGCCGTCCACCACGACGACGTCGAACCCCGCGGGCGCACCCATTGCGACCGATCCGCCGAACAGGGGACGCAGGCCGATGCGTGAGCGCCCGTCGCGGAGGGCCCGCGCGATCGTCGTTTCGACCGGTCTTCCGCCGGGCTCCAGAACAACCGCTTCCAGGCGAACCCGCGCGGGATGCGTGCTCTTGCCGTCTTCCGGGAGGGCCACGCTCAAGCGCGCGGCGCCGTCCGGTCCGGTCTTGGTGTCGGGAAGGGGAATCCGCGCCGTCTCCGGCTCGTCGTCGACGCGCCCGAACCGATATCCCGCCCAGCGGGCAAACGGCCTGGGGTCGCGTTCCACCTTCACCCGACTCTTGACGATCAGATCCGCGCCGGGGGCGCCGTAGTAGAATCTGGCCTTGATGGTGAAGGCTGCCTCGGCCCCGGCCGAGAGGGTCGGCGGCGCCGCGGCGTCGACCTCTATCCGCGGCGGTACGAAGTCCTGCACCTCGATGCGGGTTTGCCCGACCGTCGCCGAGCCGTCGGGGATGCCCAGGGCGAAACGCCATTCTCCCGTAATCGCGGCATCGGGAAGCGGATGATCGAGGGCAACGGCGCCCGTGCGATCGCTGAGCACGGAAAAGCTGCGCGCGAGCACGCCGTCCGGCCGGGTGACCTTGAGCACGAGCGGCATATCGTCGAGGGCCCGGCCGCGCTCGTCCCGCACCAGGGCGGTGAGGTGAACGGTTTCCCCCGGCCGGTAAATTCCGCGGTCGGTGTAGACATAGGCTTCCAGAGATGCCGAATGCTTGCGTCCCCCGACGCCGCGGTCCGACAGATCGAACCCGGGACCGGTGAGCTTGAGAAAGGTATGGTCGCCCTCTCCCGACCGCGCCTGCAGCAACACAGCCGCAAGGCCGCGCGAGCCCCGCAGCAGCCCGGGCGCGAAGGTCGCTCGACCGTCGGTGTCGGTGACGAGCTCGGCGAGCGTGTCTTCGTTCCGGGCCTTGAGGGACAGCGTCACGCCCGCCATGGGTTCGGCGGTTGAGAGCGAGCGGGCAAAGACCGACAGGCCGTCGGCGCCCCGTATGACGGTCAGCCCGATATCGGAGACGACCAGCCATTGGACGGGGTGGTCCTGATAGTAGGGGCGGCCCCGCTCATCCGCGGTCGTCGCCAGGACATAGATACCGGGCTTGCGCTCGGGCAGGAGCTTGTTCAGCGGCACGGCCGTGACGACCTTGCGGTTTCGGATGTTGCGGATTGCGATTGAACCCTTCCACACCTCTTCTCCGAGCTTGTCGACGATCCAGTCCAACTTGCGACCCTTGAGGTCGGGGCGCAGCCCGAGGCTGACGATATCGATCAGATTACCTTCTGTTATGCGAAGCAGGCGCAGGGGCGCTTCGTCCATGTTCACCGTCGTGATCGGAACTCCGACGCTTCCGGTCCTGGGCAGCACATAACGGCCGGCGGAGAACCGGACGCTCGCCGGATGATCGGGCACGCGGAACCTCCGCGCATCCTCGACGATTTCTCTACCGTGAATGTCGATCAGACCGTCACGGAGGGTCAGCCGATACTTGACGCCGTGTTCGAGATTGCCGATGCAGATGGTCGACTCCCTGAGCACCACGGGGTGGTCGCCGCGGTCCGGTTCCAGGACGATGTAGTCGGCGACGTGATCGCGCTGGTCGTCGCGCGGCGCAGCGCTCAATGCGACACAGGATGTGGGATCGTCGCGGTCCCTGTCATGGCGTATCTTGACGATGCGGAAACCGTGCTTTCCGCGCAGCCGGTTCAGCCGCTCCTTCGCATCGGGCTCTCCGGTTATCGAAACGCTTTCGCGGAGCGCCAATTCGGCACTCACATAGTTCTTCGCGGCTCGCTGAATACGGGCGAGTTCATCGAGAATCTCGGCGGCAACCGGTATTTCGGTCGAAAGGCGATAGGCGGCGTAGAGATTGTAGGCCGCTTCCTTCAATGCCTGCTGAGCCTTGCGCCGAGCCTGCCGACGCATGCGCCAGCTACGCGCGCTGTCGGAGATGTCGGCGAAGACGGCCTCGTAGAGTCCGGTCCACGCGGCGGCGGATTTTCGCCAGCCTTCGGAGGCACGCCCCGGGGCATGGGTCACGAGGTCTTTCGCTGCCTTGGATAGCGCGGCGACATCTCGCGCCTCGATCGCCTTGCCCGCGGCGATGGCGGCCATGGTATCCCTGATGACGGAAGGCGATCGCGAGACCGGACCCTCGGAAGAAAACCGCTTCTCCAATTCGGTGTCACGATAAGCCGGAAACGAAACTTCTGCCTCTGCGACGGACAGCCAGGCCGGCAGAACAAGAAGCGCCAGGATCAGGCTTCCGGCGGCGGCATCGCGGGTCATGAGCTTCTCTCCGAAAAGACTGGCGCAGGCGCACGGGGGCGCCTCCAGCTCGGCAATGGCAGCGCCAGGCCCGATTTCTCACCAGGGAGTGCCTCGGCGTAGACGCCCCGCCGATGAGGGCATCGGAGCAGTGCATCGTGTCGGCCGCGCAGGAGAACGAGGGCGTGATGCACGGCGAAGACCGGCGCAGCCCGGTTCCGTGCCGATGCACACACCCGTCGGCCGGCTTACCTCAGCGTTTCGCGCCCGCGGAGTTCCGGGCCGAGTAATCCTCGATCGCAAGGCCGGCGCGGTCTTTCGCGCCGGCATCCGCGCCGCGGCGACGCAGCATGTCCAGGGTCTGGCGGGCACCGTTCCACGCCGCGTAATGCGAAGGGGCGGCGCCGTACTCGTTGCCGGCATCGACTTTCGCCCCCCGGTCGAGGAGCAGTTCCGCCATCGCCCGAAAATCCCGCCAAGCCGCGCGATGCAGCGGCGTGACGCCGTGTGCGTCCCTTGCGTTGACGTCGGCGCCCCGGTCGAGAAGCAGCGCGGCGGTCCCGCGGGCATTCGCCCAGGCCGCGCGCTGGAGCGGCGTCATCCCGTGGGCGTTCCGCGCCTCGATCTCCGCGCCGCGCTCTTGCAGCAAGCCTGCGGTTCTTCGGGCGTCGCGCGCTGCCGCGAGATGCAATGGCGTATCGCCGCGGTCGTCCCGGGCGCCGGTATGGGCGCCCCCCTCCAGGAGCAAGCGGGCGGTCTCCACGGCGCCGTTCCATGCCGCATGGTGCAGCGGCGTGCTCCCGCTTGCGTCGGTGGCGTCGACCCGGGCTCCGCGCTCCAGCAGGAATTGGGCCGTTGCGCGGTTGTCGCGCCGCGCGGCCCGGTGCAACGGCGTGTCGCCCAAGCGATCCGCGGCATCGATATCGGCTCCTCCGTGGAGGAGAAGGGCCGCCGTCCGGAGGCTCCGATGCGCGAGCGCGTGATGCAGCGCCGTGGCTCCATTTGTGTCCTTCGCGCTGATGTCAGCCCCGTTCCGAATGAGCCGATCCGCGGCATCCCGTGCATCGGCGGCGGCCGCGACCATGAGCGGGGTCTCGCCATCCGCCTTCCAGTCCGCGAACGCCATCGCCAGGCCGCGCGCAAAGTTCGATCCGAGAAACCCGGTATTGCCCAGCCGGACATCCGCCTCCATCCCCCGCTCGACCAGCGCCGCGACCGCCCGCGGGAGGTTGAGCGCCGCGGCGGTGTGCATGTCGGTCCATCCCGTCGTGGCGTCCCGCGCGCTGCCGGAGAACGGACGGCCCATCCGTTCGGCGAATGCGTCGGCGGCATCGCGGAAGGCGAGCGCCTCCGCCAGCTTGTGCACCATTTCCCTCCGCTCGGGGCGGTCGTCCGCCGCCGCCAGCCATCGGGAGCGGACTTCGGACTCCGCGCGGTAGTCCCCGAGCACGCGGTGCGCCCGCGCCTTCAGGCGCAGCGACGCCAGCCCCTCTCCGGCCAGGGCCTCGATGTCCTCGATTCGCGCCAGCGCCGCGGCGGCGTCTCCTTCGTCGTCGAGCGGGATCGACTCGAGCAGGCGCGACGCCGCCCGGTCCCGAACCTCGATGAGCGCCGGTATCGGCCCGTGTTTCCGGACATGGGCGTTCGCTTCGATCAGCACGCGGCGTGGCTCGCCCTTCTTGAGGCGATTCTCCGCCAGCATGGTCCAGTCCGCCAGCGTGTAGCCCTCGGGCAGCACCACGTCGGCCGGATCGCCCCCGCCGGAAAGGCCGCCCGGCAGCGAGGAGAGCGCGATGCGCTCCCGGATCGGGCTGCGCCGGAGCCCGTTCTCGTAGTGCGCCACCCGCAGGACAAGCCGGTCGGTGAGCCGTTCCAACCGCATTTCCAGGCGGTGGCGCGCCGCATCGTTGCGCTCGTCAGTGGCGAACGGAGCCCATCCGATGCGGGCCCGCGCGCGCTCGGCGATCGCGTCCTCCAGCAGCTCCGCGACGTGTTTCGACAACCGGCTCGTGCCGACGTGTCCCCCGCCTGCAATGCGGATCTCGCCCGTTCCCCCCGGCTTCTCCATCCCCGCCACGATTTCCGCGGCGATCGAGCGGACGCCGAATTCCAGCGCCACCGGGCGGTTCAGCCATTCCAGCCGGAAAGAGGCGGCCGCCCCCCCGATCCGGGCGCTGTCCGTCATGTCGACCGCCGAACAGTCGAGCGAGATCCGATCCTCGCCTGGGACGCCCTTGCAGACGATATTGACGCGCACCTGCGCCCTCTCCAGCACCTTCCTGTAGCGTTCCCACCAGGCGTCCCGGCTGGCGCCCGAGCCCTCGATCATGTCGGAGATGTCGCGCAGGCTCTCGATGTCGATCAGGGTGAGCATGCCGAACGCGGTTTCGTCGAAGGCGTGGCGAAGCCACCGGTGGAGCTGGTGGCGTTGGCGGCGGTTGAGAGCCTCGAAGTGCCGGGACAGCAGGGGCTGCATCGCCATGACCCTGCCCACCTCGTCCCTGCGGGGCGACCGCGCGAAGGACTTCAGCAGCTTCTCCGCCCACGCCTTGGCTTCCGCCTCGGGCGTATCGCGCGGTTCCGCGCTCTGGGCGGCCGGCGTGGCGGCGATCGGCAGCGCGACGGCAATAAGAGCTGCAACTCGGCAGAGCGATCCGGTCTTCATGTTCCCGGTACCGGGCGGCGGGTCGGTGCGGGTCTTTTCCGTGCCGCGCCTTCCATACTAACGTTGGCCGCGCGGACGTTCCACCGCGCCCGGACCGGAATCGTTCCGGGGACCGGCCGCCGAAGGGAGGAGGGTTCACGAATGCGCCATGGTCTGATCGCGGCTTTCGTCATCGCCGCATGGTTGTCGCCCGCTTCGGCGGAGAGCGTCTCGGACGCGATCGAACGCATCGAAGCGAGGCTCCAGCAGCTGGAGCACGCCAACGCGAGATTGAGCGGACTGCCCGGACCGCGCGGCGCCCAGGGGCCGCCGGGCATCCGGGGTCCGCAAGGGCCGGCCGGCTCGACCGGACCAGCTGGCCGGACCGGACCGAGAGGCCGGGATGCGACACTGGACGGCAAAGACGCGCTGACCGTTGGGAAGACCGGCCGGGTGCGGTTGGGACGAATAAACCGGGGCCGGCCCGGCATCGAAATAATCAACACTTCGAATAAGCAGATCGGATATTTCGGCCGATGGAATGACAGCCCCCACGCCGGATTGCATGTCGCCGATGAGAACGGAAACAGGAAGGTGCTTCTGTCAAGTGGGGGAGGAGGCTTCGTTTCGCTTCTTGGAGGTGGCGGATTTAATGTGTATTCCGAATCCAACAAGCACATCGCCTTTATGGGTAAGTGGAATGGCCACCCCTCTGGAGGATTGTATGTTACAGACGGCGAGGGAAATCGCGCGGTCGTGTTGAGCGGAATAAAGAACGGCGCCCGTATCTTCGTCAACGGAAGGAATATTCACGATTACGCGGAAATCCTGGAGCTGGCGGATCGCGAAGGCATCGGAGCCGGCTCGGTGGTCGCCTGGGATGCGCGCGCCCTGGGGCTGGTGCCGGCTTCGGCATCGAATTGCCGGCTTGTGGTGGGCGTGATCAGCGGCGCGGGCGGTCTCCGCCCCGGCATGGTGATCGGCTCGCGCGAGGACGGCACTAGCGATTTCCCGGTGTCGATGAGCGGCCTCGTCCACGTCCGGGTCAACGGCGAGGGGGGCGCCGTCCGGCCCGGCGATCTGCTGTCGCCCTCGAAGGTTCCGGGCGTCGGCATGCGCGCGGACGATCCCCTCCCCGGCACTGTGTTCGGCAAGGCGCTCGCGCCATGGTCCGGCGACCGCGAGGGCCTGGTGCTGATGCTGGTCATGAACGGTTGAACCGGCTTCGCGCCGGCCTCGGCGCGGCGCACCAGGCCGCCTGAACCGGAACTCCGTCCGGAGCGGCAACCGTGAGGCCGACTGCCTGTCCGTACACTCGGGCGATTACTCGTCTTTCATCGTTTGGAGGACAAGACCTGCGAGACCAGGGTGGTTGGGTCGATGGCGCGTCCGACGCGAAAGCCGTAATGCGTGTGACGCTCCGTTACCTCGTTTGAATTGCGAAACGCCGATCTCAGGTAAGGGGCCGCATGATACCAGGAGCCACCGCGCACCACGCGTGAAGAACAGTTTCCGCTCGATGTCCAGGGGCTTCCGTCGAGCGGCGCACCATCATAATTTTCATGCCAGCAATCTTCAACCCATTCCCTCACGTTGCCATGCGTGTCGTACACGCCGAAATCGTTGGCCTTGAATGAACCCACTTTCAACGCCTTGTTCCTGCTCTTCCCGCCGCTTGACAATTCCCCACTATGGGCGGCGTTGAAATTCGCCTGGTTCGTCGAAATGACGTCACCGAAAAAAAACGCGCTGGTCGTATTTGCACGGGTTACGTATTCCCACTCTGCTTCCGACAACAGACGATAGGGTTTGCCGGTGGCCTGAGAGAGCCATAGCACAAATGCTTTCGCATCGTTCCAGCTCACACAGACAACTGGCGAATCGTCGGTTTGTGCGTAGCCCGGGTTGCGCCAGGTTACCTTCTTGGTAAATTGAAAGGCACGGGGGGACTGGCAAGAGCCGGCACCCGGCAATCCGAAGGGGCCGTCTCTCACCGACATGTCGTACTTGGTTGCCTGAACGAATGTCCGGAATTCCGCTACGGTGACCTCGTACTTGCCGACCGCGAAGGGTTGGGCGATGGTCACCACGCGCGGCGGTTGTTCGTCGGAATCGCCGTCCTCGCTACCCATGGTGAACGAGCCGGCAGGGACCACCACCAATTCAGGACAATGGCGGCAGTCTCGGAATTCCTTTCCTACGACGTAAAGACGATCTCTGATTCGCCGCACCTCCTCCGCATGGGGGCCGTTTGGATAGATGCGCAGATACGCATCGTAGGATTCGACGGTATTCCTCGACCGCGCTTCGGCAATGACGATGGGTTCCTGGAGTCCCTTCAATAGAACCCTTGCCTGGGTTCGATGCGCACCGGTCGGATTGGCCGTGAGGTATTCTTCATAAGCTTGTATTGTATTCCGGGCCTTCGCTCTCTCGAATTCTCCACGGTCGAACGCTTTTCCTCTTCGGCTTTTCGCCTCTCCCACGAATGCGCCATTCGGATTCATCGACATGTAGCTTTCGTATGCATCCACGGTATCGGTCCGTACGGCGTGATTGAACTCTGCACGGTCAAGCCGGGCTACACGCTCCTCTGCGGACTTGCGGTATTCGCCCGTTGGATGGTCAGACAGGTATTGTCGGTAACCCCGAGCGGTATTGGAGAACTCGGCTTTCGCAAATGCCTCGCGGTCAAGCGACCGGTCTCGTCGCTGTTCCGCTTCCTGAACGAACGAGCCATTTCTAAATGACGCCAGGTAACTCGCGTACGCCTCGGCCGTACCGAGTTTTGTCGCATTTCGAAATGCTGCATGATCCGCGGCGGTTTCTGCAAGCAGCGCGGCCGTCTTCTCGATGCCCCGGAGTCGCGCAACCTCCAGCGGCGTCTTGGAATTCGGTCCCTTGATGGAAATGTCGGCGCCGGCATTGACGAGGATCTCGGCGATTTTCTCGTGGGCTCGTGTCACCGCCGTGAAGAGTGCGGTCGTACCATCTGCCGCTCGGAGATCGGGATCGGCCCGCGCATCGAGCAGGGTGCGTACCAGCGGTGCATGCCCCCTGTCGGCGGCATGCATCAGAGGAGTCCAGCCGTTCATGTCGCGCGTGTCGGGGTCTGCACCGGCGTGCAACATGGCCTTTGTTCTGTCGATCTCGCCGGCGCGCACCACCCGGATCAAGTCGACGCGTTTCGTGCGGGCAGGAGGCGCGACGCGCTTGACCGGGGTTTGCCCCGCGGATGCGAACTGCCGCAGGCTCTCCAGCCCTTCCGAAGTCAGTCGATCCGAATCGGGTCGTCCGGCACGGCGCAGGAAGGCCCGGTAGGCGGCGGTCGCGCGCTCGCCCCATTTCCCGTCCACCGGACCGGGATCATGGCCCAGCGTCGCAAGCAATCTCTGTGCCTCCCGCACCGCCTGAGCCGACAGAGGCCGCGAGGGTGTCGCGACCGGTTTTCCGGCGGTGCGTCGCTCTGCGGCGCTACCCTGGACTGGCGCAGGAGCCCGGGGCCGCCACTCTCGCGCCCGCTTTGCCGCCTTCGCGCGCTCATCCGGCGTCATCCTGGAGGCAAGGGCATCCCGCTCCTCGATCGCCTTCATCTCCCCGCGGCTGGAAGCCAGGGTGAACCACATATGTGCCAGCACAAGGTCCTGCGGTACCCCCAGTCCGTGAAGATACAGCCGTCCCAACGCCAGCATCGCCCATCTGTCTTCCGCGTGTGCGGCAGCCTGCCACTGTTTCACGGCTTCGGTCGGCTGCCGTGCTCCCGGGTGCCGTCTGTCCGCGTCGTAGTCGGCCCACGCAGCGGAGGCCCCCAGCAACACCACGGTTGCGGTGATCGCTTTGATCGTTGCTCGTCCCATCGTTCACACCGTCAAATTCTGACCGCCCAGCGAAGAAACAACCGTGCGGATCCAATTGTGCGAGGCAGGTCGGCCCGCAAGCTGGATCGAAAAATCCAATACTACCGGTCCGCGTCAGACAGATGCGAGAACGAACAGGTCTGCCAGACGGTCAACGACGACGCCTCAACTTGAACGGCCTCCCGTGCCACCTCGCGAGGTGACTAACTCTCCAGGCCGATCAACAACAGATCCCGCTCCTGCGTCAGCAGTTCCTTGAGCATTTCCCGCCGAGGCGCCGCAGCATCGCTCGGGTCTCGGCCCGGTCCCTTTCGCTGCTCTTCTTCGAATTCAAGACCAGGTCCAGCGGCGTCTGGCCGCCATTGTCCTTCGCGTTGATATCGGCGCCTTTCCCGACCAGCCATTCCACCGCCTCCCGGGCATTCCCCCATGCCGCCTCGTGCAAAGGGGTATTGCCGTTCTTGTCCCTGGCCCGAATGTCGGCGCCCTTCCCGACCAGCCATTCCGCCGTCTCCCGGGCATTCTCCCTCGCCGCGTCGTGCAGCGGGGTCTCGCCGTCAACGTCCCTGGCGCGGATATCGGCGCCTTTCCCGACCAGCCATTCCGCCGTCTCCCGGGCATTCCCCCTCGCCGCGTCGTGCAGCGGGGTCTCGCCATCGATGTCCCCGGCGCGGATATCGGCACCGATCCCGGCGAGCCATTCCGCCGTCTCCCGGGCATTCCCCCTCGCCGCGAAGTGCAGCGGAGTCTTGCCGTCGATGTCCTTGGCGCGGATATCGGCACCCTCCCCGAGGAGCCATTCCACCGTCGTCCGGGCGTTGCTCCACGCCGCCAAGTGCAGGTGCGTAGAGCCGAACGTGTCCTTGGCACGGATATCGGCACCGTTGTCAACCAGCCATTTCGCCGTCGCCCGGGCGTTCCCCCTCGCCGCCGCGTGCAACGGGGTCCTGCCGTCGATGTCCCTGGCGCGGATGTCGGCGCCTTTCCCGACCAGCCATTCCGCCGTCGTCCGGGCGTTCCCTCTCGCCGCCGCGTGCAGCGGGGTCTCGCCGTCAATCGCCTTGGCGCGGATATCGGCGCCCTTCCCGGCCAGCCATTCCGCCGTCGCCCGGGCGTTCCCCCTCGCCGCCGCGTGCAGCGGGGTCCTGCCGTCGATATCCCTGGCGCGGATGTCGGCGCCCTTTCCGACCAGCCACTCCGCCGTCGCCCGGGCGTTCCCCCTCGCCGCCGCGTGCAGCGGGGTCCTGCCGT
>JAPPGP010000052.1:45913-53256 GCA_028821395.1 Defluviicoccus sp.
CGATGTCCCTGGCGTGGATGTCGGCGCCCTCCCCGACCAGCCATTCCGCCGTCGTCCGGGCGTTTCCCCTCGCCGCCGCGTGCAGCGGGGTCCTGCCGTCGATGTCCCTGGCGCGGATGTCGGCACCTTTTCCGACCAGCCACTCCACCGTCTCCCGCGCGTTCCTCCATGCCGCTTCGTGCAGAGGAGTCTCGCCGTCAATGTCCGTGTCATGTATGTCGGCGCCTTTTCCGGACAGCCATTCCGCCGTCGCCCGGGCGTTTCGCCTTGCCGCGTCATGCAGCGGCGTCTCGCCGTACTTGTCCCTGGCGCGGATGTCGGCGCCTTTCACCACCAGCCACTCTGCCGTCGCCTGGGCATTCCCCCATGCCGCCTCGTGCAGGGTGCTCTTGCCGTCGAGGTCCCTGGCGCGAATGTCGGCGCCGCGCCCCACCAGCCACTCCGCCGTCGCGCGGGCGTTGTTCCACGCCGCGAAGTGCAACGGGGTCTTCCCGGACGCGTTCTTTACGTTGATGTCCGCGCCGGCCTCGACCAGCGTCGCCGCCGCCTCATGTGCATTCGCAACCGCCGCGATCATCAACGGCGTCTCGCCGTCCGCGGTCCAACGCCCGAATTCCTCATGCCCCAGCCCGCTCAGAATTCCTCGAAGAGCGTCGCCAAACCGCGAAGAATCGTCTTTCAACCGAACGTCCACCCGCACGCCCGCATCCACCAGGGCCGTGACCACGCCCGGCAGGTTCAGCACCGCCGCATAGTGCAAGTCCGTCCAGCCCGCGCTCTCCTCCTTCGCACTCGCCGAAAACGCGCGCCCAAGCGATGCGGTGAAACGCTTGCCATCCGAAACCGCGGCCCGCGCCCGCATCAGCGCATGCAGCGTTGCCCGGCGATCCGGATGCGTTTCCGGCACCAGCCGCAGCCAACGGCGATGCGCCGCCTCCTCTTGCGCATATGCGCCGAGCAGGCGATGCGCCCGCGCCTGCAGACGCTGCAGAACCGGGTGCTCGCCCGACGACCCCTCGATCTCCGAAATCCGCGCCAGCGCCCGGTTTGCGTCCTTCTTCCCCGACAAACGTATACTCGACGCCAGACCCGATACCGCGAGATCGAGCACCTCACGGGCTCCGCTCCAATCGCAGTGCTTCCTCAGGTGAGCCCTCGCCTCCACCACCAGCCGGATGTGATCCCCCCGCTTCAGGCGATCCGCCGACAGGAGGCGCCAATCTCCCAGCGTATATCCGTCCGGCAGAACCCGCTTCGCAACCTCGCCGTCCGTCCCGCAGCCTGACGTAGCCTCGGATTTCTCAGGAGCAGCCGGCGCGAGGAACGGAACCGAGTCCTTCGCCACGTACTCCTGGAACAGGCGGGAGCGCCCGTCGTCGAACGACAGCCTGACCCGCAGCAACAGCCGCCCGTCCCGGGAGCCGGTCTTGCCGAGCGTGCCCTCGAGCCGGAACCCCGCCCCGCCGCCGCCTCCCACCGTCCGGCCGATCGCATACTCCAGAGAGCCCGCCACATGCTTGGACAGGCCGGTTTCCTCACCCGTCGCGCCGTCGACGATCCGCACATTCTCAAGCCGCGCCGAGTCCCCGACGCGGCGCGCGACATCCTGGGCGATTTCCCCAACCGCGAGGTTCAGCGCGATCGGCCGCTCCAGCCAGTCCAGCGCGAAGGAGGCGGAGGCCGACGCGAGGGCGCCGCCGTCGCGGATATCCGTGGCATTGCACTCCACCAACAGCGATACCGTCCCGGGGGTGCTGCGGCAGACGATGTTAATCCGCGCCTGCGCTTCCTTCAGGACCCGCAGATAGGACTCCTGCCAGCGCGAATCCACGCTG
Organism: Defluviicoccus sp.; assembly: GCA_028821395.1. Taxonomy (GTDB): domain Bacteria; phylum Pseudomonadota; class Alphaproteobacteria; order MPNO01; family MPNO01; genus MPNO01. The sequence goes on from JAPPGP010000052.1 coordinate 47,749, forward strand.
TCCTCCAGCGCGCGCGCAACGTCGGCGAGGCTGGACCGGTCGACCAACTCGTAGCGGCCGGCGACTTCCCTGGCCAGCGCCCGCAGAAGCTGGCCATGAAGCTGCTGCCGTTGACGCCGGTTCAGACCGGCGAAATCCGCCGGATGCAGCGGTTGAACCGCAAGCTTCGCTCCTCGCGCGCCGCCGTGCCTCAGCAGTGAATCGACAAGCTCCTTGGCCCACTGCCCGGCCGTCGCCGCCATGTCACCCCGCGCCGTCTGAGCCGGGGAATGCGGCGCGAGAATCAGACAGGCCAGAACAAGCAAGGAACCCAGTACCGGGAGACCACGGCGAAAATACGATGGCGAGTGCTTCACCCCTTCCTCCTGCGCCCCGGGACGACGCTGACTGCCCGTCCCGTGATTCTCAACCATCGGGATCGGCTCGGCAAGATGCAAAGCCCCGTTCTCGAAGGGATTCCCGATCCGTGCGTCGGCAGCCTACGCGACAGCACCGACGGGCGCGGTGCCCGGAATGCCGCGCGCCTCCGGCCGTATTGTGCAATGGGAGATCGAGAGGGGGTTCTTCACGACCGGCATCGTCACACGTCTACGGCTGCACCGCGATGAACCAGGAATTGGCTGGCATGCGGGGCGCCCAAGTTACGCGGGCTGGTAACCACGATCTGCCGGGACGGAGCGGGTACGTGCATGCTCTCGAAGCACTCGGAGCGCGGTCGTTTCGTGTGGCCCCAAGGCGCTACACTTTGCACGCACCCAATGCTTCAACACCGCGTCCAGCATTTTCCGCCGAGGCGCCGGAACACCGTCCCTGCGAGTCATCGCCTTGCGGGACCCGCATCCTCGGGCACCGCGCCGCCATCGTCACCGCCTACGGCGCCGGGCTTCGCATCTCCGAGACCGTGGCCGTCAAGGTGGGCGACATCAAGTCGGACAAGAAGCTGCTGCACATCCCCTCCGGCAAGGGCGGCTCCGAGCGAATGGCCCCGCTGCCAGACGGGGTCATCGATTACCTGCGCGGCTACTGGAAGAACATCTGGCCGCAGCCGGCAAGCTGGCTATTCTACGGCGCCTCGCCCGACGTGCCCATCCAGATCGCCGACGTCAGCCCGATGGCCTCGTTCATCGCCAGGTAGAGCTCTGCATCCGCCCCGGGCTTTCCGGAGCGCTGAGGGTCCGGCGATCGCCGGCCCGTGCCGGAAGGGGATCACCAGGAGATGCCCCGGTGCCGGCTCGGTTGCCGCTCCGTCTCGATGCGCGCGCGCTCCTCTCCGCCTGCCCTTCGCCAGGTTCTCGCGCGGCAAGGTCGAGGCGATCGCCCACGTCGCCCCGATGGCGTCGACGATCGCTCATCCCCGCCGCGCGGGCCGGCGGGGCGTCACCAGGAGAAGCCGCGGTCCTCGCTTCGGACCCGTTGCCGCGTCTTCTCGTCGTCGCGCTCGCGGCGGATGCGTTCCAGCTCCGCGCGGTCTTCCCGCAGCGCCCGTTGGAGCTTCCCCGACAAGGCCCGGAGGGTATCCGGCTGCCGATCCTCCTGTGGGCGCGGCGCGCGTTTCTCCGCCTCCTCCAGATGCCGGTCCACCTTCTCCAGAAGGGACTCGGCGCGGGACCGCCAGTCCGGGTATTCCTCCCGCGCGACGAACCGCCCGCCGTCGATCCCGAGGGACTCGCGTTCCGCGAGGCAATCGCGCAGCTTCCGCGTCAGCGCCCGGCATTCCTTCTCCGCCTCCATCCTGGCCTGGAAGCGGTCGACGGCGCTCCGGCGAACCTCGCTTTCGCGCGCCGTCTCTTCGGCCCGGCGCGCCTCTTCCGCGGCCAGCCGCGCCCGCTCGTCCCGCGCGATCCGTTCCCGGATCTCCCGTTCCTTTTCCTCGATGGCGTCAGGCGCCGCGCCGAAGAACGCCAGATGCGCGACGACCTGCTCTTCCGGAATCTTCTCGCGGATGGCCCCGGCCTTGTCGAGGACCTCCCGTTCGTTCTTCCGCAAGTCCTCCCATCCCGGCAGCCGTTCCGCGGGCACGGCTCGCAGCCGGGCTTCCGCCTCCAGGTCTTCGCGCGCTTCCTCCACCTCTCGGGCCGCGTCGAGGAAGGCACCGACCCGTTCCCGCCCGAGGCCCTCGTCATGGGCGAGAACGGCGTCCACCGTCTCGCGCCACTTCTCCGGAAGATCGTCGCGCGCGTCGAGCGCGCGCACCCGCTCCATCAGTGCGCCGTAGGCGGGCGCGTCGTAACGCATCCCGCCCCCTCGTTCCTCGAACTCGCGTGCCGAGATCATGAGCCGTCCGGTCTCCGCGATCTCGACCGCGGCCACCGTCGCGTCGAGCCTGTCCGCCGCCGCGTTCAGCGCTTCCCGCTCCCCGGGCATGGCCTCCAGGTGAGGCGCGTGGGCGCTGTCCTCCACCCGCATCGCACGCGCCTCTCCGAGCAGGTTCTCCGCCCGCTGCCGCCATGCCGTCAGCACGTCCAGCTCCGCATCGGGCGGCGCCCGGTCGTGCAGCAGCGCCCCCGCCCGACCAGGCCAGCCCCGGATCCCGTCGCGGAGCCGGCTCGCCTCTTCGTCATATCGCAGCCACGAATCGACGGCCTCCCGATGTTCTTCCGACAACCCCTCCCGCCCGGCGAGCGCCTTCGCCTCGCCGATCGTCTCGCCGTAGCGGGGCAGGTAGAGCGGCTCGATCCCGGTGTTCTCCCACTGCCGGTCGATGGTTTCCGTCAGCCGTGCGAACGCGTTCAGCCGGTCGCGGTGGAGCACGTCCCGCACCGCGGCGACCGCCTCGCCGACGGCTTCCCGCGCGCCGGGCACGTCATGCAGGTACGGGGCGTGTGCGCCTTCAGGGCCCAGCATGCCGTTCGCCAGGTTCGCCAGCTCTTCCCCCTTCGCCCGCCAGGCCCGGCGAATGGGATCGGCCGAGTGGGCGACTCCGTCCCGATCGAGCGCAACCTCCGCCCACTGCCCGCGCCATGCCGCGACACGCTCCGGCAGGGCGCGGACCTCGTCGGCCAGCGCGGCCTGTCCGGCGTGGACCTCCCGCCATTCCGCCACTGCGTCGCGCCGCGCCCCATCCAGCCCCTCGGCGGCGGCGATCCTCTCGCCGAGCGCCGCCACCTCGGCGTAGCCCTCGCCGAGCAGCTCCGGAACGCCGGCGCGGGCGGCATGCTCGCGGTGGTCCTGCCAAAGCCGCTCGAACCCTCTTGCGTCGTCCACCAGGCGGGTGCGCTCGAGCCCGGCCACCACGCCGGCGAGGCCTGCGCCCGGCATCGCCGCGAGATGGCGCCGCGCATCGCCGTCCCCGGCGAGCCTCCGGCGGCCTTCTTCCACCATCGCCGCCGCTTCGGCGCGCCAGGCGGCGTGTTCGGCAATCTCGTCCACCCCCTCCGCCTCGGCGGCCCTGCCGAGCTCCGGCCAGCGCCGCCCGTGCTCCTGGATGCGCGTCACCAGGTCCCGCACCTCGCGGTCATGCGCGAGATGCCGCCGGTGCTCGGCCAGCATGCGGTCCACCAGCCGGCGCAGCTCCCGCGGCAGTTCGCCAACCGCCGTAAGGGCCGCGGCGCGCGCCATAACCTCGCGGTAGCCGGGAACGAAAAAGGCGACGGTGTTGGTTTCTCCGGCTTTCCTCCCGATCTCCTGCCAGTCCCTCTCCAGCGCCGTGAATATCTCCCGATCCTCCGACGGCAGCGCGGCGGGGTCGATGCCGAGCGCCTCCAGCGCCCCCTCCTCGCCGCCCGAACGCCCCTCCAGCAGCTCGATCAGCGCCTCGCGGTCGTCGGTCAGCAGCAGGAACTCCCGCCTGACCCGGCTGATCTCGACATGGAACATCTCCTGGTCGGTCGCGCCCCCGGCATCGAGCACCGCGATCGCGCCCCCGGCCGTCTTGCCCTGCGCCGCGTGCACCGTGGTGCAGTAGGCGTGATCGAGATGGCGGAGCTGCGGATCGCCGAGCGCGAGCGAGAACTCGCCGTCCCCGTCACGGAACCGCACCCGCTTGTAGCCGATCTCGACGATCTCCAGCTCACCGCCATTGACCAGATAAGGCTGCGTTGGATGGCCGAAACGGGGTCTGGGCGGCTTCCTGTTGCGGGTCCAGCGGATGCGCTCGCCCGCCCGAAGCTCGATCCGCTCGGTGTCGAACAGCCCGAGATAGTTCTTCGCGTTGCCGGCCGGGCGGAAGCTGCGTTCCCCCCCGTCGGGGTGGTGAAGGATCACCCGGCCGTCCCGTTTCCCCGTCACCGTGCAGACGTCGTTGACCTCGCAGCCGTACGCGTTGCCGTGGAACACCACCGTATCGCCCGGCTCGTAGCTCGCAAGCTCGGCCGCGAGCGCCCGGGTGAGGTGGCGGTTCCCTGCGAGCGGCCAGAACGGCAGGTCGTGATGCCATGCCGTCGGCAAGCGCGTGCCGGGGTCCTTGACGAAGAGCTGGTCGTAGAAGAACCGCACCTCGTCGAGCCCCATCAGCCGGGCCGCGATCTCCCGCGCGGGCGAATGCCGGACGAAATCCATGAACGCCGGGTTGCCGCGCGCCATGTGCGAATTGGCGACGACCTTGCCGGGCTCGTCGTCGCCCGAGGCGAGCACGGTGCCCACGGGGTTCTCCAGATTGGCGTCGACCGCCGCCAGCATGCGGTCGACCCAGTCCCGGTCGAACTGGCCGCGGATGCAGACCGCGCCGTCCTCCTCATAGGCGCGGATCTCGTCCCCGGCGATCGGCCGCAGCAATTCCCGGTTCATGGCGCTCCCCCGCTGCCGCGGATTTCCTCCCGCACCGGGGCGCAGCATAGCATCCGCGGGGTGGCAAAGCGGGCGCAACCGCTATATGTCTTTTCCCTTGCGCCGTTCCGCCGATCCGGCGGGCGGGGGGAAGCGGTGGGGTCGGCGACATGCAGCTTACGCGATACAGCGACTATTCCCTGCGGGCGCTGATCTATCTCGGCCTGAACGGAGACCGGCGCTGCACCATCCGGGAGATCGCCGACGCCTACGGCATCTCGGACAACCACCTGATGAAGGTGATCCACCGGCTCGGCCGCGAGGGCTATGTCGCGACGACGCGGGGCAGGAACGGCGGGCTGGAGCTCGCGATGCCGGCGAGCGAGATCAACCTCGGCGCGGTGGTCAGGGCGACCGAGGGGACTCTCGACCTGGTCGAGTGCTTCGCTTCCGGAGAGAAGAACGCCTGCCCGATTTCCGGGCCCTGCGCGCTCACGCATATCCTGGAGACGGCGCTGGAGGCCTTTTTCGACGTGCTGGACCGGCACACGCTGGAGGATCTGCTGCGCCCGGCCGACGCGCTGCAGAGTATCCTGGCGGCCGGGCGCGAGCGGGCCATGGCCGGACCCGTGGTGAGGGATCCGGGCTGACCCGGGCGTCCCGCCGATCGGTCGGGGTCCGGCGGAAGCCCGTAGACGAGCTCTGCCATGTGCCGCGGGTTTCCGCTTGCCGGAGGAATCGCGCCGGCAGACTAGCCCGGATACGTCACCAGCTGTAGTGCATGGGGCGAGATTTCGTGGTAAA
>JAPPGP010000229.1 GCA_028821395.1 Defluviicoccus sp.
CGCATTTGTTTATAATAGACAGCCACCACGACCGAGAACGCGCCACCGCCGCGCCGACGGTCTCCGCCTCGTCCCGCGCCGGCACCACCGCCGCCACCGCCGGCCAGGACCCGGGCGGGGGAGGGGCGTCGCCGGCCCCGTCGAGCCGCGGGATCGCGCGCCAGAAGCCGCCGCGCCCGGCCAGCAGGCCCAGCCAGGCCGCGAGCGCCGCCGCCGCGAGGCCGGTCCAGATCATCGGCGGCGTCCCTCGATACGCGGCTTCGCCGCTGCTCGGGATGAGAGAGGGGGTGCCGGGCGCTCCAACCCCGCCCTCATCCCGAGCGGCCCCGTACTCGGTCCGGGGTGACAACGGGGGTCGAGGACGGCGGGCGCGGGCATGCTGCGATCCATGTTTCGATCCGACCGATGCGCCGGCATCCCGCCCGTACCGAGGCCTTTCACCCCGTGCAACCCCCCCGAACCGGACAGAAGCCGCGGTTCGGGGTCCGGCGACGCGTTCGAGAAATCATCGTGGATCCTGGCCTTCGCCGGCCTCCTGCCTCGTGCGGTGCCGCCGATCGTCGTCCGCGTCGACCCCGGTCCCGATGCCGCCCGGATGCGGTTCGACGACCGGCATTCGGAGCGGGCGGAGGCCAAGCGGTGCCGCGGCGGAGAGCGCCCGGGCGCACGGCGCGGATTGTGGAACGGCCGAAGGCCGACGGCAAGCACGCGATCCTCCCGGAGCGCGGGCGCCGCATCGTCCGGCGCCGGGGCCGGACGGCGCTTGACGGCGTCCGAGATGCACGGATAGTGTTTGCCGGCTCGGTGCGTCGGTCGGCAAGGCTGGTGGATTGCCGGGATATCCGGTGCGACCGGCGGATCGGGTCCGGAGCCCCGCGACAGGACGGAGAACCGCATGACTGCTCAGACGCAAAGTCGGGTCTTGGGCTCGACGAACCTCGCGGCCATCGCGCTCTGCGCGTTTATCGGCTTGGCGATCGTCACGCTCGCCGGCCATGTGCAGACCTCGGCGCTGCACGACGCCGCGCACGACACGCGCCACGCAGCCGGCTTTCCCTGCCACTAGGCCATGTTCTCGCGCATACTGGTCGGCGGGCTGTTCGCCGGCTTCCTTGCCGGGGCGATCGCGGCGGTCCTGCAGCTCGCCTTCGTGCAGCCGGTGCTGCTTCAGGCCGAGCTCTACGAAAGCGGCCGGCTGGTCCATTTCGGCGCCGCCCGGACGGCGGGCGCGGCGGTGGAGACCGCCGGCATCGACCTCTGGCGCGACGGGCTGAGCGTTCTGTTCGCCATCCTGCTCTATACCGGCTACGCGCTGGTGCTGGTCGCGGCGATGGCGCTTGCCGCCGAGCGCGGCATCCGCATCACCGCGCGACAGGGGCTGATCTGGGGCATGGCCGGCTTCGTCTCGGTGCAGCTCGCCCCGGCCCTCGGGGTGCCGCCCGAGCTGCCGGGGACGGCGGCGGCGGATATCGAGCTTCGCCGCGCCTGGTGGGTCGTCACCGTCGCCGCCACCGCGGCGGGTCTCGCGCTCGTGGCCTTCGGGAAGGGATGGACGATGCGCGGCGTCGCGGCGGCGCTGATCCTCGCCCCGCATGTCGTCGGCGCGCCGCATCCGGCGAGCTTCGCCGGCCCGGCGCCGCCGGAAATCGGCAGCCTGTTCGCTGCCCGGGCGCTCGGGGTGGGGCTCGCCGCCTGGGCGCTGCTCGGCCTGCTGGGGGCCTGGTTCTGGTTGCGCGAGGGGAATCGCCGGGAGGACGCCCAGCGCGCCGCCTGAGCCGGGCGGTGCGGCGCCTGGCCGTCGCCTTCGGCCATCCGGAATGTCGTTGAACGCACCCCCGCCAGCGGATAACATCGAGCGACGATCGCCAATGAGGGATCCCATGGCACACGATCACACCCATAACGAGCCTCCATCCGACACGGCGATGCGTGTGAAGGCCCTGGAGACGCTGCTCACCGAGAAGGGTCTGCTCGATCCGGCCGCCATCGACGCGCTGGTGGAGACCTACGAGACCCGGATCGGCCCGCGCAACGGCGCCAGGGTGGTGGCCCGGGCGTGGACCGACCCGGACTACAAGCAGAGGCTGCTGGAGGACGGCTCCAAGGCCATCGCCGAGCTCGGCTTCAGCGGCGTGCAGGGCGAGGACATGGTCGTCGTCGAGAACACCGACGATGTGCACAATATGGTCGTGTGCACGCTCTGCTCCTGCTATCCGTGGCCGACGCTGGGGCTGCCGCCCATCTGGTTCAAGAGCGCGCCCTACCGGGCCCGCGCGGTGATCGATCCGCGGGGAGTCCTGGAGGAGTTCGGCGTCGAGCTGTCCGAGGACATCGAGCTCAGGGTCTGGGACAGCAACGCGGAGCTCCGCTACCTGGTGCTGCCGCAGCGCCCGGCCGGCACCGAGGGGATGAGCGAGGACGAGCTCGCGGAGCTGGTGAGCCGCGATTCGATGATCGGCACGGCGCTGGCCGACGCGCCCGCCGGCTGACCGGTCCCGAGGGGAGCGAAGCGATGAACGGTATACACGACATGGGCGGCATGCAGTGCATGGGCCCGATCGAGCGCGAGGAGAACGAGCCGGCGTTCCACGAGGAATGGGAAGGCCGGGTGTTCGGAATGTTCTTCACCAACTTCGCGGAAGGCCATTTCAACGTCGACATGTTCCGCCACGGCATCGAGCGGATGGGCCCGGCGGAGTATCTGGAGACCTCGTATTACGAGCACTGGCTGCACTCTTTCGAGACGCTGCTGGTGGAACGCGGCGTGCTGGCCGAGGGCGAGCTGGAAGAGAAGATCGCGAGCCTTCGCGAAGCGGGAGGTTGACGATGCCAGCTCTCACACCGGACATCGTACCGGGTCTCGTCGCCGGCGGCGCGTCGTGCCGGATGGACGCGGACGTAGCCCCCAGGTTCAAGGTGGGGGACAGGGTCACGGCGCGCGACGTGAACCCGATGTCGCATACCAGGCTGCCGCGCTACATCCGCGGCAGGACCGGGACCGTCGCGCGCGACCACGGCGTCTTCGCCTTCCCGGACACCTCGGTCAGCGGCGTCCACAGCGACCCGCAGCACGTCTACAGCGTGCGCTTCGAGGCGGACCATCTCTGGGGCGAGCACGCGAACGCGAATTCGAGCCTCTATATCGACCTGTTCGACGACTATCTCGACCTTGCATGAGCGACGCGGGGCATGAGCGACGCGGGCTCGCCTGACGCATTGCCGGAGCTTCCCTGGGACGCCGAGGACGGGCCGGTCTTCAGGGAGCCTTGGGAGGCGACCGCGTTCGCCATGGCGGTGCGGCTGTCGGAGGCGGGGAAGTTCACCTGGACCGAATGGGTCGACTACCTCTCGGCGGAGGTCGCGGCCGCCAAGCAGCGGGGCGATCCCGATCTCGGCGATCGCTATTACGAGCACTGGCTGGCGGCGCTGGAAAGGCTGGTGGTCGACAAGGGGCTGGGAACCCAGTCGGAGCTGGCCGCGCTCAAGTACGACTGGACCGAGGCGACCGTCCACACGCCGCACGGCCAGCCGATCGAGCTGAAGAAGCGCACCCAGGCCGACTGACCGCTCGGCTTTCCCGCTACCGTTCCCGCCAGTCGCCGTCCCCCTCGAAGGCGGCGGCGGCGCGGTAGATCGTCGCCTCCCGCCACTTCCCGGCGATCAGCATCATCCCGACCGGCAGCCCGTCGCTCATGGCGCACGGAATCGACATGGCGGGGTGCCCGGTCACGTCGAAGGGCGACGTGTTGGCCAGCATCTCGAAGGCGCGCTGGCAATAGAGGGCGAGCGGCGCATCGTCGGGCGGCAGCGGGGTCGCCTTCATCGGCAGGGTCGGCATGAGCAGCAGGTCGCAGCTCTCGAACGCCGCGTCGTAGTCGGCCCGGAGCTTGCGGGCGAGGTTCTGCGCCTTGGCGTAGTAGTGCCCGCCGAAATGCTTGAGGTAGTACTGGCCGATCAGCATGCAGATCTTGAGCGTGTCCGAGAGCTCGTCCGCGCCGCGCCGCCAGCCCGCGTGGTAGTCGAGCAGCGACGTGGTGTACATCCCCTTCCAGCCGGTCCCCATGCCGTTGCCGAGCATCATCTGGTTGGTCAGCCCCTCGATGGCGATCGGCGTCCAGATGGCGGGGCCGTCGAGGTGGGAAGGGATGGTGATTTCTTCGACCGAGGCGCCGAGACCCTCCAAGACCTCCGAGGCGGCGCGCACCGCGGCGTCGACGTCGGGCTCCGAGTTCGCATGTCCGAACCCTTCTCTCACGACGCCGATCCGCAAGCCCGCCGCGCCCTCGCCGATTGCGGCCAAGTAGTCGTCGACCTGCGGGTCGTATTGCCGCGGGTCGAGGCCGTCGGCGCCGGCGATCGCCTGCAGCATGGCGGCATTGTCGCGCACGTTCGCCGTCATCGGCCCGGTGTGGTCGATAGTGGTCTCGATCGGCATCACCCCGGTATAGGGGACCAAGCCGTGGGTCGGCTTCAGCCCGTAGCAGCCGCTGTAAGAGGACGGGATCCGGATCGAGCCGCCCTGGTCGCCGCCGATCGCCATGTCGACCTCGCCGCCCGCCACCAGGGCCGCCGAGCCCGACGAGGAGCCGCCGGCCGAGTAGCCGGGCTTGTGCGGGTTCTCCACCTGGCCGTGGGCGCTGGTATGGCTGCCGCCGGACAGGCAGAAGTACTCGCAATGCGCCTTGCCGACGATGGTCGCGCCGGCGTCGAGCAGGCGGGTGGCGATGGTCGCGTCGACATCGGGCGTGTAGCCCCGGAGCGTGGAGGCGCCGTTCATCATCGGCACCCCGGCGAGGCAGACATTGTCCTTGAGGGCGGCCGTCCGGCCCGCGAGCGGCCCGTCCGCCGCGCCGCGGATCTCGGTCCGCACATACCAGGCGTTGTAGGGGTTGTCGCCGGCCGGGGGGTGGCTGAACTCGCCGCGCGGATATTTTACCGGCGGCAGGTTGTCCGGCATCGCATCGACCGCGTCATAGGCATCCAGCGTGCCCTGCATAACGTCGAGGAAGTCCTGGATACGGTCGTCGGTCATGTCCATGCTCAGCTCCGCGACGACTTCCTTGAGCTGGGCGTGTGTGGGTCTTTGTGCTGTCATGTCCGCAACCCTCCCTGCGAGACTGGCGCCGCCTATCCGGCCAGATTTTCGGTGCGAAGGCAAATCGCCATCCGCCCGGGCGCCTCGTGCCGGCCGGTCCGTCGAGCCCAAGCCCCGTCGGCCGCGCGCCTCTCCGATCGCCGAACCTCGGCGGAGGTGGAAGCGGGCGGTATCGGTGCCGCGGCAAACCGTGCTTAGATCGGCGTCGGCGGACCGCGAAGCGGAGGATCGATCGATGGCTGAGACGACCGCGTATCTTTCTCCAAATGGAGACAATCTGAGCCGGGGCGAGGGGCCGGCGACCCGTCTGATGGTGGCGACGGTCGAGGGTGTCGCGACCTATCGTCGCGAGGGGCGGGGCGCGCCGTGGCGTCTCACCCATCGCTCGCTCTCCGAATGCCATGTCGGATCGCTGCTCTTCGAGCCGGTCTCGGGCAGGCTGTTCGCCGGCGCCCATGCCGATGGCGGGCTGTGGGTCAGCGACCGCGAAGCCGGCTCGTGGCGCCGTCTGACCAACGGGCTCGACCGGCCCCACGTCTACAGCCTGGCCGCGCGCCGGATCGGCGATCGGGTGACCCTCTTCGCCGGTACCGAGCCCGCGGCGCTCTACCGCAGCGAGGATTTCGGCGAGACCTGGAGGGAGATGGAGAGCCTGCGCGAGGTCCCCGGCACCGACAAGTGGACGTTTCCGCCGCCGCCGCATCTCGCGCACGTCAAGTCGGTCGTCTTTCATCCCGCGCGGCAGCGGACCTTCTATGCCCTGGTCGAGCAGGGCGCGCTGCTGCGGACCGACGACGACGGTCAGACCTGGACCGAGCTCGCCGGCTATGCCGATTCCGACGATATCGCCTATCACGACGTCCACCGGCTGGCGATCGGCACCCACGACCCGCTTCTGTTCTATCTCGCCACCGGCGAGGGGCTCTATCGCAGCGACGATGGCGGCGAGAGCTGGGAGCATCTGATGCCGCGGGGCGGGCGGATCGGCTATCCCGACTTCCTGTTCTTCGATCCGCGCGACGACGACACGCTGTTCCTGGGCGGCGCGCGCAACGATCCGGGCAAGTGGTTCGGCGATCCGATGGCCGATTCCATCGTCGCGCGCAGCACCGACGGCGGCCGCACCTGGCTCGAGCTCGATCGCGGCA
>JAPPGP010000101.1 GCA_028821395.1 Defluviicoccus sp.
CCCGGCGAGGCGCCGGAAGGGCTCGGCATGACCGGCGATCCGATCTTCCAGACCACCTGGACGCTGCTGCATCTGCCCTGCGTGACGCTGCCCTTCGCGACCGGGCCGCGCGGGCTGCCGGTCGGCGTCCAGCTGATCGGCCGGCGCGGCGCGGACGCGGCCCTGCTCGCCGCCGCCAAGTGGTTCCACGCGCGGGTGTGAGCGAGAAGCGAAGCCCCGCCGCCGGGCACGCCGCCCGCATCGCCGCGCCGCTCGCGATCGGCATCGCCGTGCTCGCCCTCTGGGAGGGCGCGGTCCGGGTTCACGAGGTGAAGCACTACGTCCTGCCCGGGCCGCTCCTGATCCTGGAGACCCTGGCGAAGGACTGGCAGACCCTGCTGCTCTCGCTCGCCCACACCATGAAGACGGCGCTCGGCGCGTTCCTGCTGGCGGCGGCGGGCGGGCTCGGCATCGCCATCCTGTTCGCGCGCTCGCGCTGGCTGGAGGCGAGCCTGTTCCCCTACGCGGTGATCGTCCAGGTGACGCCGGTGGTCTCGATCGCGCCGCTGATCATCATCTGGGTCAAGGACATCGAGATAGCGCTCTTGATCTGCGCCTGGATCGTCGCCTTCTTCCCCGTCGTCGCCAACACCACGCTCGGGCTGAAGAGCGCCGACCACAATCTGCGCGACCTGTTCGAGCTCTACGGCGCGAGCCCGCGCCAGGTGCTGTGGCGGCTGCGTCTGCCGAGCGCGCTGCCCTACTACCTGTCCTCGCTCAGGATCGCCGGCGGGCTGGCGCTGATCGGCGCGGTGGTGGCGGAGTTCGTCGCCGGCACCGGGGGTGCCGCCTCGGGGCTCGCCTGGCGCATCCTCGAATCGGGCTACCGGCTCAACATCCCCCGCATGTTCGCGGCCCTCCTGCTGATCTCGCTCGCCGGCATCGCCGTCTTCGCCGCGCTCGGCTGGCTGCAGCACGCAATGCTGCGGCGCTGGCACGAGAGCGCGGTGGCCAGGGAGGGGTAACGGGCGAGCGGTCAGCGCGCCGCCGGGGCGCCTTGGGTCATCAGGCCGCGATAGATCTCGTCGTCGCCGATCACGCCCACCAGGCGGCCGTCGTCCACCATCAGCACCGGCCGGCCGGTGCAGTGGCGCAGCTCGATCGCCACCCGCATCCTCAGATCCGGCGCCGCGGCGCAGATCGTGCCGCCGTCGAGCGCGGCCGGGTCCATGTCGGGCGTATGGTGGCGGATCGCGGCGGGGGAGGGCTCGATGCTGGCCTCGACCGGCTCTCCCGCCTCGTTCAGGCTCAGCCGGTTGAGCCCCGACCAGTCGAGCAGCAGCTTGCCGCCGCCGCGCCTGATCTCGGCCACCGGCGTCATCAGCGAGCCGCAGCGCAGCACGTTGAGCGCGTCCATGTGGGCGATGAACTCGGCGACATAGGCGTTGGCCGGGCTGAGGACGATCTCTTCCGGCTCGCCGAACTGGACGATGCGGCCGGCCTCCATGATGGCGATATGGCGGCCGAGCTTGAGCGCCTCGTTGAGGTCGTGGCTGACGAACAGGATGGTCTTGCCGAGCCGGCGCTGCAAATCGAGCAGCTCGTCCTGCAAGTGCTCGCGGATCAGCGGGTCGAGAGCGGAGAACGGCTCGTCCATCAGCAGGATGTCGGAATCGGTGGCGAGCGCACGGGCGAGCCCCACGCGCTGCTGCATGCCGCCGGACAGCTCGTGGACGAACCGGTCGGCCCAGCGGTCGAGATCGACCAGCTTCAGCTTCTCCGCCACCAGGGCGTCGCGCTCGGCCCGGTTGGTGCCGCGCAGCTCCAGGCCGAAGCTCACGTTCTCGTGCACCGTGCGCCAGGGCAGGAGCGCGAATTGCTGGAACACCATGGCGATGTGCTGCATGCGCATGCGCCTGAGCGTGGCGGCATCGCAGAGGGTCATGTCCAGCATCTCGCCGCCGTCGCGCACCAGGACCCGTCCGCGGGTGACGGGGCACAGCCCGTTGACCGCGCGCAGCAGCGTCGACTTGCCGGAGCCCGACAGGCCCATCAGCACGCAGATCTCGCCCGGGCGGACGGCGAGCGACGCCCCGGCGACGCCGACCACGGCGCCGGTCGCGTCGTGGATCTCCTGCCGTCCGCCGCCGCCATCCAGCATCCTGAGCGCGGCCCCGGTGTCGCCGCCGAACAGGATGTCCACGTCCTTCAGCTCGATCGCGTGAATCGATCAGCTCCGCCGGTTGTCGCCGCCGCGCTGCTTGCAGATGCGGTCGAGCAGGATGGCGACGATGACGATGGCGAGCCCGGCCTCGAACCCCTTGGCGATGTTGACCGTGTTCAGCGCGCGCAGCACCGGGACGCCGAGGCCCGGCGCGCCGACCATGGCCGCGATCACGACCATGGAGAGGCTGAGCATGATGCACTGGGTGACGCCGGCCATGATGGTCGGCATGGCGTGGGGCAGCTCGACTTTCCACAGCAGCTGCCGCCGGGTTGCGCCGAAGGCCTCGCCGGCTTCGATCAGCGGCCGGGGCACGCCGGAGACGCCGAGATGGGTCAGGCGGATCGGGGCGGGAATCGCGAAGATTACCGTGGAGATCAGCCCCGGAACCACGCCCAGGCCGAACATGATCATGGTCGGGATCAGGTAGACGAAGGTCGGGATGGTCTGCATCAGGTCGAGCACCGGCCGGATGGCGTTGTAGAGCCAGGGCCGGTGCGCCGCCGCGATGCCGACCGGCACCCCGGCGGCGATGCAGATCACGGTGGAGAACAGGATCAGGGTGAGCGTCTGGACCGTGTTCTCCCAGTAGCCCAGGTTGATCACCAGCAGCAGCGTCAGCACCACCGCCGCCACCAGCTTCCACGAGCGGTGCAGAAAGAAGGCGAGCCCCGCGAGCAGCGCCACCAGGACCAGCGCGGGCAGCGCCAGCGCGAGGCCGGTCACCCCCTCGATCATGAATTTCAGGATCTCGGACAGGTAGTCGAAGAACCAGGCCCCGTGGTCCAGCAGGAGGTCCACGAAGGACTCGATCCACCTGCCGAGCGGGATCTTCTCGTCCGTCAGCCAGTCCAAGACCTACCCCGCGGCGTTGTCCGCCCTCCGCCCGCCATGATCCTGGCGAGAGCCGCGGACTACAGCCCCAGCGCCTTGTTGACGGCGGCCATGGAGTCGCCCCCGCCCATCGTGGTCACCCCGGCGAGCCAGCCCTTCAGGATGGCCGGGTTGTTCTTGAGCCACGCCGCCGCCGCCTTCTGCGGCTCCTGCTTGTCCTCCAGGATCGCGGTCATGATCTCGTTCTCCATCGCCAGGGTGAATTGCAGGTTCTTCAGCAGCCTGCCGACATTCGGGCACGCCCCGGCATAGCCCTTGCGGACGTTGGTGTAGACCTCGGCGCCGCCGAAATTCGGGCCGAACACGTCGTCGCCGCCGGCGAGATAGGTCATCTCGAACTTGGCGTTCATCGGATGCGGCTCCCATCCCAGGAACACGATCCACTGCTTCTTGCGGTTGGCCCGCACGACCTGGGCCAGCATGCCCTGCTCGCTCGATTCGACCAGGTTGAAGCCCTTCAGGCCGAACGAGTTCTTGGCGATCATGTCCTGGATCAGGCGGTTGCCGTCATTGCCGGGCTCGATGCCGTAGATCTTGCCTTCGAGCTGGTCGCGGTACTTGGCGATGTCGCCGAAGCTCTTGATGCCGCCGTCGGCCGCCAGCTTGTTGACCGCGAGCGTGTACTTCGCTCCGGTCAGGTTCTTCGCCACGGTCTCGACCGACCCGTCGTCGCGGTAGGGCTTGATGTCGGCCTCCATGGTCGGCATCCAATTGCCGAGGAAGACGTCGATATCGCCGTTCTTGAGGCTCCGGTAGGTGACCGGCACCGACAGCACCTTCGCGGTCGGCGCGTAGCCGAGCGCCTTGAGCACCACCGAGGTCGCGGCGGTGGTCGCGGTGATGTCCGTCCAGCCGACATCGGAGAAGCGGACCGACTTGCACGAGTCGGGATCGGCCGCCGATCCCGCGGATGAAAACATGAGGGCGAAAGCCGCGCCGAGCGCGGCGAAGCGCAGGCATTTTCTCATTGACTCGGTCTCCCCTTGACTACCCCATGCGCGTCCCGACCGGAAAACCCGGGCCGGATACCGCTGGAATGGCGGTTATATTGCCACAACGGTCGCAGCGGCGGGACACCGGATGAACGCAACCCAGGCTTTCGATTATGTCGTGGTCGGCGCGGGATCGGCCGGATGCGTGCTGGCCAGCCGGCTGACCGAGGACGGGGCCTCGACCGTGCTGCTGATCGAGGCCGGCGGCAGCGACCGCAGCGTCTTCTTGCAGATGCCGTCCGCGCTGGCGATCGCGATGACCCACCGGCGCTATGGCTGGCATTACTGGTCCGAGCCCGAGCCCAACCTGGACGGGCGGCGCCTGCATTGCCCGCGCGGCCGGGTGCTCGGCGGCTCGTCCTCGGTCAACGGCATGGCCTATGTGCGGGGCAACGCGCTCGACTACGACTCCTGGGCCGAGGGCGGCGCGACCGGCTGGTCCTATGCCGAGGTGCTGCCCTATTTTCAGAAGGCCGAGACCTTCGCCGCCGGCGGCGATGCGTATCGCGGCGATTCCGGCCCGCTGCACACAAGCCGCGGGGCCATGACCAACCCGCTCTACGAGGCCTTCATCGAGGCCGGAACCCAGGCGGGCTACGCGCGCACCGACGACATGAACGGCTACCGGCAGGAGGGGCTGGGGCCGATGGACATGACGATCCATCGCGGCCGGCGCTGGAGCACCGCGAACGCCTATCTCAAGCCGGCCGCCGGGCGCGCCAACCTCGCCGTCGAGTCGGGCGCGCTGGCCACCCGCGTGCTGCTCGACGGGCGGCGCGCAAGCGGCGTGGAGTACCGCAAGGGCGGCGCGGTGCTGAGCGTGGAAGCGCGGCGCGAGGTGGTGCTGTCGGGCGGCCCGATCAACGCGCCGCAGCTCCTGATGTTGTCGGGGATCGGCCCGGCCGGGCATCTGCGCGAGCACGGCATCGAGGCGGTGCACGACCTGCCCGGCGTCGGCGGGAACCTGCAGGACCACCTGGAGCTCTACGTCCAGCAGGCCTGCACCAGGCCGATCACCCTCTACTCCGCGACGGGCCTCGTGCAACGGGGGCTGATCGGGCTGCGCTGGATGGCGTTCAGGACCGGCCTCGGCGCGACCAACCATTTCGAATCCGGCGGCTTCATCCGCTCGCGCCCGGGCGTCCGCTGGCCCGACATCCAGTATCACTTCCTGCCGCTCGCGGCGTCCTACGACATGCAGAACCGAATTCGCCGCCACGGCTTCCAGGCGCATGTCGGCCCGATGCGCTCCCGGTCGCGCGGCACAATCCGCCTGGCCTCCGCCGATCCCGCCGCGCCGCCCGAAATCCGCTTCAACTACATGAGCCATGCCGAGGATTGGGCCGACATGCGGGCCTGCGTCCGCCTGACCCGGGAGATCTTCGCCCAGCCCGCCTTCGACCCCTATCGCGGCAAGGAGCTCGCGCCGGGCGAGGCGGTGCGGAGCGACGCGGATATCGACGCCTTCGTGCGCGAGACGGTGCAGAGCGCGTACCACCCGACCGGCACCTGCAAGATGGGCACCGACGCCTTGGCGGTGGTCGATCCGGCCTGCCGGGTGCACGGCGTCGACGGGCTGCGCGTGGTCGACAGCTCGGTCATGCCGAGGATCACCACCGGCAACCTCAACGCGCCCACAATCATGATCGCCGAGAAGGCGGCCGATGCGATCCGCGGGCGCGCTCCCCTGCCGCCGTCCGACGCGCCGGCCTATAGCGCCCGCGACTGGCAGCATACCCAGCGCTGAGCCGGGTCGCCGCCGGCGTCATCCCGCCCCGGCGGCCGCCGGCAGATCGCCGAGTTGCGCGCGGACCTCGCCACGGAATTCCGAGAACTCGCGGGCGAGGGACTGGTGGTCCCTGGCGAGATTGTCGACCTTCTCTTCCAGCCGAACGAACTTGTCTTCCAGCCGTTCGAACCTGTCCTCCAGCCGTTCGAACCTGTTCTCAAGCCGTTCGAACCTGTCCTCCAGCCGGCCGAACCTGTCCTCCAGCTGGCCGAAATTGTCTTGAAGCCGACCGTACAGGCGCAACAGGAACATGGCGAAGGTACCGCCCGATGCCAGCAGCGTCGCCCCGACGCCGAGCACGGTGACGATCTCGGCGC
>JAPPGP010000029.1 GCA_028821395.1 Defluviicoccus sp.
TCGCGGGCGAGGCGCTGGTGGTTCCGGCGGTCGCCACGGAAGGCGGCGGGGTCCGCGCGCGGCCGGCGGCGGGCGCAGGCGTCGTGATCGACGGGTCCTGCACCGGCGTCGCCGCGGCCGGCGCGGCGGATGGCATTCTGGTGGGTGCCGACGGCCCCGACGGACCGCTCCTCTGCCATGTCGAGGCCGGTGCCCGGGGGCTCCGGATCGCTTCCCGGCGCATGGTCGACGGCGCGTCGTTCGGCGACGTCGCCTTCGAGGGCGTCGCCGCCCGTCCCCTGGCGGCGCGGCGGAACCGGGGGTTCGGCCGGCCGGCGGCGCTGCGCGACGGGCTGCTGGTCGCGGCCTCGGCGGAGCTTCTCGGGGCGATGGACGCGGCGCTCGAAATGACGCTCGACTATCTCTGCACCCGCGAGCAGTTCGGCCGCCCGCTCGGCGCCTTCCAGGCGCTGCAGCACCGCGCCGTCGACGACTTCACCCGAATCGTCGGCACGCGGTCGCTGCTGTTCCGCATCGCCGGCGGCGACGGCGATGTCGCGCCCGCGATGGCCGCCGCGCTCAAGGCGCATGCCGCCGAATCGGCGCTGCTTGTGACCAAGTCGGCGATCCAGATGCACGGCGCCATCGCCTTTACCGACGAGCACGACGCCGGGCTCTACCTCAAGCGCGCGATGACGCTCGCCGCCTGGCTCGGCAATCCCGCCGCCCAGCGCGCCCGCTACGCCGAGGCGATGCTCTGAGGGAATGGCTGCCTAGCGGCGGGATTTGCGCTTAAATGGCGCAGGCACCCTTGGGAGGGACCGCGCCATGATGATCCAGACCGCCCCGCCGGGCGAGCCCCGCTTCCTGTGCTCGATGCGCGAGCACAACGCGCTCTGCGGGCAGTTCGTGCGCGCCTTCGGCAACGACGCCTTCGAGCGCTGCGAGCCGCATGACGAGATGGTCTACGTGGTCAGCCACCACGATTACGGCTGGGACGCGTTCGACGCCAGCCCGGTGCTCGACGAGCGCTCGGGCCTGCCCTGCGGCATCGGCAACGCGCCGGTGCCGGGCGGGACCGACACCGGCCGGCGCTCGGCCGAGGTCAACGAGGCGCGCCACCTCTATTGCGGGCTGCTGTCGTCGATGCATTCCTGGGGGCTCTATCACGGGCGCTACGGCTATTCGGAGTTCCGGGTGCGGCCGGGCGGGTCCACCTCGATTCCCGTCGGGCCGGCCGACCGCGAGGACGTCGACCGCATGCTGGACGGCGAGATCGCGCGCCAGGAGCGCATCAGGGAGGCGCTCGCCGCCGACCCGGAGACCGCGCCCTGGGTGGAGGAGGCGCGCATCGTGCAGAACTACAAGCAGCTCCAGTTCTTCGACACGCTCGCGCTCTATTTCAACCTGCGCCACGAGACCGACCGCGGCGTCGAGACCTTTACCTGCGTGCCGCGGGACGCCGAGAGCGACGCCGAGGTGACGGTGACGCCGAGCGGCGGCGGCGTCTACGCGCTCGATCCGTTCCCCTTCGCCGGCGACCGGCTGGTAGCGGTGTGCAGCGGGCGCCATCTCGCCGCCTATGGCGAGGGCGAGGCGCCCGGCGACCTCGCCGCCGCGCTCGCCCTCCTGCCGACCGAGACCCAGACCTACACCCTTGTGAGGGGGTGATTGCACGCCGAGGTTGCAGCCCCGCCCGGCCCCGGCTAGGCTCGAACCAGCGCGCGATCGCGGAGACCGGCCGGGATGGCCGCTGCCTTCGATACACTGACCGCCGCTCGCCGCATGGAAGAGGCGGGCATGAAGTGCGAGCAGGCGGAAGCCGTCGCCGAAGCCGTGCGCTCGGCTGCGGAATCCGGTCGCGGGGAGCTGGCGACCAAGGCGGACCTGGCGGAACTCAAGGTGGATCTCGTGGACCGGATGCAGTCCGGCGAACGGCGCATGTATGCCGCCGTCTTCGGCGTTGGCGGGCTTCTGTTCGCCGCGCTCAAGCTGTTTCCCTGACCCCGACCGGCGGCGTTCGCACCGCCGCCGACCGACAACCGGACCCACGCGGTTGTGAAGTCCTGACCGTGCGAAGGCGTTGCGGGTGTTTCAGGTGGCGGCTAGGCTCGCCCCGGCGCGCCGCCACCGGAGACCGGCCGCGATGGCTGTTGCCTTCGATACCCTGACCGCCGCCCGCCGCTTGGAAGAGGCGGGCATGAAGCGTGAGCAGGCGGAAGCCGTCGCCGAAGCCGTCCGCTCGGCCGCGGAGACCGGCCGCGAGGCGCTGGCGACCAAGACGGACATCGCCTTGCTCAAGGCGGACATGGCGGCGCTCAAGACGGATCTCGTGGACCGGATACAGTCCGGCGAACGGCGCATGTATGCCGCCGTCTTCGGCGTTGGCGGGCTTCTGTTCGCCGCGCTCAAGCTGGTTCCATGACGCCGGCGCGGTGTTCGCGGCGTCGCGTTCCCGGACCCGCCGACCCACACCTGGACCCACGCGGTTGTGAGGGTCTGACCGTGCGACGGCGTTGCGGGTGTCTCCGGTCGCGGCTAGGCTCGCCCCGGTGCCCCGCATACGGAGACGGGCCTGAATGGCCACCGCATTCGATACCCTGACCGCCGCCCGCCGCATGGAAGAGGCGGGCATGAAGCGCGAAGAGGCGGAAGCCGTCGCAGAAACCGTCCGCGCGGCTGCGGCCAGCGGCCGCGAAGAGTTGGCGACCAAGGCGGACTTCGCCGCGCTCAAGGCGGACTTCGCCGCGCTCAAGGCGGACTTCGCCGCGCTCAAGGCGGAGCTCGCCGCGCTCAAGGCGGAGCTCAAGGCCGATCTGGCTGCTCTCAAGGCTGAGCTCAGGGCCGAGCTGATGGATCGGATACAATCGACCGAACGGCGCATGTATGCCGCCGTCTTCGCCGCCGCAGGGCTGCTGTTCGCCGCGCTCAAGCTGTTTCCCTGACCCCGACAGGCGGCGTCTGTGCCGGCGGCCGGCTGGTAGCGCTATGCGGTGGGCGCTATCCTGTCGGCGACGGCGAAAGCAGGCCGCCTCTGCCGGCCAGACCCGACACCCTTGTGAAAGGCCGACCCCGCGATGAAGGTGCTCTGGTTCCATCTGATGCCCTATACCGAGCTCCCCGAGGACTTCAAGGAGCGCCATCCCGGGGTCTGGGTCGAGATCGACCCGGCGCTGTTCGATCCGGAACGCGCGCACGTGATGTACAACGACTTCATGGACGAGCTCGAATTCGCCGCCGAGCAGGGGTTCGACGGGATCTGCGTCAACGAGCACCACTCCAACGGCTACGGGCTGATGCCCTCGCCCAATTTGATCGCCGCCAGCCTGGCCAGGCGCACCGGCGACGCGGCGATCTGCGTGATGGGGAGCTCGGTCGCGCTCTACGATCCGCCGATCCGGGTCGCCGAGGAGTTCGCGATGATCGACTGCATATCGGGCGGACGGCTGATCGCCGGCTTCCCGGTCGGCACGCCGATGGACACCTGCTACGCCTACAGCCGGAACCCCGGGCTCTTGCGCCCGCGCTACTACGAGGCGATCGACCTGATCACCCGCGCCTGGCGCGAGGAGAAGCCGTTCCCCTATAACGGCCGCTTCAACCGCATGCGCTACGTCAACCCGTGGCCCAGGCCGGTCCAGAAGCCGCGCCCGCCGGTCTGGGTGCCGGGCTCGGGCTCGGTCGAGACCTGGCGG
Organism: Defluviicoccus sp.; assembly: GCA_028821395.1. Lineage (GTDB taxonomy): Bacteria > Pseudomonadota > Alphaproteobacteria > MPNO01 > MPNO01 > MPNO01. The sequence continues at coordinate 3,675 of JAPPGP010000029.1, forward strand.
ATGTGCTACGAGAACGATTTCGTCTACGCCTACCTCTCCTACTGGGGCTACAAGGCGGGGCTCGGCGTGATGAAGGGTTTTTGGGAGGAGATGAAGGCGATGGGGGCCGAGCCCAACCCCTATCACGCCGGCTTCCTCCAGGCCGTCGGCGTCGCCGAGAGCCGCGCCGAGGCGGTCGACCTCTATGCCGGTCCGGCGAGCTATTTCTATGACCGCTGTCTCCATCTCGACCCCAAATTCGCCCGCCCGCCGGGCTACGTGTCGGAGGCGACGGTGCGTTCGCGCATCACCTCGCAGGTCTCCCGGGCGGCCGACCAGGCGATCGCCGCGCGGCCCTTCCATTCCGCCGACGCCAACGTCCTCGAACAGGGCCACGTCATCGTCGGCAGCCCCGACGAAGTCGCCGACCAGCTGCGCGAAGTGGCGATCAACCTCAATGTCGGCCACCTGATGCTGCTGCTCCATTTCGGCGACATGTCGAAGGACCTGACCAGGTACAACACAAGGCTCTTCGCCGAGCGGGTGCTGCCGCAGATCGCCGACCTGTTCGACGACGAATGGGAAGACGAGTGGTGGCCCAGCCCGATGCCGAGCCAGAGCCGCGCGGTGCCGGAGCCGGTCGCCGTATGATCGGAATCTCCGAACGCTCCGCCACGGTTCCCGGCGGAGAGCTGCGGGTATGGGAGAAGGGCGCGGGGCCGGGCGTGTGCTTCTTCGCGGGCGTCGTCGGGCTGCCCCGCTGGCTGCCGGTGCTCGACCGCCTGGCCCGGGCGCATCGCGTCGCCGCCCCGTCGCTGCCCGGCGCGCCGGGCGGGCACTCGGCGGACCTGCTCGACGAGCATGTCGACTGGCTGCTGGCCGCGCGCGACGCCCACCTTGCGGCGGGAACCGACGGCGGCGCGCTGATCGGCGCCTCGACCGGCGGGGCGCTCGCCGCGGATGTCGCGGCGGTGTGGCCGAAGGCGGTGGGGAGGCTGGTGCTGATCGCTCCCTTCGGCGTGTTCGACGAGGGCGAGCCGATCGCCGACATCTTCGCCCAGCGCCCCAGCGACCGCTCGCCGCTGCTCAGCAACCGGCCGGACGAGCTCGACGCCTATACCGCCGCCGCTTCCGGCGACGCGGACGAGACGCTCGAATGGGACCTCGCGATGCAGCGCGCCAACAACGCGGCGGCGCGCCTGCTGTGGCCGCTCGGCGACACCAGGCTGGCGACGCGGCTCGGGCGGATCGCCTGCCCGACGCTGCTGCTCCGGGGCGCCGACGACCGGGTGATGCCGCGCTCCTACGCCGCGCGCATGGCGGAGGCGATCTCCGGCCCGACGACGATCCGCGAGATTTCGGGCGCCGGCCACATGGCCGAGTTCGACCGCCCCGAGGAGGTGGCGGACGCCATCGAGGAATTCCTCGCCGCGGCCTGAAGGCTCCCCGGGACCGCTCCGGTCAGCGCTTTCCGCCGAAGCCCGCGCTCAAGTCCGCGCGCACCACGACACCGCCCATGCCCTCATGGCCCGGACCGAAGAACGCGCCGGTCACCTCCCCTTCATCGCCGCCGGTCCGGATGAAGCCGTTGCCGCGCACCTCGATTTCGTAGCCCAGGCGGCCGTCGCGCCATGTCGTACCGCTTCCCGCCGGCCCCGGCGCCGCGTCGGCGGGCCAGCGCTCCAGCGCGGAGAAATTCAGCGCGCCCGACAGCGAGCCCAGATCCACGCTGAGGTCGGCCGCGCCGGCGACGGTCTCCGCATTCGGCGTGAGCCCCAGCAGGCGGCCGGACCAGCTTGCGCTGCCGGAGAGCGCCGCGTTGTCCCCGAGTATCGACCCCGGCGCGGGCCCGGCCGCCCAGGGCTGCGACAGGCCGTTCCGCAGCGCCGCACCGAACGCTATCTCGCCGCCCGCGACGTCGATGGCGCCGCGGATATGCATCGAGGTCTCGGACCAGGACCCGAGCTCCGCCGCGATACGGTCCGGCGGGGTCCCGGGCGGCAAGTGGCGGTAGACCGCGAGAAGGGCCTCGCGGTCGAGCGGGTGGAGCACGTGCGGGGACAGCTCCTCGCTGCCGCCGGCGACCATCAGCGTCGCCGGGAACCGGTTCGGGTCCACGTGGCCTCGGCCCAGCAGGTGGATCAGCTCGTGCGCGATGACGCCCAGCCTCTCCAGCCCCTCGGTTTGCGCGGGGTCGATCCAGACCCGGCCGGCGACGATATCGATCCGCCAGGGAGCTTCCGGGTCCCCCGTGGGCTCGATCGTGAAGCGCGGCTCCGCGAGCCCGATATCCTCCCCGTCCGGCGGCGCCGCTTCGAAAGGCCAATCCGCCTGCGGCGCGAAGGTGACCAGGATCTCGCCGTCCGCAGCCTCCGTCGCCTCGGCGGGGACGAACTCGGCGCCGAACCAGAGCTGCCAGTCCGTGGGCAGGGCCGCGTTGATCGCCTGCACCACGCGGACCGTCTCGTCGAGCAGCTCGGGCGGTGTGCCAGGACCATTTTTTAGTCGTGGCTGAGGGCTCGGGATGACGGGGATCGCACAG
>JAPPGP010000030.1 GCA_028821395.1 Defluviicoccus sp.
GCCCGAAGATCATCTCACGCCGCTCGCCGGGCGGACAAAAAACGAGCCCTGCGGCTATGGCGAGCACTTCTGCTACGATCTCTACGATCCCGACAACCGGTCGTGGTACAGACATGCGCCGCAATGGGGTTGCGGCGCCTCGGATCCGACCCTCCTCCCCCTGAGCACCGACCGCGCCGCTGTCATCGCCACCATAGACGGCCTCTCCGCCGTCGGCCGCGGGACCTACTCCGCGCTCGGCGTCCTGTGGGGCCAGCGCATGCTGCTGTCGTCGTGGCGGACCGCGTGGGGCGGGACCGTGCATCCGGTGGACCCCGCCTCGGATGCCGGGAAGGACGTCCGCAAGGCCATCGTTCTCCTGACCGACGGCGCGGACTCGATCTGCGGCGACGACAATTTCGCCTGCACCGACAGCGCGGTCGGCATCTCGCGCACCGATGCGTGCACGCAGGCGAAGAACGCGGGGATCGAGATCTTCGTGGTGGCGGCCATGCACCCGGACAACGTCTCGACCGAATTCGGGACATCGCTGACCGCATGTTCGAGCCAGTCCGACGACTCGGAGCAAACCTACGTCTTTCTCAACAACGCGACCCCGGAGAACCTCAGGGCCGCGTTCGAGAATATCGCCAACCAGCTGCAATTCGTGCAGCGGCTTTACTGAGCGGCGGGGTCGTCGAGGCCGAGCCGAAGGGAACGGGCCGGGTCGAAGGAATCCCGCGGGCACGTAATCCGTGTCCGCCTGGCTATGCGGGAAAGCACTCGTCAGATAGGGAGGGCCTCGGCACGCTTGAAGGAACTGGGACTGGCTTCATCCACTGGGCACGGTGCCTCCGCGCGATGGAGCCCCGTGCCGGAGAAATTGCCGCCAATTGACGGGCCCATGGGGTCTCAGCCCCCAACGTCGATTTGCAGGACTGCTCCGAGACTCATGTCGGCGAGCCGGGAGAGGCCGCGCCACATGGCGATTCTTCCCGGAGGGAGGCGGGTCCTTGGCGCGGAAGGACAAGTGCACTAACATTTTCGTCGGCCGAACGAGGCAGTCCCCGGCGCGAATGGGAAGGAGCCCGCCTTGGGATTCGGACGCAGCGCGAGCGGGAAGGCACGAGCAGGGATGGCTGGGCGCGCGGCATTTTGGTGGGCGCTGGCTGTGGTGGTCGCGGTGGGGCTGGCCGCGGTCGATGCGCCGGCGCAGGACCGCGGCACGAAACTCAGGGTGGGGTTCGTTTACGTTGGCGCGATTGGCGACCACGGCTGGACGTACGAGCACAACCGGGCGCGGCTTCAGGTGGAAGCCGAGTTCGGCGACCGCGTGGAGACGATCTACGTAGAGAACGTCCCCGAGGACAAGGAGAAGGCCCTGGCGGTGATCGATGCCCTTGTCGCCAACGGGGTACGCTTGGTTTTTCTGACCTCCTTCGGTTACGGACCGGCCGCGGTGGAGGCGGCCTGGAGGTACCCTGACGTGTACTTCGAGCACGCCACGGGGCAGTGGCGTGCCGATAACCTCTCGGTGTATTCGCCCCGCTTCTACGAAGGGCGCTACCTGATCGGCGAGATTGCGGGCCAGCTGTCGAAGACCGGTCGAGCGGGCTATGTGGGCTCGTTCCCGATACCGGAAGTGATTCGGGGGATAAACGCTTTCGCGCTGGGCGCGCGCTCGGTGAACCCGAAGTTCAAGGTCGAGGTGGGGTGGGTGGGTTCCTGGTTCGATCCCTCGAAGGAGGCGATCGTCACACGCAGGCTCATCAAGCGCGGAGCCGATGTAATCACCTCGCACACCGACTCGCCCGCGCCGATGAAAGTCGCCGACGATCTCGGTCTTGTTGCATTCGGACAAGCCTCTGACATGATTGCCTTTGGGCCTCGGAGCCAAGCGACGGCCATTGTTAACAGCTGGGGACCTTACTGCGTCGACCGCGTCCGGGCGGTGTTGGACGGTTCTTGGGTGTCCGTTCAGGTCTGGAACGGGCTCGGGGCAGGAATGGTGGACATGGCACCTTATACGAATATACCGGACAGAGTGGCGCGGCGAGCGGCGAGCACCAAGGCTGAAATTGTGACGGGGAAGCGGCGCGTGTTTGCAGGTCCGATTCAGGATCGTAGCGGGAGGGTCGTGGTGAAAGAGGGGCGGTGGCTGAGCGACGCGGCTCTTGTTGAGATGGGCTGGTACGTGAAGGGCATAGTCGGAGCGCTTCCCAAATGAGCGGCGTCGTGGGCGCGGTGCTTCTTGCGAGCATGCTGGCAATCGGGGCAGCGGGTGCTGGAGCGGAGGAACCTTGGAAGCATATCTGGTTCACCGTGCCAGTAGATGAAAAGGGAGCGGTAAACACTGTCGGGCTGCTCAAGAACGCCCATGCGATCTGTCAGGGGCTTGGCGGCCGGCATTACCGGTCGGGGTCCAGCCGGCTGGGGCCAGTGGCCAGGGACCCCCGCACCCAGCACGGCATGGTACGCGAGGTGTTTGCCGCCTGTGGTGCCGAGAGAGAAAACCCCCCTGAGCGGTGAACGCAGCGTCCCAAGATTTCGATTCCGAAATCCGGTATGTCCGATTTTAGCACTGCGACGTAGGGCTCACCGCCTTCACACGAGCGCGGCCCCGACGAATGGAGCCGGTTCTGAATTTGCCTGCGAGGTCGGCTTTCAGCGGCGATCTGGGGCCGATCGGCTCGGATTATTCGCTAACGGCGGCCGAATGATGCGCCAGGCGGAGCGATGGGTCGGTCCGGAAGCTGGAGTGGGCGTCTGGGGCCCACTCCAATTCTTGGATTTTTCAGTTCCCACTCCATACCCGGTACGCTCATTCATTTGAGTGAAACATCAGCCCCGCCCGCCCTCGCCCAGCACCGAGAGGATTCCGGACAGGAAGGAGGCGGCCGCGGCGGCTATGACCACCGCCGCCACAGGGAGGGCGGTGCCGTCGTAGAGCATGGCGACGGCCTGGGTCAGGAGGCCGGACATCAGGAACTGGGCGAAGACGACGATGCCGGACGCGGTGCCGGTGAGCGCCGGGTCGGCCGACATCGCGGCGGCCTGGGCCTGCGGCATCGAGAGCCCCTGGCCGACCGAGAGGATCAGGATGGGCACGAACAGCGCCGCCGGGGCGAGCGGCAGGCCGAGGGCTGGGGTGATCGCGGTGAGCGCGCCGGCGAGGGTGAGCCCGGTGCCGGAGACGATCAGGAAGCGGGCCGACAGCCGCCCGCTGAGCCGGCCGGAGAGATAGTTGCCGAGCATGAAGCCCGCCGGGCCGAGGGTGAACCAGAGCCCGTACTCGGTCGCCGGGCGGGCCAGCACGTCGACCATCAGATAGGCGGCGCCGGCATTGGCCGCCATGAAGGTCGCGCTCCCGAAGGCCGGGTTGGCCATGTGGAGCACGAAGCGCCGGCGCGCGAGCAGGCCGGCGAACCCGGCGGCAAGCCCGGTCGCGGGCGCGGGGGCGCCGGTCCGGGTCTCGCCGATCACCGCGACGGCCAGCAGCATCACCGCCAGCCCGAAGCCGGCCGGCAGGATCATGATCGACTGCCAGCCGAGCGTGTCGGCGAGCGCGCCGCCGATGACCGGGGCGACCATCGGGCCGAGCACGTAGGCGGTGGTGAGGTAGGCGATCATCTGCGGCAGGCGCTCGGCGCCGTAGACGTCGCTCACCATGGTGCGGGCCAGCACCACGCCGCAGGCCGCGCCCAGCCCCTGCAGGATTCGGCCGGCGATCAGCAGCTCGATTCCGGGCGCCGCCGCGCCGAGCGCCGCCCCGCCGGAGAACAGCGCGAGCCCGCCGATCAGCGTCGGCAGCCGGCCGATGCGGTCGGCGAGCGTGCCGTAGACCAGCGTGCCGGCCGCCATCGCCAGCATGGCGAGCGAGAAGGCGAGCTGCGCGGTGCCGGCATCGACCGCGAAGGCGCGGCCGACGAAGGGGACGGCGGGGAAGAACAGATGGACCGAGAGCGGCCCGATCAGGGTGACGCCGACCAGCGCCGCGAACAGGACGGCGCCGGGCTCGGGCGGCGGCCGCCGGCGCCTTGGGCTCAGTGCATCACCAGCCCGCCATCGACCAGGATGGTCTGGCCGGTGATGAAGTCGCTCTCCGCCGAGGCGAGAAAGACCATGGTGCCGAGCAGGTCTTCCGGCATCTCGTCGCGCTTGAAGGCGCGCCCGGCGAGGTTCATGTCGATGTTGAACTGGAGCGCCTCGCGCTGGCTCTCGATCTGCTCGCTCATGGTGAAGCCCGGCGCGATGGAGTTCACCCGAATGCCGAAATCGCCGAGCTCGCGCGCCGCCGCCCGGGTCATCGCGTCGACCGCGCCCTTGGACGAGACGTAGTGCAGGAACCAGGGCACGCCCGCCTGCACGGTGGCCGAGGAGATGTTGACGATCTTGCCGTAGCCCTGCTGCTTCATCTGCGGCACCACCGCCTTGATGCAGACGAAGGTGCCGCGCACGTTGACCGCCATCACCCGGTCCCACTCCTCGACCCCGATATCGAGGAAGGAGCGGCGGTGAAGCGCGGCGAAGATCGCCGCGTTGGGCACCATGACGTCGACCCGGCCGAAGCGCTCGACGGTCTGCGCCACGAGCCCGGCGACCTGCGCCTCGTCGGACACGTCGACCTCCAGGCCGAGCGCCTCGCCGCCCGACTGGGCGATGGTGTTCACCACGTTGGTGCAGTCCTTGACGTCGCAGATCGCGACCTTCGCGCCCTCCTCGGCGAAGCGCCTGGCATAGGCCGCGCCGATCCCCTGCGCGGCGCCGGTGACGATGGCAACCCGGCCGTCGAGACGTCCCATCCGTTCCCCCCTGGTCGCTGTGGATGCGCGCCGGAGGATACCGCAAGCCGCGCGCCGGTGCGATACTGCGACCGGGAGGGCAGCGATGGGCGAGATCGAAGTCGCCGCCGGCGGCAACGCGGTGCTGGGCGAGAGCCCGCTCTGGTCGCCGGGCGAGGCGGCGCTCTACTGGGTCGACATCAACAACCCGACGGTGCACCGGCTGGACCCGGCGACCGGCGAGCGGAAGCGCTGGCGGATCGAGACCGAGACCGGCTCGATCGGCCTCGCCGGCGAGGGACGGCTGGTGGCGGGGTTGCGGACCGGCGCGCACTATCTCGACCTCGGGAGCGGCAAGATCGAGAGGATCTGCGACCCCGAGCGCGAGGGGCGGTTCAACCGCAACCGGATGAACGACGGCAAGGTCGACCGCGCCGGGCGGTTCTGGGTGGGCACGATGAACGACCCCGGCCACGCCCCCGAGGGCACGCTGTGGCGGATCGACAAGGACGGCGCGGCCGAGCCGACGATGCGCGGGATCCGCATCCCCAACGCGCTCTGCTGGAGCCCGGACTCGTCGGTCATGTACTTCACCGACTCCTACTCCAACGAGATCTGGGCGTTCGACTTCGACCTCGCCACGGGGGCGATGGAGAATAGGCGGATTTTCACCCGCCTCGCCGAGGAGGACGGCGTGCCGGACGGCGCGACGGTGGACGCCGAAGGCTTCGTCTGGTGCGCCCGGATGTTCGGCGGCGCCGTCAGCCGCTTCGATCCCGAGGGCCGGCTGGAGCGCTCGATCGCCCTGCCGGTGCCGCAGGTCACGTCCTGCGCCTTTGGCGGCGCGGATCTCGACACGCTCTACATCACCACCGCCTCGCTCCGGATGGACCGGGCGGCGCTCGCCGAGCAGCCGCTGGCGGGCGCCCTGTTCGCCGCCGATCCCGGGGTGCGTGGCCTCGCCGAGCCGGAGTTCGGCGCCTGACCGAAGGGCGCGCCACCTCCTGGCCGGCGGTGGCGATGATCGCCGTCGCCGGCATCGTGGCGGCGTTCCAGATCGGCAAGCTGCCGGCGGCGCTGCCCGCGCTCCGCGCCGAGCTCGGCCTGACCCTGGTGGAGGCGGGCTGGATCGTGTCCGCACTCGCCGCGGTGGGCGTCGCCACGGGGATGATCTGGGGCTTCGTCGCCGACCGCTTCGGCCATCGCCGCATGCTGCTCTCGGGCCTCGGCGTGATCGGCGCAGGCACCGCGCTCGGCAGCCTGGCCGAGACCGGGGCAATGCTGTTCGCCACCCGCGTCGTCGAGGGCTGCGGCTATGTCGCGGTGCTGACCGCGGGGCCGACCGTGATCGGCGCCTTCTGCCGCGAGCGCGACCGGCCGATGGCGCTCGGCCTCTGGGCG
>JAPPGP010000114.1 GCA_028821395.1 Defluviicoccus sp.
GCCGTCGGCCGGCGGGGCGGGCAGCGCGCCGACCACCGGGGCGCCGACGGCGCGGGCGAAGGCGCGGCTGGCGGGGGAGTGGTCGATATGGGTGTGGGTGACGATGACATGGGTGACCGTCTCGCCGGCGACTTCGCGCTTCAGCGCCTCGACATGGTCGGAATCGTCGGGGCCGGGGTCGATCACCGCGACCTCCCCCTCCCCCACCACATAGGAGTTGGTGCCGTGGAAGGTGAACGGGCTCGGGTTGTTGCAGACGATGCGGCGCACTCCGGCGGCGACGGCCTCCGCCCGCCCGTAGGAGAAAGCCATCCGCTTGCGGAACGGGATCCCGTCCTCGGCCATCGGTCCGTCCGGCCGCTACTGGATGACGATCTCGGGCGCGGGCCGCAGCGCCCCGCCCGAAGCCTTGGCCCAGACGGCATCGGCGATCGCCCGGTAGGCGGCGGCGTGCGGGCCGTCCGGCTCGGTGGCGACGATCGGCCTGCCGTCGTCCGCGCCCTCGCGGATCGCCATGTCGAGCGGCAGCTCGCCGAGGAAGTCGACGCCCATCTCCTCGGCCGCGTAGCGCGCCCCGCCATGGGTGAACACGTCCGACCGGCCGCCGCAATGGGGGCAGACGAAATAGCTCATGTTCTCGATCACCCCGAGCACCGGCACGTCGACCTTGCGGAACATGTTGAGGCCCTTGCGCGCGTCGATCAGCGCGAGGTCCTGCGGCGTCGACACGATGACCGCGCCGGCGAGCGGCACGCGCTGCGCCATGGTGAGCTGCACGTCGCCGGTGCCGGGCGGCATGTCGACGATCATCATGTCGAGCTCGCCCCAGGCGACGTCGCGCATCAACTGTTCGAGGGCGCCCATCACCATCGGCCCGCGCCAGATGGTCGGCGTGTCGGGCGGAATCAGGAAGCCGATCGACATCGCCTTCAGCCCCCAGGCCTCCATCGGGTCGAGCACCTTGCCGTCGGGCGAGCTCGGGCGCCCGTGAATGCCGAGCATCAGCGGCAGCGAGGGGCCGTAGATGTCGGCATCCAGGATGCCCACCTTGCGGCCGGAGGCGGCGAGCGCGAGCGCGAGGTTGACCGCGGTGGTCGACTTGCCGACCCCGCCCTTGCCCGAGGCGACGGCGACGATCCGCGTCACGCCCGGCATGAGAGGTTGCTGCGGCGCCTGCCTTCCGGGCTGGGCGGCGGCGGGAGGCGCGGGCTCGCTGTGCGCGGTGAGCACCGCGGTCACCGACAGCACCCCGGGCACGGCAGCGACGGCGCGCTCGGCCGCCTTGCGCAGCGGCTCCAGCGCCTCGCCGCGCTCGGGCGCGACCTCGATGGAGAACCCGACATTGCCCTGCTTGAGCACCAGGCCCGATATCATGCCGAGCGACACGATATCGGCGCCCCGGTCGGGGTCGCGGACCGATTTGAGCGCTTCGAGGATCGCGGCCTCGTTCAACTGCGGCATTGTCTATCGTCCGAATAGCAGCATATATGCGTGGAACGGGCGCGGCGGCTGCGCTGGCGTCCCGCCTGCCCTATCATAGCGGCGGGCGTCCACATCATATAGCGCGGCCGCGCGGCACGGCTTGTAGTCTGTGCGCCCGCGGCGGCGCAGCCCGGCGCGCAACAAGACGGTGATCCGATATGCCATGGAAACAGCAGGGTGGGGGCGGCGGCCCCTTCGGCGGAGGTCAGGGCCCGTGGGGCCGTCCCCCCGGCGGCGGAGGCGGCGGCGGCGGGCGCGGCCCGATGGGCCAGCCGCCCGACTTCGAGGACATGCTGCGTCGCGGCCAGGACCGGTTTCGCCGGCTGGTTCCGGGCGGGCTGCGCGGCGGGCGGGGGCTGATCCTGCTGGTCGTGGCGGTGATCGGGCTGTGGCTGCTGAGCGGGTTCTACCGGGTGCAGCCCGACGAGCAGGGTGTGGTGCTGCGCTTCGGCGAATGGACGAAGACCACGCTGCCGGGGCTCAATTACCACCTGCCGGGGCCGATCGAATCGGTGATCACGCCGAAGGTCACAAGGGTCAACCGCATCGAGGTGGGCTTGCGCAGCGTCGGCGAGACCACGCGCAACCTGCCGGTGCGCGACATCCAGGAAGAGAGCCTGATGCTGACCGGCGACGAGAACATCGTCGACATCGACTTCACCGTGTTCTGGGTGATCAAGGATGCGGGCAAGTACCTGTTCAACATCCGCAACCCGGAAGCCACGGTGAAGCTGACCGCCGAGAGCGCGATGCGCGAGGTGATCGGCCAGACGCCGATCCAGTCGGCGCTGACCGAGGGCCGCAACGAGATCGAGCAGGCGACCCAGATCCGGGTGCAGCAGCTGCTCGACGACTACGGGGCGGGCATCGAGGTGCGCCGGGTGCAGCTCCTGAAGGTCGACCCGCCGGGCCCGGTGATCGACGCCTTCGTCGACGTGCAGCGGGCGCGCGCCGATTTGGAACGGCTCAGGAACGAGGCCGAGGCCTACCGCAACGACATCCTGCCCCGGGCGCGCGGCGAGGCGGAGAAGATGATCCAGGACGCCAACGCCTATCGCGAGGAGATCACCAACAAGGCCAAGGGCGAGGCCGAGCGCTTCATCAAGGTGCTCGAATCCTACCAGGCGTCCAAGGACGTGACGACGCAGCGGATCTATCTTGAGACCATCGAGGAGGTGTTCCGCGGCATGAACAAGGTGATCATCGACTCCTCGGCCCAGGGCGGGCCGGGGGTGGTGCCCTACCTGCCGCTGCCCGAGATCCAGAAGCGCGCGCAGCAATCCGCCGCCGAGGAGGAGACGACGCAATGAACCGCACCCGCCTGACGATCCTCGGGATCGCGATCATCGTGCTGGGCATCGTCGTGTTCAGCGCGCTGTTCACCGTCCATCAGACCAAGCAGGTCCTGGTGCTCCAGTTCGGCGAGCCCAGGCGGGTGATCCAGGACCCCGGTCTGCAGTTCAAGCTGCCGTTCATCCAGAACGTCGTCGAGTACGAACGCCGGGTCCTCGAATTCGACCCGCCGGCGGAGCAGGTGATCCTGTCCGACCAGAAGCGGCTGGTGGCGGATGCCTATGTGCGCTACCGGATCGCCGACCCGCTCAAATTCTTCCAGACCGTGGCGACGGAGGCGGTCGCCCGCTCGCGGCTGGCCTCGGTGGTCAATTCGAGCCTGAGGCGAGCGCTCGGCAACGTCACCCTGCTGGCGGTGCTGTCGGACGAGCGCGAGCAGATCATGGCCAACATCCAGTCTGACGTGAACGTTGCGGCCGAGCGGCTCGGGCTGGAGATCGTCGACGTGCGGCTGAGGCGCGCCGACCTGCCGCAGGAGGCGGCGCAGGCGATCTACGCGCGCATGCGCTCGGAACGCGAGCGCGAGGCGCGCGAGGCGCGCGCCCAGGGCTTCGAGAAGGCGCAGCAGATCCGCGCCGCCGCCGACCGCGAACGCACGGTGCTGCTCGCCGAGGCGCAGCGCACCGCGGAGATCACCCGCGGCGAGGGCGACCAGGAGGCGACGCTGATCTGGGCCGACGGGTTCGGCCGCGATGCCGAGTTCTTCCGCTTCTACCGCTCGATGCAGGCCTACCGGGAGGCGCTGAAGGCCGACGACACCACCATGGTGCTGTCGCCCGACAGCGACTTCTTCCGGTTCTTCGGCAACATCAGCGAGGCCAGGGACCTGAAAGAATAGGCGGCGATGCTGGGTACCGATCTGCTGGCGGCGATCGCGCTGGCGCTCGCCATCGAGGGCGCGCTCTACGCCCTGTTCCCCGACGCGATGAAGCGGTTCATCCAGCGCGTATCGGAGCAGCCGGCGAACGCGCTTCGCACCGCCGGGCTGATCGCCACCGCGCTCGGCGTCGGGCTCGCCTGGCTGGTCCGGGGGTGAGGAGTTGCGGGTTGGCGCGGGAAGGAGAGATGTCGTGACCGCACGCGATGGCAGATCCATGATTTCGGGGCGGCGCCCGTTCGCGCTCGCGCTTGTGCTGGCGCTCGCCGGGACGCTGCCGGCGCTCGCCAAGGCGCCACCGGCGAGCTTCGCCGATCTCGCGGCCAAGCTGCTGCCCTCGGTGGTCAACATCTCCACCACCCAGAGCGTGCGCGCGGAAGGCGGCAACCGGCCCGAGATCCCCCGCTTCGCCCCGGGATCCCCGTTCGAGCGCTTCTTCCGCGAGTTCTTCGAGCGCCAGCAGCAGAACCCGATGCCGCGCCAGCGCGTGACCTCGCTCGGCTCCGGCTTCGTGATCGACGCCTCCGGGGTGATCGTGACCAACAACCACGTCATCGCAGAGGCCGACAAGATCGCGGTCGTCCTGTCCGACAAGACGCGGCTGGACGCCGAGGTGATCGGGCGCGACGCCAAGACCGATCTCGCGCTGCTGCGCATCGACCCGGGCGGGAAGAAGCTGAGCGCGCTCAAGCTGGGCGATTCCGACAACACGCGGGTGGGCGACTGGGTGATCGCCATCGGCAACCCCTTCGGGCTCGGCGGCACCGTCACGGCGGGCATCGTGTCGGCGCGCCAGCGCGACATCAACGCCGGCCCCTATGACGACTTCATCCAGACCGACGCCTCGATCAACCGGGGCAATTCGGGCGGGCCGATGTTCAACCTCGCCGGCGAGGTGATCGGCATCAACACGGCGATCTTCTCGCCGACCGGCGGCAGCGTCGGCATCGGCTTCGCGATCCCGTCCAACCTCGCCGGGCCGATCATCGACCAGCTCCGCGAATACGGCCGCGCGCGGCGCGGCTATATCGGCGTGCGCATCCAGACCGTGACCGACGACATCGCCCAGGGGCTCGGCCTGCCCGACGCGTCTGGAGCGCTGGTCACCAGCCTCGCCGAGGGCGGCCCCGCCGCCAGGGCCAAGGTCGAGGTCGGCGACGTCATCCTGGCCTTCGACGGCAAGACCATATCCGAGATGCGGAGCCTGCCCCGGATCGTCGCCGAGACCGAGGTGGGGCGTCAGGTCGCCATGGTGGTCTGGCGCAAGGGCGAGAAGAAGACGCTGGAGGTCACGCTCGACGAGTTTCCCGAAGACGACCGCCAGGTCGCGGCGCGGACGCCGGGCGAGACGCCGCGCCAGGCGACGGTCGAGACGCTCGGCCTCGACCTCGCCACCGTGACGCCCGAGATGCGCAAGCGCTTCAACCTTGCGGACGACGCGGCCGGGGTCGTCGTCGTCGAGGTCAAGCCCGGCAGCCCGGCGGCGGAGAAGCAGATCCGCCCCGGCGACATCATCCGCAAGGTCGGGCCCGGGCAGTCGGACGTCACCGAGCCGTCCCAGATCGAAGAGGCGGTCGAGAGCGCCCGCAAGGCGGAGCGCAAGACGCTGCTCGTCCTGGTCGAGCGCGAGAGCAACCAGCACTTCATCGCGCTCAGCGTCGCCAAGGGCTGACGCCACCTCCCGGATGCCCGCCGCGACGCCGGTGATCGCGATCGGCGGGCCGACGGCGAGCGGCAAGTCGGCGCTCGCGCTGGCGCTCGCCGAGCGCCTCGGCGGGGTGGTGATCAACGCCGATTCGATGCAGCTCTACCAGGCGCTCTCCATCGTGACCGCGCGCCCCGGTGCCGATGCGCTGGCGCGCGCGCCGCACCGCCTGTTCGGCATCGCCGAGGCGGACGATCCGTGGTCGGCGGGGCGCTGGCGAAGACGCGCGGCGGCGGAGATCCGGGCCGCCCACGCGGACGGTCTGGTGCCGATCGTCGTCGGCGGCACCGGGCTCTATCTCGAGGCGCTGGTCGACGGGCTGGCGGCGGTGCCGCCGGCCGACCCGGCGATCCGCAAGCGGCTGCGCGCGCTGCTCGCCGCACGCGGCAGCGCGGCGATGCACGATTTGCTCGCGGAGCGCGACCCGGAAGGCGCAAGGGCGGTCCGCGCCAGCGATCCGCAGCGCATCCTGCGCGCACTCGAGGTGATCGAGGCGACGGGCGAGCCGCTGCATGTCTGGCATGCGCGCCAGACCTCGCCGCCGGCGCATGGCTGGGCGGTGTTGCAGATCCTGCTGATGCCCACACGCGATGCGGTCTACGCGGCCTGCGAGGCGCGCTTCGACCGGATGATCGCCGACGGCGCGGTCGAGGAGGCAAGGGCGATCCGGGCGATGGAGCTCGATCCCGCGCTCCCCGTCATGAAGGCGGTCGGCCTCGCGCCGCTGCTCGCGCACTGCGCGGGGACGCTCGCGCTGGAGGACGCCGTCGACGCGGCCAAGCGCGACACGCGGCGTTACGCGCGCCGGCAGATGACCTGGTTCCGCAACCGGTCGAGGCCCGATCGTGTCGTTGTAGAGCAATATTCGGAAAGTCTGGTGCCGGAAATCTTTTCATTTATTAGCGATTTCCGGTTGACCCTCACTCGATGAGGCAGTAGTTTTGCGCTCCTTCAGGAGGGAGCGACGCCCTGCCCGGCGGTCTCCGGGTGCGGAAGCGCGAAGTATCCGCCGGCCTCGTCAGGCCGGCTTCGTTTTGCCGACAGGCCGGAGGACCGTGGCGAACGGCGATCCGGGCGGGGATGCGCGAGGGGAGCAGTTTGATGGCCAGTCGAGACATGACCGGCTCCGAGATCGTCATCAAGGCGCTGATCGACCACGGCGTCGACACGGTGTTCGGCTATCCCGGCGGCGCGGTGCTGCCGATCTACGATGCGCTGTTCGCGCAGAACGCGCTGCGCCACGTCCTGGTCCGCCAGGAAGGCGGCGCGGTCCACATGGCGGAGGGCTATGCGCGCTCGACCGGCAAGGTGGGGGTGGTGCTGGTGACCTCGGGCCCGGGCGCGACCAACGCGGTCACCGGTCTGACCGATGCGCTGATGGACAGCGTCCCGGTGATCTGCCTGACCGGCCAGGTGCCGACCCACCTGATCGGCAACGATGCCTTCCAGGAGGCGGACACCACCGGGATCACGCGCCCCTGCACCAAGCACAACTATCTGGTCAAGGAGATGGACGACCTGCCGCGGGTGATGCACGAGGCGTTCCATGTCGCGCGCAGCGGCCGGCCCGGCCCGGTGGTGGTCGACCTGCCGAAGGACATCCTGATGGGCAAGGGCGCCTATCGCGGGCCCGAGGAGGTCCCGCACCGCTCCTACCGGCCGGCGGTCAGGGCCGACCGCGACGCGATCGCCGAGGCGGTCGAGCTGATGGCCGGCGCCAGGCGGCCGCTGTTCTATATCGGCGGCGGGGTGATCAACTCGGGACCCGAGGCGTCGAAGCGGCTGACCCGTCTGGTGCGGCTGACCGGCTATCCGGCGACGGTGACCCTGATGGGGCTCGGCGCCTTCCCCGCCTCCGATCCGCAATGCCTCGGCATGCTGGGGATGCACGGGCTCTACGAAGCCAACCTCGCGATGCATGGCTGCGACGTGATGATCAACGTGGGCGCGCGGTTCGACGACCGGGTGACCGGGCGCCTGGCCGATTTCTCGCCCGGCTCGAAGAAGATCCACATCGACATCGACCCGTCCTCGGTCAACAAGAACGTGCCGGTCGACGTGCCGCTGATCGGCGACGCGGGGACGGCGCTGCAACAGCTGCTCCGCGCCTGGAAGGCCCGCGGCGCCGAGCCCGACCGCAAGGCGCTCGCCGCGTGGTGGAAGCGGATCGGGACGTGGCGCGCGCGCGACTGCCTGAAATTCGCCGACTCGAAGACCTCGATCAAGCCGCAGCGCGCCATCAAGCGGCTCTACGAGAAGACCCTCGGGCGCGACGTCTACATCACCACCGAGGTCGGGCAGCACCAGATGTGGGCGGCCCAGTATTTCAAGTTCGAGGAGCCCAACCGGTGGATGACCTCGGGTGGACTCGGCACGATGGGCTACGGCCTGCCGGCGGCGATCGGGGTCCAGGTCGCGCATCCCGGGGCGCTGGTCGTCGACATCGCCGGCGAGGCCTCGTTCCTGATGAACATCCAGGAGCTGTCCACCGCGGTGCAGTACAACCTCCCGGTCAAGGCCTTCGTCATCAACAACCAGTGGATGGGGATGGTCCGCCAATGGCAGGAGCTGCTGCATGGCGGGCGCTATTCGGAGAGCTACACCGCCGCGCTGCCCGATTTCGTCAAGCTGGCCGAGGCCTGCCAGTGGACCGGGCTGAGGGCGACCCACCCGGACGAGCTGGACGACGTGATCGATCGGATGATCGCGACCGACGGCCCGGTGATCGCCGACATCGTCGTCGAGAAGGAGGAGAACTGCTTCCCGATGATCCCGTCCGGCGCGGCGCATAACGAGATGCTGCTGGGCCCCGACGAGAAGGCGGAGGCGCCGGTGTCCGAGGAAGGCATGGTGCTGGTCTGATCGGCGGGGTGCGGGGGTGAGCGACACCGAACGGCATACGATCTCGGTCCTGGTCGACAACGAGGCGGGCGTGCTCGCCCGCGTCATCGGCCTGTTCTCCGGGCGCGGCTACAACATCGAGAGCCTGACGGTGGCCGAGGTCGACGCCGAGCGCGCGCTGTCGCGGATCACCGTGGTGACCACCGGCACGCCGATGATCATCGAACAGATCAAGGCCCAGCTCGACCGCCTCGTTCCGGTCCACAAGGTGGTCGACCTGACCATCGAGGGGGCCTACGTGGAGCGCGAGCTCGCGCTGGTGAAGGTCAAGGCGAGCGGCAACCGGCGGGTGGAGTCGCTGCGCATCGCCGACATCTTCCGGGCGCGCGCGATCGACTCCACCGGCGAGTCCTTCGTGTTCGAGATCTCCGGCTCGACCGACAAGCTCGACGCCTTCATCGGCCTGATGGAGCCGCTCGGGCTGGTCGACGTGTCGCGCACCGGGGTGGTCGCCATCGCCCGCGGCATGGAGGGGCTGTAGGGCGGATCTTTCGCACGGCTCATCCCTCCAGATCCTCCCGGAGTCGGCCGATCTGGTGCATGCGCTCGTGCAACACGGTGACGATGCCGATGTCGCCGTTGGCCAGCCGTTTCCAGTAGACGAAGTGCTTCCGGTAGCGGAAGACGTACCCGTCAACCCCGAACGGAGCGGGAATCGGGCGCGAGGCCTCGGCGCCCGTGACGATCCCCTCGAACGCCGCGAACAGGCCCGTGACATAGACGTCCGCCTGCGCCTCTCCCCATTGTTCCCGGGAGTACCGCCAGATCTCGTCGATACGGAGGGCGGCCGCTTCCTGAACGCGGACCGACGTCATGAAGCGCTGCGCGCCTTGTTCCTCGCGATGACGTCCGATGCGGATAGCGGCCGGTACGTGTCGTCCGGCGCGGCGAAGGCGCGTTCCAGCTCGGCCTTCAGGCGCTCGAACGCCTCGCGCTCGGAGCGCTCCTTGTCGCGGCGGATCAGGTCGCGGATATACTCGCTGACGTTCTCGTAAGCGCCTGTCTCGCCGACATTGGCCGAGACGAAGTCGCTGAGCGCGCCGCCGAGGCGAACCGTCAGCGTCGTGCTGCGCCGCATGGGCCGGCCTCCTCATCCGCAATGCACTACATATAAACAATATCCAATACATCGGGCAAGCATCGGGGTGCCGCCGCTCCGGTTGACCGGGGGCTTGCCGCGCTGCTACAGGTGGCCGGGAAAACGGGCCCCCGGAATGGGTCGCGCTGCCAGGTTTGCACGAAAGGAAAACCGGATGCGGGTCTTTTACGACAGGGATGCCGACGTCAACCTCATCAAGGGGAAGAAGGTCGGCATCGTCGGCTATGGCAGCCAGGGCCATGCGCATGCCAACAACCTGAACGACTCCGGCGTGGGCGACGTCGCGGTGGCGCTCAGGCCCGGCTCCGCCTCGATCCGCAAGGCCGAGCAGGCCGGCCTCCGGGTGATGACTGCGGCCGAGGCGGCCGGCTGGGCCGACGTGCTGATGGTGCTGACGCCCGACGAGCTGCAGGCCGAGCTCTATGCCGGCGAGATCCGCGACAATTTGCGCGACGGCGCGGCGCTGGCCTTCGCGCACGGGCTCGCCATCCATTTCCGGCTGATCGAGCCGCGCCCCGACCTCGACGTGTTCATGGTCGCGCCCAAGGGGCCCGGCCACACGGTGCGCTCGGAATACGTCGACGGCGGCGGCGTGCCGTGCCTGCTCGCGGTGCACCAGGACGCCTCGGGCAACGCGACCGAGATCGGCCTGTCCTACGCGTCGGCGATCGGCGGCGGCCGGGCGGGGATTCTCGAGACCAGCTTCAAGGAGGAATGCGAGACCGATCTGTTCGGCGAGCAGTCGGTGCTGTGCGGCGGGCTGACCGCGCTGATCACCGCCGGCTACGAGACCCTCGTCGAGGCCGGCTACGCGCCCGAGATGGCCTATTTCGAGTGCCTGCACGAGGTCAAGCTGATCGTCGACCTGATCTACGAGGGCGGCATCGCCAATATGCGCTATTCGATCTCCAACACCGCGGAATACGGCGACCTGACCCGCGGGCCGGTGCTCATCGACGAGACCGTGAAGGCGCGCATGAAGACCATCCTCGACGACATCCAGTCGGGACGCTTCGCGCGCGAATGGGTGCTGGAGAACCAGTCCGGCCAGACCAGCTTCAAGGCGCTCCGGCGGCGCGGCGCGGAGCACCACATCGAGCAGGTGGGCGGGCAGCTCCGCTCGATGATGCCGTGGCTGCAGGAGCGCGCCCTGGTGGACCGCTCGAAGAACTGACGCATGTCGCCGCCGGACATGCCGCGCGGCACATTGACGCATACGAGATGTGATATGCCGAGATGCGCCCACATATTGATTGCGCAGTTGAGACTCTCGGCGTAAACCTAGACCGCTAGGAGGTTCGCGCGGCCGCCTGGACGTGGAGTCCGTTCGGCGGGCAACGGTTCGTGGCCGCATGCGGGGGGCAAGGATGTCTTCGTTACGGGCGAGAGCGGAATGGGTTGCCGGGTTTGCCCGGCACGCCGGCCGCATGCGCCCGCGCTCCGCGATCGGGCCGGCGGCCGGTGAGGTTGGACGACTTAGCAGCCCCTGAACGGCGGCCGCCGCGAACGGCACGCCGGGCAGGGGGTTGAGCCAGGTCCGACAACCGCTTCATGGGAGCTCCAGGATGAGCCTGAACGCCGACCCGAACCGAATCATCATCTTCGACACCACGCTGCGCGACGGCGAGCAATCGCCTGGCGCCTCGATGAACCTCGACGAAAAGCTGCGCATCGCCGAGCTGCTCGCGGATCTCGGCGTCGACGTGATCGAGGCCGGTTTCCCGATCGCCTCGAACGGCGATTTCGAGGCGGTCCACGAGATCTCCAGGCTGGTCAAGGGGCCCGTCATCTGCGGCCTGGCGCGCTCCGGACGGGCCGATATCGAACGCGCGGCCCAGGCGCTCGCCCCGGCCGAGCGGCGGCGCATCCACACCTTCATCGCGACCAGCCCGCTGCACATGAAGTACAAGCTGCAGATGGAGCCCGACGACGTGCACGAGGCGGTCATCGACAGCGTCGGCCATGCGCGCCGGTTCACCGACGACGTCGACTGGTCGCCGGAGGACGGCTCGCGCTCGGACCCCGACTTCCTGTGCCGCTGCGTCGAGGCCGCGATCCGCGCCGGCGCCACCTGCATCAACCTGCCGGACACGGTGGGCTACGCGCTGCCGGATGAGTTCGGCGGGCTCATCCGCATGCTGCGCGAACGGGTGCCGAACAGCGACAAGGCGATTTTCTCGGCCCATTGCCACAACGATCTCGGCCTCGCCGTCGCCAACTCGCTGGCGGCGGTCGACGCGGGCGCGCGGCAGGTCGAATGCACCATCAACGGGCTCGGCGAGCGGGCGGGCAACGCCGCGCTGGAAGAGATCGTGATGGCGCTCAGGACGCGCCACGACCGGATGCCCTACAAGACGGGAATCGACACCTCGGTGATCACCCGGATTTCCAAGCTGGTCTCGACGATCACCGGGTTCACGGTCCAGCCCAACAAGGCGATCGTCGGCGCCAACGCCTTCGCCCACGAAGCCGGCATCCACCAGGACGGCGTACTCAAGCATGCCGGCACGTACGAGATCATGACCCCGGAATCGGTCGGCCTGGCGCGCTCGACGCTGGTCATGGGCAAGCATTCCGGACGCCATGCCTTCCGCAAGAAGATCGAGGAGCTCGGCTACGATCTCGGCGAGAACGCTTTGCAGGACGCGTTCCGGCGCTTCAAGGATCTCGCCGACAAGAAGAAGGACATCTTCGACGAGGACATCGCCGCCCTGGTCGACGACGCGGTGATCCGGCGCAACGACCGGATCCGCTTCCTGTCGCTGCACGTGATCTGCGGGTCGGTGGGTCCGCAGAGCGCGACGCTGGAGCTGGAGATCGACGGCGAACGCCGCGGCACGGAGGCGACGGGCGACGGCCCGGTGGATGCGACGTTCAACGCGATCAAGGAGCTGTTCGCGCACAGCGCCACGCTGAAGCTCTACCAGGTGCACGCGGTAACCGAGGGGACCGACGCGCAGGCCGAGGTCACCGTCAGGCTCGAGGAGGACGGCAAGACGGTGAACGGCCAGGGCGCCGACACCGACACCCTCGTCGCCTCCGCGCGGGCCTATGTGAATGCGCTCAACAAACTTCTGGTGAAGAGGGAAAAGACGGCGCCCGAGGCGCTCATCGCCTGATGCGGGGACGGCCTGCCCTGCCGGGCGGCCACGCTCAACGAGGTATCGAATAGCGGATCATGTTTTCCAAGATTCTCGGACTGCTCTCCGCCGATATGGCGATCGATCTCGGGACCGCGAACACGCTGGTCTACGTGAAGTCGCGCGGGATCGTCCTCGACGAGCCGTCCGTGGTCGCCACCGCCACGGCGCGGGGACGCAGGCAGGTGCTCGCCGTCGGCGACGAGGCCAAGATGATGCTCGGCCGCACCCCGGGCGGAATCGAGGCGATCCGCCCGCTGCGCGACGGCGTGATCGCCGACTTCGAAGTCGCCGAGGAGATGATCAAGCACTTCATCCGCAAGGTGCACAACCGGCGCCGCTTCGCGAGCCCGCAGGTGATCGTCTGCGTGCCCTCCGGCTCGACCGCAGTCGAGCGCCGGGCGATCCAGGAATCGGCGGAGAGCGCGGGGGCGCGGCGCGTCTATCTGATCCCCGAGCCGATGGCCGCGGCGATCGGCGCCGGGCTTCCGGTCACCGAGCCGACCGGCTCGATGGTGGTCGATATCGGCGGCGGCACGACCGAGGTCGCGGTGCTGTCGCTCGGCGGGATCGTCTATTCGCGCTCGGTGCGGGTCGGCGGCGACAAGATGGACGAAGCGATCATCAACTACATCCGGCGCAACCACAACCTGCTGATCGGCGAGGGCAGCGCCGAGCGCATGAAAAAGCAGATCGGCTCGGCCTGCGTTCCGACCAGCGGCGACGGCGACCTGATGGAGATCAAGGGCCGCGACCTGATGAACGGCGTGCCCAAGGAGATCGTCATCTCGGAGCGGCAGATCGCCGAGAGTCTGTCCGAGCCGGTCAACGCCATCATCGAAACGGTCAAGGTGGTGCTCGAGCACACCGCGCCCGAGCTCGCCGCCGACATCGTCGACAAGGGGATCGTCCTGACCGGCGGGGGCTCCCTGCTCGGCAATATCGACATCCTGCTGGGTCATGCGACCGGTCTTCCCGTCACCCTCGCCGACGAGCCGCTGTCCTGCGTCGTGCTCGGGACCGGCCGCTGCCTGGAGGAGATGAAGGCGCTGAAGAACGTTTTGAGTGCCAAGTATTGAAACGGGGATCCGCATCCCGGCAACGGAAGGAACAAACGCAGACCTCGCATTTCGGGGCGAAGCAGAGTAAGGAGGCCCAGCGTCGTTGAAGTATCGACCGGCATCCATCGTCCGCCTGGCGGTCCCGTCGGGCACTCTCAGTCAACGCATCGTGCTGGCGACGCTGATCCTGGCCGCGTTCGGGATCACCCTGCTGGGCAAGGCCGAAACGGTCCTGTTCGAGAAGCTGCGCGCCGGGGTGGTCGATTTCGTCGCCCCGATCATGAGTGTCGTGGCGCGTCCCGCAGCGACGGTCGCCGACGCCATCGAAGGCATCAACGAGCTCGGCCGGCTGCGCGACGAGAACGCCCGGCTGCGTGACCAGAACGAACGGCTGCTGCACTGGCAGGCCGCCGGACACAGGCTGTCGCAGGAGAACGACCGCCTCCGGCAGCTCCTGCGCTTCGTGCCGGAGCCCAGGGTCGACCATATCGGCGCCCGCGTGGTAGGCGATTCGGGCGGCGTCTTCGTCCGTTCCATCGTCGTCGTCGCCGGTGCGCGGGACGGCGTCGCCAAGGGCCAGGCGGCGGTGACCGGGGACGGGATGATCGGGCGCGTCGTCGCCGTGGGCAACCGGTCGGCGCGCATCCTGCTGATCACCGATCTCAACTCGCGTATCCCGGTGATGTTCGAGGGCTCGCGGGAGCGCGCGATTCTCGCAGGCGACAACACGGCCATGCCGAAGATCTCGTTTCTGCGGCACAACGCACGGGTCAACAGCGGCGACCGGGTGGTGACCTCGGGACATGGCGGGATGCTGCCGCCCGGCCTGCCGATCGGCGTCGTCTCCAGTGTCGCGGGAGAGGCGATCCAGGTGCGGCCTCTGGCGCAGCTCGACCGGCTCGAATTCGTGCGCATCGTCGCCTACCCGGAAGTGGCTTTCGGCTCGGCGTCCGCATCCGCCCGGGGCGGAACCGGACATTGAGCGGGGTCGTTCGGCGCCTCCACGAGTTCGCCACCAACCTGACCCCCTTCGTCGTCTCGCTGGTGCTGATCATGCTGGGGGCCATTCACATCCACGTGCCGGCGATCGGCTCGGTGGCGCCCAATCTCGGCCTGATCGCCGTGTTCTACTGGACGGTCTACCGTCCCGACCTGATGCCGGCGGTCGCGGTTCTTCCGCTCGGCCTGTGGCAGGACCTGCTGAACGGCGAGCCGGTGGGTCTCAACGGGCTGACCCTGCTGATCGTCTACGGCGCGATCGTCTTCCAGCGCACCTTCTTCAGGGGCAAGTCGTTCCTCGTCGTCTGGTGGGCGTTCGGGCTCACCGCGGCGTTCGCGGCGCTGGTGTTCTGGCTTGCGGTCATCGGCTGGCATCTCCGCTACGTCGATCCGACGCCGCTGGCGTTGCAGGTGCTTCTGACCTTGACGGTGTTCCCGTTTCTGTATTGGCTGCTTTCCTGGGTTCTGCGTTCGATCGCGAGGCGCAACTAGGACCGGCAGGTGTATCGCGACAACGAAAGGCACAGGCTGTTCACCCGGCGCGCCGCCCTGCTCGCCGGCGCGAAGCTCGTCGTCGCCTCGGTGCTCGCCGGGCGGATGTACCAGATCCAGGTGATCGAGTCCGACCGCTACAAGATGCTGGCCGAGGACAACCGCATCAACATGCGGCTGATCGCGCCGGCCCGGGGACGCATCGTCGACCGCTTCTTCTCGCCGCTGGCGGTCAACCGGGAGAGCTACCGGGTGCTGCTCATCGCGGAACAAACGGACGACGTGGGCGCGACGCTGGAAAAGCTGCACTGGCTGATCGGGCTCTCCGAGTCGCGGCGCCGCCGGGTGCTGCGCGAGGTGGGGAAACGCCGCAGCTTCGTCCCGGTGACGGTGCGCGAGGGCCTCAACTGGCGCGAGGTGGCGAAGATCGAAGTCAACGCGCCCGATTTGCCGGGCATCTCGATCGACGTCGATTTCGCGCGCGAGTACCCCCATTCGGTCAAGTCGGCGCATGTACTGGGCTATGTCGCGGCGGCCTCGGAGCCGGATCTGAGCGGCGATCCGCTGCTCGAACTGCCCGGATTCCGCATCGGCAAGGAGGGAATCGAGAAGACCCGCGACCTCGCTCTGCGCGGCAAGGCCGGTGCCAGCCAGGTCGAGGTCAACGCGATGGGGCGGGTGATCCGCGAGGTCGGCCGGGTGGAGGGCGTGCCGGGAAACGAGGTCCGGCTCACCATCGACATCGCGTTGCAGGCCCAGGCACAGGATCGGCTGGCCCTACATCAGAGCGCCTCGGCGGTGCTGCTGGGCGTGGAGACCGGCGAAATTCTCGCCATGGCGTCGACGCCCAGCTACGAGCCCAACCAGTTTGCCCGCGGGCTGGACGCCAAGACCTGGCGCTCCGTGGTGTCGGACCCGACGACCCCGCTGGTCAACAGGTCGCTGTCCGGGCTCTATGCGCCGGGCTCCACGTTCAAGCTTGTGGTCGCGCTGGCGGCGCTGAACTCCGGCCGCTGGTGGCCCGGGCGCCGCACCCATTGCAGGGGCTTCATGGAGTTCGGGCGGTCGCAGTTCCATTGCTGGAAAAAGCACGGCCATGGCTGGCTCGACCTGGTGGGCGCGATTGAGCGGTCCTGCGACATCTATTTTTACGAGCTCGCGCGCACGGTCGGGATAGACAGGATCGCCGAGACCGCCGTCGAGCTGGGCCTCGGCACCAAGCTGCTCGGCGAGCTGCCCGGCGAACAGGAGGGCCTGGTCCCGACCCCCGGGTGGAAGCTGGCCGCCATCGGCGAGAAGTGGCAGGGAGGCGAGACCCTGATCACGGGGATCGGTCAGGGTTTCGTGCTGACGACGCCGCTGCAGCTCGCCGTGATGGCGGCGCGTATCGCCTCCGGCCGGGCGGTCCGGCCCCGGCTGGTGATCGAGCAGGCGGCGGCCCGGACACAGCCGCCGGAACCGCTCTTCCCGGCGCTCGAGATCCGCGAGGCCGCGCTCCGGGTGGTGCGCCGCGGGATGGACGCGGTTGCCAACCGCGAGCGCGGCACCGCCTATCGCTATGCCATCCGCGAGCCGGAGCTCGAGCTTGCTGGCAAGACCGGCACCTCCCAGGTTCGCAGGATTTCCAAGCGCGAACGCGGCAGCGGCGTGCTGAAGAACCACCAGCGTCCCCGGCACGAGCGCGACCACGCCCTCTTCGTCGCCTACGCGCCGGTCAAGCGTCCGCGCTATGCGATCTCGGTGGTGGTGGAGCATGGCGGGGCGGGATCTTCGGTGGCGACGCCGATTGCGCGGGAGCTCCTGCTGGAAGCGCAGCGCCGGGACCCGCTGGGGGTGGATGCGGATAATCGCCTCGCCTGGGTCGATACGGCCCCCGGCCAGGGTTGAGCGGCGGATCGCGGGACGATGGCGACGGTATCGGCGACCGGCGAAGAGCTGACCCTCGGCCGCAAGCTGCTTCTCCTCAACTGGCCGCTGGTGCTTCTGCTTTGCCTGATCTCGGCCATCGGCGTCGGCATGCTGTACTCGGCGGGCGGCGGAAGCTGGGAGCCGTGGGCCATGCGCCAGATCATGCGCCTCGGCGCGGCGCTGGTCCTGATGCTGGTCGTGGCGCTGATCGATATCCGGTTCTGGCTGCGCTACGCCTATGCGATCTACTTCGCGTCCGCGGCCTTGCTGGTCGGGGTCGAAGTGGCGGGGGCCACGGGCATGGGCGCCCAGCGCTGGATCGACCTGGGCGTGGTCCGGCTGCAACCCTCCGAGCTGATGAAGATCGCGCTGATCCTCGGGCTCGCGCGGTACTTCCACGGCATCTCGATCGAGGATGTCGGGCGGCCGAGCCGTCTGCTGGCGCCGGTGCTGATGACCCTGGTGCCGGCTTTCCTGGTGCTGCGCCAGCCCGACCTCGGCACCGCGGTCATGCTGGTGATCGCGGGCGCGACGGTATTCTTCGTGGTCGGGGTCAGGCTGTGGAAATTCGCCGCGGTCGGGGTGCTGGGGCTCGCCGCCATGCCGGTGGTGTGGAGCTTCCTGCGCCCCTACCAGCGCCAGCGCATCCTTACCTTCTTCGATCCGGAGACCGACCCGCTCGGCGCCGGCTACCACATCCTCCAGGCCAAGATCGCGCTCGGCTCGGGCGGCGTGTTCGGCAAGGGCTACATGCAGGGCTCCCAGGCGCATCTCGATTTCCTGCCGGAGCGGCAGACCGACTTCATCTTCACCATGCTGGCGGAGGAGTTCGGCCTGATCGGCGGGTTGGAGGTGCTCGCCCTCTTCCTCATGCTGTTCGCCTACGGCCTCGCCATCGCGCTCCGCATCCGCAACCAGTTCGGCCGCGTCGTGGCGCTCGGCGTCACCATGACCGTGTCGCTCTACGTCTCCCTCAACATCGCCATGGTGATGGGGCTGGTTCCCGTGGTCGGCGCTCCGCTGCCGCTGATCTCATATGGCGGCACGGCGCTGCTCAGCGTGATGGTCGGCTACGGGCTGTTGCTGTCGGCGAGCCTGGGCAAGGATACCGTGATCGGCAAATCGCCCCCGTTCGACGATTTCTGACGCCGCCGGCAGGCGCGCCGCGGACTCGCCACCGCTCGCGCGGTTTGCTATAAGCCCGGCTTCCGGGAGGGGCGCATAGCTCAGTTGGTAGAGCAGCTGACTCTTAATCAGCGGGTCCAAGGTTCGAGTCCTTGTGCGCCCACCAATCTTTTCAAGGGCTTAGGCGGAAGCGTCCAAGCCCCGATGTTGTCGGGTAAGCAGCGGGCAGGCATTGCAGGATGCATCTTGTGTCCGCAAGCACCTACACCCCCAACGAGTGCGAAAACTACCTCGCTGCCGCCGCATACGACCCTATGCGATCGGAGAGTGCTCCAATCGACCCCACGAGCGATCGCGGAGGATCTGCCATGACCGGCGCCATCGACGCCCGCCTCGCCGAGCTCGGCATCGCGCTGCCCGAGGCGCCCTCGCCCGCGGCCAACTACGTGCCCTTTGTGGTTACCGGCAACCTGGTGTTCATCTCCGGCCAAGTTCCGTTCCTGGACGGTCGGCTCAGCCATGTCGGCAAGCTGGGCGATGCGTATTCGGTGGAGGACGGCCGCGAATGCGCGCGCATCGTTGCGATCAACATCCTGGCCCAGCTCAGGGCGGCCTGCGGCGGCGACCTCGATCGCGTCGCGCGCTGCGTCAAGCTCGGCGGCTTCGTCAACTCGACGCCGGGCTTCACCGACCAGCCCAAGGTGATCAACGGCGCGAGCGACCTGATCGTGGAGGTATTCGGCGAGCGCGGCCGGCACGCCCGCTTCGCGGTCGGCGCGCCGGCGCTGCCGTTCGACGCGGCGGTGGAGATCGACGCGGTGTTCGAGATCGCGTGAGCGGCGCTACTCGGCCGGGACGGTCTCCCTCGCCCGCGCCTCGCGCTCTTCCTTCTCCTTGCGCAGCCTGCCGACCGGCTCGGTGGCCCAGCCGTGCTCGGAGATGTCGAAGACGACGCCGTTGATGTCCTTGTATTTCTCCTCCGCCTGGAGGCCCTCGTAGTCGCCCTCCAGCGTGTAGTAGTAGGACCCGCCTTCCTCCTCGATCTTCTTCGCCGTCGCCTCGGCGTCGTCGACCACGAAGCCGACATGGTGCATGCCGGCCCAGTCCGGGCCGTTGATCATCCCCTTCGTGCCCTCGGGGAATTGCAGCAGGGTGAGGTTCATCACCCCGTCCGACAGCATGAGCGCGTTGCCGAACGGCGTGTCGCCGCGGCACACCCGCTCCATGTCGAACACGGTCTCGTAGAACCTTCCCGCCTTCTCGAGGTCGGGCACCTGGATCGCGACGTGGCGCAGCTTCGCCATTGCTCCACTCCGTGGCTGGTTGCGTCGGACGATATTGGCGCAAGCCGGGCCGCGCCGCAACGCAAACGGAAGGGCAGCCGTTGACAGCCCCCGGGCGGCGCGATATGGCAAGCGGGGACGGGAATCGCCGGCTCGACAAGGGCGAGGCAGGGGGGGTGAGAGATGCCACGCGAAATCATTCAGCCCGAGGGCGTCTTCGTCACGCGGGGGACATATCCCTACGAACAGGTGTGCCGGCACGGCAAGCATGTCTACGTAGCCGGACAGCTGGCCCTGGACGCCGACGGCAAGCTGGTCGGGCGCGGCGATTTCGCAGCCCAGACGCGGCAGGTCTTCCGGAATATCGAGAAATGCCTCGCCTCGGTCGGGGCGACCTTCGACAACGTGGTGAAGCTGTCGATTTTCTCGACCGATATGGACAGTCACGTTCCGATCTACGCGCCGATCCGCTCGGAGTTCTTCGACCACAGGAACGTGCCCAGCACCTACGTGCAGGTGGCGCGGCTGGTCGATCCGGACTGCCTGATCGAGATCGACGCGGTCGCGATTCTCGACTGAGCGAATGGGAGGAAACGGATGAAAACGCTGGTGAGGCTGTCGGTCGTTCTGGGCGCGCTGGTCGCCATGGCGAGCGCTGCGTTCGCCGCCGGGAAGGCGGCCTATATCCCGTGCGGCCAGGTCAATGACGGGTCGTGGAGCCAGGCCGGCTACGAGGCGATGCTGGTGGCGCAGAAGCGGATCGGGCTGAAGTTCGACCATGTCGAGAGCCCAGCGCCGGCGGATGTCGAGAACATCGGCCGGGATTTCGCGCGCAAGGGGTACAACCCCATCGTGTTCCACTGCGCCACCTTCGTGAAGGCGGCGCGCAAGATCGCCGTCGCGTTTCCCAAGACGAGCATCCTCTTGTCCACCGGGACCGAACCGGTGCCCGTCAACCTGGCGATTTACATGCCGCAGCACGAATACGCCTTCATGGGCGGCGTTCTGGCCGGTCTGATGACCAAGAGCAACGTGGTCGGCGCGGTGAACAGCTTCAAGTTTCCCGAGCTGAACCGCGAAATCGAGGGCTACAAGCTCGGCGTCCGCTTCGTGAACCCGAAAGCGAAGATCCTTTCGACCTTCATCAATTCATGGACCGACGTGGGCAAGGCGAAGACGGCGGCGGTCGCGCAGCTCGATCTCGGCGCGGACGTGATTGCCGGCATTACGGATCGGGCGGCCATCGGCGCGATCAAGGCGGCGCAGGAACGCGGCGCCTATTCGATCGGCTTCTACGCCGATCTCAACCATGTCGCTCCGGACTCGGTGCTGACCAGCATCATCCTCTACTACACCAAGATGCTGGCCGACCTCGTGGTGACCGCCGCCGAGGGCAAGATGGAGGGCAAGGTCTATCACTACACCGCGGCGGACGGCTATGTGGGAATGGCCGGATATGGCGGCACCGCGGCCAAGGTGCCGGCGGACGTGAAGGCGCGGGTCAAGGAGATCAACGACATGATCCTGGCCGGCAAGATCGAGCTGCCTTTCCTGCCGGGGGAAGACGACGCCTACAAGGTCGATCTCAAGTCGATCGTCAAGTAGCGGAACATTGAGCGGAAGCGGGGCGTTCCGGCCTCGTTTCCGCCGCCTGCCTGGCGGGCGTGGCATATTTCCGTGACGTTCAACGTCGAGCTGCGCGGCATAACCAAGCGGTTCCGTAGCGCGGTCGCCAACGAGCGCGTGGACTTCGACCTGCGGCCCGGCGAGATACATGCTCTTCTGGGCGAGAACGGTGCCGGCAAGACGACGCTGATGAACGTGCTCTACGGGCTCTACCAGCCGGATGAGGGCACGATATCGATCGACGGCCGGCCGGTGACGATCCGCTCGCCGGCAGATGCGATCAGGCTCGGCCTCGGCATGGTGCACCAGCACTTCATGCTGGTTCCGCCGCTCACCGTGGTCGAGAACGTGATACTGGGAACGGCTTCGGCAAGGGACGTGTTTCCCGACATCGCCGGCGCGTCGGATCGAATCCGCCGGATCTCGGAACGCTACGGGCTCGCCGTAAATCCCGACGACCGCATTTCGGAGCTTTCGGTCGGCGCGGAGCAGCGCGTTGAGATCCTGAAGGCGCTGTACCGGGACGTGCGCATCCTGATCCTGGACGAGCCGACCGCCGTGCTGACCCCGCTTGAAACGACGGAGCTCTTTCGCGTGTTCCGCTCGCTGGCGGCCGCCGGCCGCTCGATCATCTTCATCACCCACAAGCTGAACGAAGTGATGGAGCTGGCCGACCGGGTGACGGTCATGCGGCAGGGGGTCCGCGTCGTTACGGTCGACACATCCGACACGACGCCGGAGAGGCTGGCCGGGTTGATGGTCGGCGGCGCGTACGCGCCGGGCGAAAAGACCGGACCCGACGTCCCGCGCGGCGCAGGACCGGTGCTGGAAATCGAGGACCTGCGGGTCGCCGACGAACGCGGAACGGAGCGGGTCTGCGGGCTGTCGCTGACCGTCCTTGGCGGCGAAATCGTCGGCATCGCCGGGGTCGAGGGGAACGGGCAATCGGAGCTCGGGCAGGCCCTCTCCGGCGTGGCGGCCGCGCGGAGCGGGCGGATCGCGGTCGGCGGGCGCGACATGACGCGCTGCGGGCCGCGGGACTTCGTGGAGGCGGGTGTCGCCTACATCTCGGAAGACCGGCACCGCTTCGGTCTGATCATGGACTTCTCGGTCGGCGAGAACAGCGTCCTCAACCGGCTCTGTGGGCGCGAATACCGCTACGGGCCGTTTCTTCGCCGCAAACGTATAGAGAGCCTCGCCGACCGTCTTGTCGAGAGCTACCGGATCCGGCTCGCGTCGCGGCAGGCGCCGACCCGCACGCTTTCCGGAGGCAACCAGCAAAAGCTCCTGTTCGCCCGGGAAGCGGCCCGCGATCCGGTGTTGTACGTCGCGTGCCAGCCGACCCGCGGCCTCGATCTCGCGGCGCAGGAGCAGGTTCGGACTATCCTGCTCGACGAACGGAATCGCGGAAAGGCGATCCTCTGGATGTCCAGCGACATGGACGAGCTGCTCGCGCTGAGCGACCGCATCGCGGTGATGTACGAAGGCAGGATATCGGGGGTCGTCGATCGCGGAGATCCCGGCGGAAGGGCGAAGATCGGGCAGATGATGGTCGGAATCAGAGCCGACGCCGCCTCTCCGCGATGAGCTTCGAGGCCATCGCAAGAAGAGCACGCGGGGAGCTGCGCCCGGCGCTGGGCGCCGTCGCCGGGCCCGCGATCGCGGTCATCGCCGCCCTCGCCGTGACCAGCCTGATTCTGCTGGCTCTGGGCGTGGACCCGGTTGCGGCCTACGGCCACGCGATACGCGGCGCCTTCGGCGACACGATCGGCTTGACGGAAACGCTGGTAAAGACGGTCCCCCTGCTGCTCACCGGCCTCGCCGTGGCGCTCGCCTTCCGCTGCGGGTTCTGGAACATCGGCGCGGAAGGACAGCTCTTCGTGGGCGCGCTGGCGGCGGTCGGCGTGGGCATGAACGATCTTCAGCTGGCACCGGTATTGCTGCTGCCCGCGGTGATCGCGGCCGGATTCCTGGCCGGCGGCCTTTGGGGTTCGATCGCCGGTGCCCTAAAGGTTCGTTTCGGCGCAAACGAAGTCCTCGTCACGTTGATGATGAACTACATCGCGATCTTCGGCGCGAGCTACATGATCAACGGCCCCTGGGCCGTCGGGCTTATACCGCAAAGCCGCGATATCGATCCCGCGGCCGCCCTGCCGATATTGTGGGCCGGCACCAGGCTTCACGCGGGCATTCTGATCGCCGCGGTCAGCGCCGTCCTTCTCTACGTCCTGGTCTTTCATACGCGCCTCGGGTTCGAACTGCGCGCCATCGGCTACAACCCCGACGCAAGCCGGGCCTCCGGCATGCCGGTCGGACGGAATGTCGTATTGGCCCTGTTCATCGCCGGCGGGCTGGCGGGGCTCGCCGGCGTCGGCGAGGTGGCGGGCGTCCATCACGCGATGATGGAGAGCATTTCGCCCGGCTACGGATATATCGGCATCGTCGTCGCCCTCATCGGCGGTCTCCATCCGCTCTGGACGATCGTTTCCGCGTTCATGTTCTCCGCCCTGTTCATCGGGGTGGACGCCATGCAGCGAGCGGTGGGGCTTTCGACGGCGATGGTATGGCTGATCCAGGGGTCGGTCGTGCTCGCGCTGCTGGCCAGCCGCGCCTTCAACCGCTATGCCGCGAGGGGGTGAGGGGCCGTAGCGATGGATCTCTTTCTCCAGGTCTTCTTCTGGGTGCTCCTGCTTCAGGCATCGATTTCGATCGCCGCGCCGATCCTGTTCGCCGCGCTCGGCGAGTGCGTGGCCGAGCGGGCGGGGTTCATGAATATCGGGATCGAAGGGATGATGACGGTGGGGGCCTGGGCGGCTTTCCTGGCCGCGGTATTCACCGGCAATTCATGGGCGGGGATAGGGATCGGCACGCTGGGCGGCGGCCTGATCGCGCTGCTTGCGGCCTGGATCTGCGTGAGCCGGGGCGCCGACCAGATCGTGACCGGCATCATGCTGAACCTGTTCTGTCTCGGGCTGACCAGCGTTTCGTTCGGCGCGATCTTTGTCGCCCCGAGGCCGGTTCCGACACTGGACCCCATGGCGGTCTACAGGATCCCGTTTCTGTCCGACCTGCCCTATGTCGGGAAAATACTGTTCAGCCACAGCCCGCTGGTATATGTCGCGTTCGCTCTGGTCGTGCTGCTCTTCGTCCTGCTCAACAGGACGACGCTCGGTCTCCAGATACGCGCGGTCGGCGAGAAGCCGGAGGCGGCGGAGGCCGCAGGAGTCGACGTGTTTCGAATCCGCTACTTCGCGATCGTGGTGGGCGGCGCGCTGGCGGGACTCGGCGGAGCCGTGTTGTCGGTCGGCCAGCTGGGGCTGTTCTCCGACTTCATGACCGGCGGGCGCGGGTTCATCGCGCTTGCGGTTGTCGTCTTCGCACGCTGGGACCCGGTCAAGATACTCGGCGCCAGCCTCCTGTTCGGGCTGGCGGAGGCCGTGCAGGCGCGCCTGCAGGCGGTCGGCGCACCGGTGCCCCATGAATTCCTGCTCATGCTGCCCTACGTGCTGACCATCGTCGTCCTGCTGGGCGTGGCCGGCAAGTCGTCCTACCCGAGCGCGGTCGGGCTGCCCTTCGTCAGGGGCACGCGTAGAAACTGATCTCCGGGCGGGGCGGGAACGCGCCGGGTTGCGCCCGGAGGGCCGCAGAAGCTATGCAGGCCGGGCAGTCTGCGATCGGGGGGCATGATGAAGATCGGCGTGACCATCGGCTATTCGGGCTCCACATTCTCGGTGCCGCCGGACGAGCTCAGGGAGATCGAGAGCCTGGGCTACGATTCGGTCTGGACGTCCGAGGCCTACGGGTCCGATGCGCTGACGCCGGCCGCCTGGGCGCTCGCCCACACCTCGCGGATCACCGTCGGCACGGCGATCGTCCAGATGGGGGCGCGCACGCCGACCGCCGCGGCGATGGCCGCGATGACCCTGCAGGCGCTGTCGGGCGAGCGCTTCGTGCTGGGCATCGGCCCGTCGGGGCCGCAGGTGATCGAGGGCTGGTACGGCGTTCCTTACGGCAAGCCGCTGACCCGGACCCGCGAGTACATCGCGATCGTCCGCAAGATCCTCGCCCGCGAGGCGCCGCTGACGCATGAGGGCGAGCACTACGCCATCCCCGCTACCGGCCCCGGCACCACCGGGCTCGGGCGGCCGCTGAAAAGCATCCTGCACGCGAGATCCCGGCTCAAGATCTTCACCGGCGCCTTCACCCCGGCCGGCGTGCGGATTGCGGCCGAGCTCGCCGACGGCTTCTTTCCGGTGTTCATGAACCCCGAGCGCTTCGACCTGTTCGAGGGGCCGCTCAAGGACGGTTTCGCCGCGGCGGGCGGCGGCAAGAGCCTCGCCGATTTCGAGATCGCACCCTTCGTACCGGTCCATGTCGGCGGCGACCTGGAGGCCTGCCGCCTCGAGGTCAAGCGCCACCTCGCCCTCTATGTCGGCGGCATGGGCGCGCGGTCGAAGAACTTTTACAACGACTACGCGGTCCGTCTGGGCTACCCGGACGCGGCGGCCGAGGTGCAGGACCTGTTCCTTGGCGGCAAGCGGGAAGAGGCGGCCGCCGCGATCCCCGACTCCTTCGTCGACGACATCGCCCTGGTCGGCCCGCGCGAGCGCATCCGCGAACGCCTCGCGGTGTGGAAGGACGCGGCGGCCAACGGTCACGTGTCGACCCTGATCGCCAACCGCTCGGACGCGGAGGCGCTCCGCGTGCTCGCCGAAGAGGCGCTGTAAGGCCCGAGCGATGGAGCTGACCGACGAGGACGTGCGCGAGATCCTCGAGCTTATCGACAAGTCGGACTTCGACTATTTCGAGATCGACTATCGCGGCCTCAGGCTCACGGTCAGCAAGACCCCCCTCGCCGCGCCCGCACCCCCTGCTTCGCCCGCGGCCGCGCCGCAGCCGGAGCCCGCGCCCGGCAAGCGGCCGCGGCGCGCCACCCCGGACGGGCTGATCGCCATCCCGGCGCCGATGGTCGGCACCTTCTACCCCGCGCCGAGCCCGGGCGCCGAGCCCTTTGTCGGCCCCGGCGACCGGGTCGAGCCCGACACCACGGTGGGGCTGATCGAGGTGATGAAGGTGTTCACCGCCGTCGCCGCCGGGGTGACCGGCATCGTCGAGGAGGCGCTGGCCGGCGAGGCCGAGGGCGTGGAATACGGCGCGCCCCTGTTCCTGGTCCGCCCGGACGCGCCCTAGCCGTGGCCGGTATCCGCTTCGTCGACACGACGATCCGCGACGGGCATCTCAGCCTGTGGGCGTCGGGGATGACGACGGGGATGATGCTGCCCGTCATCGAGCGGCTGGACGATGCCGGGTTCGAGGCGATCGAGATCCTGTCGGACGGCCAGATGGGAAAGGCCGTCCGCGATCTGAAGGACGATCCGTTCGAGCGCATCAGCCTCGCCGCCGAGCGGGCGAAGGAGACGCCGCTCCGCCTGATCGCCGGGCGCATCGCCACCTTCGAGTACGAGCCGCCGGAGGCGTTCGCCCTGTTCCTCAAGCTCGCGGCGCGGAGCGGCGTCTCGGAGGTCAGGATATCCGACCCGTGGAACGAGTATGCCGGCTGGAAGCGCCGGGTGGAGGCCGCGCACGCCGCAGGGCTCCGGGTCATCCTCAACCTGGTCTACTCGATCTCGCCCGTCCATACCGACGCCTACTACGCCGAGCGCTGCCGCCAGGCCGCCTCGCTCGGCGTCTGGCGGCTCTGCTTCAAGGACCCGGGCGGGCTGCTCACGCCCGAACGCACCAGGGCGCTGGTCCCGGTCATGCTGGAAAATGCCGGTTCCACCCCGGTCGAGTTCCACACCCACTGGCGCACCTGCGGTGCTAACCGATTGATAACGGGTCGTTTTTTCTCTTCCAACGTTGCAACCGAGAGAACGGAAGCTGAGACCGTTCCTTCCCCGGCTGCAACCGCAACCGGGAGAGATCGATGGCCAGAATCACCCTCACCGACGCCCGCATCCGGGCACTCAAGCCCCGCAAGTCCGCATACGACGTCCGCGATACGAAACTCAAGGGCTTCGGCGTCCGGGTGACTCCCTCGGGCAGGAAGCGCTTCTTCGTCCACTGCCAGCACAGCGGAGAGCGCGTCTGGAAGATCGTTGGCGATTTCGGTGCCATCGGTATCGACGAAGCACGCACCCGCGCGGCCAGGATGCTGGCCGCGATCAAGAGGGGCGAGGCCGCGCCGGCCCGGCCCGAGGAGACGCTGTTCGAGGCCGTCGCCGAGACCGTGTTCCGCCAGTACGAGCGGCTCTGGAAGCCGAGCACGCTGGAGGTGAACCGGGGCTACCTCAAGAAGCAGCTCTTGCCGCGTTTCGCGGGACGACCCGTCGCCGAGATCGACGCCCGCGAGGTGCGCGGCTGGTTCGCTTCGCTCGCCGCCACCCCGGTCGCCGCCGACCGCTCGATGCCGGTGCTGTCGGTGATCATGCGCGAGGCGGAGCGGATGGGGCTGCGGCCCGAGGGGTCGAACCCCTGCCGGGGCATCAGGCGATACCGCCGCAAGGGTCGCGAGCGGTTCCTGTCGGACGAGGAGATACGCAGGCTGTCCGGGGTCCTGTCGGATCATGCCCTGCGATACACCCGACAGGTCGCCGTCATCCGCCTTCTTCTCCTCACCGGGTGCCGCAAGGGCGAGATCCTGACGCTGCGCTGGTCCGACTACCGCGAGGGTAATCTGTTCCTCCGCGACGGCAAGGCCGGCCCTCGGACGGTGTGGCTATCGACGCCGGCCCGAGCGGTGCTGGACGGGCTAGAGCGGGCCGGCCGCTGGGTCTTCCCGTCGCCACGGGGAGACAGGCCGCGCAGCGAGCACTGGCTCAACCGCTTCTGGTGGGAGGCCCGCGCCGAGGCCGGCATCGGGGATGTCCGTCTCCATGATTTGCGGCATACCCATGCCAGCATCGCGCTTCGGCAGGGCGAGACCGTGCTCGCCATCGGCCGGCTGCTCGGTCATGCCGATCCGGAGACCACCCTCAAATACACCCATCCCTCCGATGCGATGGCGAGAGAGGCTGCCGAAAAACTTGGCAACTTGCTGGGGGGCTGAACGATGCCGGCAAGGGAGAGGAGCAGGCTCACAGATGCGGCGGTCGCGCGTCTGCGGTCCCGCGCGCGGGAATATACCGTCTGGGACAGGAGCGTGCCCGGGCTCGGGGTGCGGGTGCGGCCGACCGGCGGGATGACCTGGGTCATGCTGGAGGATGCGGGGGGAACATCCAGACGCGTCTCGCTCGGCTCGGTCTCGACCATGACCGTTGAGGAGGCGCGGCGGGTGTGCCACGGGCGGCGGGCAAGCCCGGAGGCGGCGGCGCCGGCCCGCCCGGCGCGCGCGATTCCGCTGTTCCGCGAGTTCGTCGAGGACGAATGGAAGGCGGCGCATTTCGAGCGCTGCAAGCCCGCAACCAGGAAGACTTATCGTTGGCTGCTTGACGCCCGACTGCTTCCCGCCTTCGGGGAGAAGCCACTGGACCGCATCGCGCCCGCCGAGGTCAGGAGCCGGTTCGACGCATGGAGCCGCACCGCGCCCGGCAACACCAACAACGCTCTCAAGCTGCTGCGCCAGATCTTCAAGCTCGCGATCGCCCGCGGCCATCTCGACGCGAACCCGGCCCGCGGCATCAGGCCCAACCGACGGCCGAAGCTCACACGCTTTCTGTCCAGCGAGGAAATCGCCCGCCTCCACCGGGCGCTGGATCGGCACGCCAGCGGGCGGCACGCAGCCCAAGCCGATATAATCCGGCTCCTGTTGCTCACCGGCTGCCGCAAGTCCGAGATCGTCAGGCTGCGTTGGTCCGAGGTGAGCCACGACACCCTCGTGCTTGCCGACTCCAAGACCGGTCGGAGGACGGTTCCGCTCAACGCACGGGCGAGGCGGATCCTGGAACGTCAGCACCGGGGAGAAGGCCCGTTCGTGTTTCCGTCTCCGCTCGACTCGTCGCGGCCGCGCGGGCCCGATCTTCCCCTTTGGTACCGCGTCCGGCGCGAAATCGAGATCGAGGGTGTGCGTCTTCACGACCTCAGGCATACGCACGCCAGCCACGCGGTGATGAACGGCGTCCCGGTGCCCATCGTCTCCCGCCTGCTCGGTCATTCCAATACCCGAATGACGCTCAGATACGCCCACCTCGGCGACCGCGACATCGAACGGGCCGCCGAGCGTGTCGGGCACGCCGTCGCCGAGCTGATGGGGCTGTAGGCCGCTCGGTCTCGGAAAGGCTGAACCGCGCGCGATTATCGGTGCGGTCACCGCCGGCCCGCTCCGCGCCGCCACGAGGGGAGAGCAGCCGGAAGCCGGGCGGCGGGCGGCGCTCGGGAGGGCGTCTCCGCCGCTCCCGTCAACCGGCCGGACCCGCTCACCCTACCCCGCGCGGATTCCACCAGTAGGGTCTGGGATCCGACATGGACGGCGATCGAGTTGGCCACCGGGCGCGAGCACGGGCCGTTCGACTCCGAGGCCGACGTGGCGCTCTGCCTCGCCTTCGAGAAGCTCGCCCGCGACCAGGTCGAGATCGCGAAGGACGCCAGCCTGATGGCGAGGTTCGTGGCATCTGGAAACAAAACCGACCCGGAAATCGACCGTCCTGGCCGTGCTGAAAGAGCGCTCGCGCCCTGCAACTGGCGAGTTTAGGATCACCTAACCGCAATTGCCAAGAATTTGATTTCCAGGTCAGAAGGGGAGGTCCGTATCGAGTATGGCCCTGTCCTCTTCCTCGCCAGACGACGCCAACAAATCCCTAAACTGCACCAGTTTTTCCAGCAGCTCGTCGAACGTGAGGATCTGTACATCCTTCGAATTTCCTCTATACAGCTCGAACGATTTCTTTTCATCTTCACCTTTCGGCATCGTGCCGATTACGAGGCAGCATTGAACGGCGTAAGTTTCAATGTCATGAATTCCGCTCTTGGTCCTTATCCCGAAAATTTCTCTTTGAAACTGATATCGCTGATCCAGTGCCTGCACCATCGATCCCGACAGGGCGCCCGACGGCGAAAACACCCCACTTCGAAATTCTCTTGTCACCAGTTTTTCACCTGGCGTCTTGATTTCCACTACCGCCGTGTTGTTCGTCATCTTGTTCTTCATCAGAAAGTCGGTGATTTTTTCACCAGTCCCAAACAGCTTTCGACCTCCGACGGACGCCTGTTGCCCAACCTTTATGATTGGGCAGCCGAATGCCAGGCTCAGGATAAGTGGGTAAGTGTCAAAGAACTTTTGCCATACGGACTCACCATGGCCTTCCGCAAGCATCCCATGAAAGCGATCGATGAAACTCTCCAGATTGGCAAGTTCCAAGTCATTTTTGAGTCGTACCAGCCTTTCCGGTCGACTTTCCGATATATGCCTCATGTTTCGTGTGACGATACCAATTACCTCTTCCTGCTCTTCTTCCGACAGGTTCGTGTCGTCGTTCTGCACCGCTCTGGTAAGCAGCTTTCGCAATCGATGACGTCCCATCCGCAGGGCAACAGGAGGGCGTCCGAGGATTTCGGCAAAGAAATTGTATGCTTCCGCCTTCTTCACGGACCTTCCCGCAATCTGTCCCATGCGTGTGGTGGAATTCAACATCTTGCGGATTGTATCGAAGTCCGAGGTCTCAATATGAAATATGCCTGCCGCTTCATCCATTCTCGTCTCGCTATCTCTCGAAATTACAATTTCTTTGCAGTCGGATAGGTCCTCCACCGCTTCCACAATAAACCGGTACGGCTTCGCAAGTCCCAGACCGTAGTCGTAATCTTTTGTGAACGCCGCTGGTAGATCTTCCAGAATTGCAAGGATCTGCTCTTCCTTTTCCGGGACACTGGCAATGTCCGCATCATCGACGTCGTCGTCGAGTGGCCGTGTAGGCCCAAAAGATACCGACCGAGTGTAGCTTCTTTCCCACTCTTTTTCGCCACCGCTTACATAAAGTACCGGCTCACCATCTGCCAGAGTGATTTTCCTTACCTTCCTATACTTGGGCTTTAGGAAATCTTCCTTCGGACCCATCGTGTTGATTGGGAATATGGTAATCCTTCCGGACTCGGTTTCCAACTCTAGCAATTTCGTCTTGTGTTTCTCGGCTTCGTTAGGGTCGATACCGCACTGGACCAGTCGTGATGGAGGTGGAATGAAATGAACTTCGACGCCGCAGCCCGAGGCATGCCCCTCGATCACGAGCTTCCCGTGGATGCTCTCATCCTTGTTCTGGAACAGGCGTACCATTTCTGCCATAACCCTCTTATTCCCGTCGCGACGTCGATCATCGTCGACAGCAACCCGGGATTGTGCCGATTTCCATCGGTTCTAGGAAACAGTGCACAGGAACCGTCTCCAACTCGCCATCCACCAGCCCGGGATCCAGGCGCTGCCAACCGACCGTCACAGCGTCCAGCTTCCCAATCTAACACCGCCCTTGATACCGCACATAATGGGCCGCCCACCGAGGGGCCGGAGCGAAGCGAAGGAGTGACCAAGCGGCTTGACGCTCCCACGGTCGTCCGACACCGCGCCAGAACTTCTTCGAAACGACCTAGCAAACCGGGAATTCTGCCCGTCTGTCGCGCGGAATATTCCAGGAATCTCGCTGTGAGACGATGTCCAAGACAAAAGCCGTATTGCTGATCGAGGCATCATAGTACGATGACGGTCTCTTCAAGAATCAATATAACATACGCTCTATCGCACTTGCTATATTTCTCCCACTGGCTTATACTGCGCCTTCGGTTGTGTTTGCAACAGCGGGCGATGAGACGGGAAGACGACCCCATCCCCGAAGACTATCCCAAGCGAGTCAAGCACTTGCGGGAACGACTCGGGCTGACGCAGACGCAATTGGCGGACCGCATCGGCGTGTCGTTCGCGACGGTAAACCGATGGGAGAACAGCCAGTCCAGGCCGACGCGCCTGGCGTGGCGGGGGATCGCCGATCTGGAAGCCGATATTCGGGTAGCCACACGGCAGGTCGAACCGCCTGCCGCTTCG
The DNA here is from genome assembly GCA_028821395.1 of Defluviicoccus sp. GTDB lineage: Bacteria > Pseudomonadota > Alphaproteobacteria > MPNO01 > MPNO01 > MPNO01. Next base: position 32,018 of record JAPPGP010000114.1, read on the forward strand.
GGGACGCCAGCGCTCGACTTTGCCGCGAAACCGGAGGTAGTCGCTGCGGTCGCCGAAGCGACTCGCCTTGCCTACGGCCACCTCTCCAACCCCTCCTTCGCCGCTGAAATATCGTCGATCGACCCGCTGCCGCACCAGCGTATCGCCGTTTACGACCACATGATCGGCCAGTCGCCGCTGCGGTTCCTTCTCGCCGACGACGCCGGTGCCGGCAAGACAATCATGACGGGGCTCTACCTCCGGGAGATGATCGCGCGCCGTCTTGTCGCGCGTGTCCTCGTGGTGCCGCCAGCCGGGCTCGTCGGCAATTGGGAGCGCGAGATGCGCACCCTGTTTCGCCTCCCTTTTCGTATCGCGCGCGGCGCCGACGCCCGTGCCGGAAACCCGTTCGTCGGGCCGGAGAGCGACCGCCTGATCGTCAGCATCGACACGCTCGCTGGCGAGGGCATGTTCGCGCGGATGCGCGAGGCGGTGGCCTCGGGCGACGCGCGGCCCTACGACCTCGTGGTGTTCGACGAAGCTCACAAACTGGCCGCTGACCGCGAGCGGGATTTCTACGTCCGCAAGACCGACCGTTACCGCCTCGCCGAGGCGTTGTCCGGTCTGCCTGCCACCGACGAGCGCTGGCGTCTCGGCTGGTCCGCCCCGAACATCCTGCTGCTGACGGCCACGCCCCACATGGGCAAGGACTTCCCCTACTACTGCCTCTGGCGCCTCCTTGCGCCGGACGCGCTCGCGACCTTCGACGCGTTCGAAGCCTTTCCCGAAGCGCAGCGCCGCCGCCACTTCATCCGCCGCACCAAGGAAGAGATGGTCCGCTTCGACGGCCGGCCCCTCTACCCGCAACGGAACTGCGATACCCTCAGCTACGCGCTGAGCCCGGCCGAGCAGGAACTCTACGACGCGACGACGCGCTACATCGGCGAGACCTACAACAAGGCACGCATTCTGAACCGTTCCGCGGCGCGCCTCGCCATGAGCGTGTTCCAGCGCCGCCTCGCCAGCTCCACCTACGCGTTGATGCGCTCGTTCGAGCGCCGCCTCGGCCGGCTTGACGAGGCAATCGAGCTCGTGCGCTCCGGCCGGGGCGACGAACTGGAGCGGCGGCAGACGCGGATCGGGAGAATGTCCGATTTCTTCGAATCCCGAACCGCCGACGAGGAAGCGGACGACGACAGTCAGCGGGAGGAGAACGAAGCGTTCGAAGACACCGCGTTGGGCGGTCTTGCCGCGATCACGCTGGCGGAGCTTCGGGAAGAGCGTGCCGAGGTCGAGACCCTACTCTCCCATGCGCGCCGCCTCGCGGAAACCGGCGAGGACTCCAAGTTCGAGAAGCTGCGTGCGGTAATGTCAGATCCCGCCTTTGCCCGCGAAAAGCTCATCGTATTCACCGAACATCGAGACACGGCGGAGTTCTTGGTACATCGCCTGGAAGGGCTCGGCTTTACCGGGCGGATCGCCCTGATCCATGGCGGGCTCGACTATCGCGAGCGCGAGGCCCAGGTCGAACTGTTTCGCCGTCCGGCGGATCGGGGCGGGGCCAGCTATCTCATCGCTACCGATGCCGCCGGCGAGGGCATCAATCTCCAGTTCTGCTGGCTGATGGCAAACTACGACGTGCCTTGGAACCCGGCGCGACTGGAGCAGCGGATGGGGCGCATCCACCGCTACGGGCAGAAGCGCGACCCCGTGGTGATCGTCAACCTGATCGCCGGGGAGACACGCGAAGGGCAGGTCCTCAAGGTGCTTCTGGACAAACTCGAGGCGATCCGCAAGGAGCTCCGCTCGGACAAGGTGTTCGACGTCGTCGGGCGCTTGTTCGAAAACGTCCCGCTGAAGGACTACCTGGAGAAGGCGGCGACGGACGACGGCACCGGCGACGCCGTCGAAGCGCTCGACCGTCGGCTGACGCCAGAACGGGTGGCCGCGATCGACGAGCAGGAGCGCGCCTTGTACGGCGGCGGGGAGGTGCAGAGCCGTCTCCCCGAGATCAACGCCGCTATGGAACGGGAACAGTATCGCCGCTTGCTTCCCGGCTATGTCCGCCGCTTCGTCGAGAGCGCCGCCCCCTTGATCGATCTGCGACTGGAGGGCGACGCGGGCGGTGTCTTCGATCTCGCGCCCGAACGTCTGCGCGCGGCCGACGCCGTGCGAGGCGCGATGGACATTTACCCCCTGACCATGCACGGGCGCTTGACGGTCCATCGCCCGGAAGACGGTGACGATGCCATCTGGATGCATCCCGGCGAACCGGTGTTCGAACGCTTCCGCGCCGCTCTGCTGGCACGCTGCGGCAACGAGGCGAAGCGAGGCGGGGTCTTCGTCGATCCCCACGCCGACGCACCTTATCTCTTTCACCTGGCTCAAGCGTCCATAATCCGCCGCGACGGGGACCGGTCGGAAACGGTCGAGACCCGCCCGATCGGACTGCGGCAGGAGAGCGACGGTGCCGTCTCGCTCTGCCCTCTGGAGCATCTGCTCCTGCTGCGAGGAGCCGGCGCCATCGCGCCCGGCGGCGTGCCGTTGGCCCGTTTAGCGCGCGGGTTCACGGAGCAAGCGGAGGAGTGGCTGAAGGAGACCGCGCTGCGTATGGCGGCGGAACATCGAGCGCGCATCGAGGAATCGCTGCCGGAGCGCCGCCGTTGGATCGCGCGCGGCTACGACCACAAGACCGCCGAGCTCATGGCGAGACGGCGCCGTGTGGGCGGCGAAGCCCGCCGGGGCGACATGGACGCGCAGGCGGAGTTGGCCGCTGTGAGGAAGGAACAGAACCAGTTGGTCGCGGAAAAGCGTCGCGGTCTGGCGTTGCTGGAAGCGGAGCCGGCCCTGATCGGGCCCGGCGAGACGACGATGATCGCCCACGCGCTGGTTCTGCCGACCGACGATTCGCAGGAGCGGCAACGGCATGACGCGGACGTCGAAGCGATCGCCATGGATCTCGCCCGCGCCCACGAGGAAGCGGCGAACGCCTCGGTCTATGACGTATCGCAGCCCGCCCTGGCTCGCCGCGAGGGTCTTGGGGACTGGCCTGGCTTCGACCTCCGCTCGCTGCGTCCTGCCGGCGCACACGAGCCGACGGAGGATCGCGCCATCGAGGTCAAGGGTCGCGCGGGGTCCGGTGCGGTGGAGGTGAGCGAGAACGAGTGGGCGGCGGCCTGCAACCTGCGGGACCGCTACTGGCTCTATGTCGTTTTCGATTGCGCGACGCCCCGGCCACGTCTGGTCAAGGTCCGCGACCCGTTCGGCCGACTCCTGGCCAAGGCGAAGGGAAGCGTCGTCATCGCCGCATCCGAAATCCAGTCAGCCAGCACGGATGAGGTCGGCCAATGAAGATCTGCTATGTCGATGAAAGCGGCAACGTCGCGCAGGATCCCTGCCTAGTAATGGTCGGCATCTTGGTCGATTCTGCGCGCTTGTACAGGACCCAAAAGGAATTCGCCGAGGTCTTCGATATCGTGCAGGGATTGTTCAAGGAGAATCTGCGCGAATTGAAAGGGTCGAAGATGATTCTCGGACGTGACCGTTGGCGAAAGGTGGATTCCGAGATTCGCAAACTGATCGCCGGCTATTTCTGCGGCTGGATCGCGCAAAGAAAGCATCGTCTGATCGTCACGGCGATCGACCGGGAAAGACTGCAGGCAGCCGAGAAGGGCGGAGTGCCGGATGAGTGCCAGGACGGATGGCTGGCTGCAGGATTGCACGTGGCGCTTCAGATTCAGAAAGCCAATCAGAAAACCAGCAACAATAAGGGCCACACGTTCTTGATCTTCGATGACAACAAGGTCAAGGCGGACACCCTCAGCGACCTCCTCTGGAAGCCGCCGGCCTGGACTGATGACTACTACGACCGGAAGAAGAAACAGGATCCGCTCGATCAGATCATCGATACAACGTTCTCGATCAAGTCACACCATGCCGGCTCGGTCCAAGTCGCCGATCTGTTCGCTTTCATTCTGCGCCGCTACACGGAGATCGAGGATTACGGCGCAGAGGAGGAATGGCCCGGAGAAAAGGCGCTGATCGACGATTACGTGGATTCGCTCGCCGCGCGGCTTCTCCCTAAGTGGACGCGGTGGCCGACGCGCAGCGGAAGCAGCGCCGCGCAGTGGTTCAACGACATTGCACCGCCTTCCCTGAGGGCGCTCGGATAAAGCACAGGGAGGCATGGCGATGACACGCGCTGAAGTGATGTCGGCAAGGGATCCAGAGCGAGCACACAAGTCCTATTCGTCGTTCTCCGAGGCACTCCAACCCTTGGCAGCTCGAATGCCACAGGTGGTTCGAGAGCGCGAGATCCTGCGCCTTGCCGCGACGCTCGGAAATGCCGATGGAGATCGAACCGAACTCGTGGCTCGGCAAGAAATCCTCAAATGGGCCGAGAAACGGACCGGGGGACGGTTGCCACAAGGTGCCTGGATGCATGAAGAATTTGAGCACCTCGCCGGGGGTCGTAACTGTGGGGCCGTTCGAATCGTCGATGATTCCAGGGACATTTGGGCCATCCGGGCGGACGATCCCGACAAAGGCGTCGCTCAGCGCGTATGGACAACGGAAGCTATCGTCGGTCACAAGCCGGGACAAAGGCCGCTGCTCAGCGTCCGATTGCTCGTCAGTTCGCCTGAGCAGGAACTGCGCATCGAGCCAGCGGTCCCCGGTCTCGTCCACCAACTCGAGTCCAAGTGCGAACTTTATCAGGGGATCGAACGATTGGATCCCGAACCGTGGGTCATCCGTTCGGAGGACGATGTCGACCGCCTGATCGACACGCTGATCGATCCGACTCGTCGAATCCCTGTTCTCGTATTGAGCGTCCCGAAGCTCTCAGCTGATCCCGCAAGACCGTTGATCGACCCCTCGCCGATTGCACGTGCCACCTTGGCCATCGCCGTGGTGGTGGTATTGCCCGCACAGTTCACATGGGTGCTGACGGAACGGTTCGGGAAACGCTTGTCGGTCTTTGGCGGCGCCGTTCGGGTGTACCTCCCCGGTTTCGCCGAAGACGCGAATCCCTATGGCGGCCATGACCTCGTTCTCGCTGATCGTCTTTCGACTGCGGAGGGTGTTGCGAATATCTCTGCTTGGTTGCGGCGCGTGGCCGCGACCGAGAGTATCCGGCGGCTGCGGTTAGGGCAGGACGTGCTGTCTTACGCTGCGGTGAGACGGCACAGCCTCGACGCGACGCACACGCGTCTCGAACAGGAAGGCGCATCATATGAGGAGCAGTTGACCGTTGCGCAGGTGCAGATCGATACCTTGAAGAAAGACTTGGAAACAGCGAACGAAATGATGCAGCTGCTCTCCGACGACAACGAGGCCGTGGAAATCCGCGCGCGAAGTGCGGAAGCACAACTGACGGCGGCCGGTTACCGAATTCAACAACTGCTGGAACAGATCAAGACGGGAGGCGAGACCCCGGACGCTAGTATCGCCCTACCGTCGTCATGGGACGGGTTCGCGGACTGGTGCGACCAGAACCTCGTGGGCCGTGTGCTTCTCTCACCGCGTGCTCGCCGAGAGGTAAGAGCACCTCAATTCAAGGACGTCTCAGCGGCAGCACGTTGTCTTCTGTGGCTTGCCAACGAATACCGAGAACGGCGGCTCAACGGAGGCGACGGCGATCTCCGAACACGGATCGAAAGCGGCATCCAGAACGATCGATGCGGTGCCGATGCTTTCCAGATCGACTGGCAGGGAGGACGTGCCGCTGTCGACTGGCATATCAAGAACGGCGGCAACACGCGCGATCCGGCCCGTTGCCTGCGCATATACTATTTCTGGGACGAAGCGAGCCAGCAAGTCGTGATTGCCTCCATGCCGACTCACCTCCGGACTGGCGCAACGTAAAGATCGGGCGATGACCAACGACAGGCGCCTCATTGAAGTCGAATTCCCGCTGGAGCGGGTCTCACTCGACTCCGTCCATGAGAAGAACGTGCGGCACGGGCATATTTCGACGCTGCATATCTGGCCGGCGCGACGGCCGTTGGCGGCGTGCCGCGCGGCGCTGATTGCGACGCTGCTGCCGGACCCGGGCAACGCGGCCGAGCGCAGGGAAATCTACCGCCGGCTCGCGGGCGAGGTCGTCGAGACGGTGAAGACCGAGCGGCGGAACGGGCGTACGGTCGAGCGCCGCCGGCGCGAGACCAGGGGCGGCATCCTCCATTGGGGGCGTGAGGACGGCCCCGACCTCGACTGGTTCCGCGAGAAGATCAGCGAGGCCTATGGCGGCCGCGCGCCGAAGGTGCTGGATCCGTTCGCGGGTGGCGGCGCGATCCCCCTGGAAGCGATGCGGCTGGGCTGCGAAGCGACCGCCGTCGACATCAATCCCGTCGCCTGGTTCATCCTGAAGTGCACCCTCGACTACCCGAACCGGCTCGCGGGGGAGACACTGCCGCTGCCCGACTTCGCCCGCGCCGACCGCGACTTCATGGAGGCGTTCCTCAAGTCGAAGGGGTTCAAGGGCAAGGCGCTCGCGCGGCGGCTCGCGGCGCTCGGCCACGACGCCGAAGGCGGCGAGGCGGAACCTGCGCTGATCGACGACGTACCACCGCACGACGACACCCTCTTTCAGGCCGATTTTGCCTGGCAGGTGCGCGCTTGGGGACGGCGCGTGCTGGCTGGGGTCCGCATGGTGCTGGCAGAGCGGTATCCCACCTATGCGGAATTCCAGGCGCTCGAACTGGACGGAATGCCGTTCGAAGAGAGGCCGCTCGTGCTATTGGCGCCGGACGAGACAGGCGAGACCGACGCGAATCCCCTAAACGACGGGTTCGACGCCGTATACCTGAAGGACCCGCGCAACCCCCGGTGGGTGGCGAAGCCAACCATGACTTACCTGTGGGCGCGCACGGTGCGCTGCAAGGGCTGCCGGGCGACCCTGCCCCTGCTCAAGACGTGCTGGCTCGCGAAAAAGGACAACAAGCGCGTCCTGCTCACGATGACACCGAAGGCGGACGGGACGGGCGTCGATTTCGGCGTCGAAGCCGGCGTGCCCCGGGGCGGCGGCAACGCCGCGCAGCAGCGCGAACACGACAAGCGGCTCGGCGCGGGCACGATGAGCCGTAGCGGCGCGCGCTGCCCCTGTTGCCCGACGATCATGACCATGGAGGACATCCGCCTCGAAGGTCAGGCTGGGCGGCTGGGCGCTGTTATGACCGCCGTGGTCGTGGATGGGCCGAAGGGCAAAGAATACCGCCCACCGGAAGAAGAAGAATTGCGTGCCGCCGAAGTCTCTGCGGAAGAACTCCAAGCGCTTTATCGCGACACTCCTTTTGGCCTGCCGACCGAGCCATTGCCGGGCAAGGAGGCCCTCGGCTTTCGCGTCCCGCTCTACGGGTTCGACCAATGGGTCAAACTCTTCACGGATCGGCAGCTTCTCGCGCTAGGTACGTTCGTTCGCGAATTACGCCGGTCGCCCGCAGGCATGGAAGACGTACCGGACGAATGGCGCGAGGCGGTCATTGCCTGTGTAGCTTGCATTCTCAGCAAACTAACGGATTACAGCAGCAACATCTGCTCTTGGGACAATACTAGAGAGACGTTGCGCAATACTTTCGCCCGTTTTGCCCTGCCCATTGTGTGGGACCATTGCGAAGTTAATCCGTTGTCCGACGGATCGGGTGGCTTCTCCGGCATGGCGGACTGGTTGGGCCGCTATCTGGACCATGCGCTCGCTGCAACCGGAACCGCTCCGGCCTCGGGTATCCTCAAACGTAGCGCCATCAAATCCGAGTTGGAAGGCTTCGACCTGATTTGCACCGATCCTCCCTACTACGACGCGATCCCCTATTCCGATCTGATGGATTTTTTTTACGTCTGGCTGCGCCGTGTGCTACGCGGAACCGTGCTGGACTCCGACCCTGTGTTCGCCGACCCGCTTGGGCCGAAATGGAGTATCGCCGAGGGCGACGGAGAGTTGATCGACGACGCTAGCCGGTTCGGCGGAGACAGGGCCCTGTCGAAGAAGACCTATGAAGACGGCATGGCTCGCGCCTTCCAAGCGTGCCGCGAGGCGCTAAACCCAAACGGTCGGTTGGTCGTGGTGTTCGCCAACAAGCAGCCGGAAGCTTGGGAGACCCTTGTCGCGGCGCTGATCCGCGCCGGGTTTGTCGTCGACGGATCATGGCCGATCCAGACGGAGATGCAGAACCGCCAGCGCTCTCTCGCCTCCGCGGCTCTCGCCTCATCTGTTTGGCTCGTCTGCCGACAACGCCCACCGGCTCCCGCTGGCTGGGACGCTGCGGTCCTCGATGAGATGCGCGCGAACATCACGCGCAGACTGCGCGATTTCTGGGACGCCGGCATCCGCGGGCCGGACTTCGTGTGGGCGGCGACGGGGCCGGCGCTCGAAGCCTTCTCCAAGCATCCGGCGGTGAAGAAGGCCGACGAGCCCGGCGCGCTGATGACGGTCTCCGAGTTCCTGCGCGAGGTGCGCCGGATGGTGGTCGATTTCGTCGTCGGACGGGTGCTGACCGGCGACGGGGACGCGGACGCGGCGAGCGGGCTCGACGACGTGACCACCTACTATCTGCTGCACCGGGGCGATTTCGGCCTGAACGAGGCGCCCGCCGGCGCCTGCATCCTCTACGCGCTCTCGTGCAACCTGTCGGACCGCGAGCTCTCCGACCGCTTCGACATCCTCTCGCGCCCCGGCCGCACGCTGTTCGACGATCCGGAAGACGACGAAGCCACGGGCGACGAAGACGATACGGGCTCCGGTTCCAGTGGCGGCAAGGTCAAGCTCCTGCCCTGGACCCGGCGCAAGGCCAAGTGGCTCGGACACGAGGGGCCGGGAGGACGGTCGGTGCCGCTGATCGACCGCGCTCACCGGCTGATGCACCTCTGGCGCGCCGGCGACGAGGCTCGGGTGAACCTCTATATCGATGACAACGGCCTCGCGCGTCATGCTCTGTTCGCCCGGCTGGTGCAGGCGCTGATTGAGCTGGCGCCGGCCGGATCGGAGGAACGCACGATCCTCGAATCTCTCTCCAACCACATCGCCGCCCGGGCGGGCATCGCTCTGCCGCGCCAGACGGCATTCCGGCTGGAGGCGACGCCATGATTACTTCGCTCCGCCTCAAGGACTTCAAGAACTTCGCCGACGAGACGCTGCGCGTCGGCCCGTTCACAGTGATCGTCGGCGCCAACGCCAGCGGCAAGAGCAATATCCGTGACGCCTTCCGCTTCCTCCACGGCATCGGCCGCGGCTACACGCTGGCGGAGATAATCGGAGGGAAGTACGGGGCTGGCGCACAGCCTGAGTCGGTGCCGATCCGGGGCGCGACCGACGAGATCATCCGCGTCGGAAAGTCGACAAATCCATCCCCGCCGCTCCTCCCTGCTTTCGCTCTCGAGATTGAGCTGACGACGCAAGCTGCCACCGCCGGCTACGCCATCGAGGTCAGCCGCGAGATAGGCAAGAGCGGGTTCAGAATCACCTACGAAAGACTGCAGATGGCGGGTGAATCCGTTTACGAGAAACCTCGGAGCAACTACGGAAACCGTCGGGTCGATCTCGGGACGAAGCGGGCGATCGAAGTCGATCTCGACAGGCCCGCTCTGGTGCAGGTCCTTGAGAGCCTTGAGGTTTCTCACAGCGATAGAGAGCAGCTCCGATCAGTCGTCGATGTCCTCGCAAGCATGCGTTTCCCCGAGTTTTCGCCAGACCGTATGCGGGAGCCCGCGTTTTCGAATCAGACAAAGCTAGGAGATTGGGGAGGAAACCTACCGACCGTCCTCAAGGAGATCTGCTCCGATCACGACCGCAAGTCGGTTCTGATCGAATGGATTCGTGAATTGACGCCGATGGACGTAGAGGATTTCGATTTCCCCCCCGATCCTTCGGGAAGAATCCACCTCAAGATACGAGAACCCGGTAGGGATATATCCGCCTACAGCGCTTCGGACGGCACGTTGCGGTTTCTCGGCGTGTTGGCTGCGTTGCTCGGCAGGGACCCAACCCGTCTCTATTTCTTCGAGGAAATCGACATTGGCCTTCACCCGTCGCGGCTTCATCTCCTGGTCGATCTCATCGAGCGACAGACCGCGAAGGGCGGGGTCCAAGTGATTGCCACGACCCATTCGCCCGACCTGCTATCCATGGTGAGTGACGAGACCTTCGAGAACACCTCTGTCACCTGTCGCTTGGAGGACACGAACGACGCCATCATTCGCCCGGTCGCCGATCTGCATAACGCTCGGAAATTGCGGAAGACTCAAGGATTGGGAAGGCTTCTTGCAGGCAGCTGGATGGAAACCGCGCTCGCTTTTGCCGAAGGAAACGGGGACAGCGGGGAACTTTCCGAATGAGGGTTCTGGTCATTCCCGAGGATTTCCGCAATGACCAATACCTCCTGAAACCGCTGTTCAAGCGGCTTTTTGCAACCATGGGCAGACGAAACGTGCGTGTCAGGGTCTGCCAGGACCCTTTGCTGGGTGGCGTTGATGAGGCGCTGAAATCAGAGCGTATCCAGGAAGTCGTGGAGCAGCACGACGGTATGACCGACATCTTCATCCTTTGCGTCGACCGCGACGGCGTTCTGGGGCGGCGGCAAAGACTGGACCAGCTCGAAGGCGAGTTCGCAAACGATCGCACTTTTCTCGCCCAGAATGCTTGGGAAGAGATCGAAACCTGGGTTCTCGCCGGTCTGGATCTACCGAGAGGTTGGCGTTGGGCGGACGTTCGCGCGGAGGTCCAGGTCAAGGAACGGTACTTCGACGTCTTGGCGGATGGGCGCGGCGTGGCCGACGGCCCCGGTGGTGGCCGTGAGACATTGGGCGACGAGGCCGCGCGTAATATCACTGCGATCCGGCAGAAGTGCCCTGAGGACTTCGACGCGCTCGCCCAGCGTCTCGAAGCTCTGCCCTGAACCCGAGGAGTGACGCCGATATGGCACAGACCCTTCCTTGGACACCCTGGCACGAAGTCGCGAAATTGCGTGAAGACGTGCGCACGGGGGAACTCTCGCTCGCCGACTTCGCCGCCGACCTGCACGACGTGGCGATGCAAAAAGGCGTGCGGCCGGTCTATGAGAACCCGGACCGGTTCTTCGCCCTTACCTTTCCCACCGTTCCGTTGCGGGACCTCACGCGCGACGTGGCGCTTCGCCTCGCCGGCAAGAACACCAAGGCCATCCGCCAACTCGAACTGACCTATGGCGGAGGCAAGACCCATACTCTGGTGACGCTCTACCATCTCATGCACCAGCCGGAATCGCTGCCGGCGCTGCCCGCGGTTGAACAGTTTCGATCCCATGTCGGTGCGCCTCTGCCGGCGGCGCGCGTCGCGGCTCTCTGCTTCGACAAGCTCGATGTCGAAAAGGGCATGGAGGTACGCGGCCCCAATGGTGCGCTGCGCTGGCTCAAGCATCCATGGAGCGTGCTCGCTTTCCAGATCGCGGGCGAGGAAGGATTGCGCGTGCTCCACCCGGACGGCGCCAACGAGGAACGGGAGACGCCGCCCGCGGAGCCGCTGCTTGCCGAACTGCTTTCGCGGCCGCAGGCGGAAGAGCTTGCGACCCTGGTGCTGATCGACGAAGTGCTCATGTACGCCCGCGAAAAGGCGGCGATGGCGGAGGGCTGGCGTACCCGGCTGATCGATTTCTTCCAGTATCTTTGCCAAGCAACGGTCAGGGTCGATCGCTGCGCCCTGGTCGCCTCGCTGCTCGCGTCCGATCCCGCAAAGAGCGACGCTCTCGGTAAGGAGCTGACCCAACAGATCTTCGACATCTTCAACCGGCAGAGGGAGGAGGGCGTCCAGCCGGTACAGCGGCAGGACGTCGCCGAGGTGCTGCGCCGACGCTTTTTCGCGCCCCAGTCGATTGCCAGTCCGGACGCCTTCCGTCCGCACGTCACCGCGGCCGTGGCCAATATTGCCGGGGTCGACGAGGCCGTGCGCAAGGACAGGGCGAACGCCGAGCAGCGGTTCCTCGATGGCTATCCCTTCCACCCGGACCTGACCGACATCTTCTACACCAAGTGGACCCAGTTGGACGGGTTCCAGCGCACGCGCGGCATCTTGAGGACCTTCGCCATCGCGCTGCGCGACGCCGAGACGTGGGACACGGGGCCGCTCGTCGGTCCCAACGTGTTCCTGCCGGCGCCCGGTGAGGGCGCTCTCGCAGAGGCGGCGCGAGAGCTCGCCGGCACCGCCACCCGCGAGGTGACTGACGGCACCGGCAACGTCTGGAGCGCCGTTCTGGAAGGGGAGCTTGCCAAGGCACGGACGATTCAGGACGAGCAGCCTGCGCTGAAGTTCCGAGAAATGGAGCAGGCGGTGTGCGCCGCCTTCCTGAGCTCGCAACCGATCGGCCAGAAAGCGCACACCCCGGAACTGATGGCGCTCGTCAGCGCGACGCGCCCGGACCGCATCGAGCTCGAGAAGGGCTTGCGTCGGTGGACGGATTTGTCCTGGTTCCTCGACGAGGCGGAATTCTCTGGCTCTTCTGTAGCGGACAGCGGCTCCGATGCGCTGCCCACGGCATGGCGTCTGGGCAACCGGCCCAACCTCAAGCAGATGCACCACGACGCCTGCGCCAACCGGGTTACGGCGGAGCTTGTCGAGCAAACACTCCTCGCCGAAGTCCGGCGGACGAAAAGCCTCACCCAAGGCGCGGCGGCGGCCGGCGCACGCGTGCACATGCTGCCGGAACGGCCGCGCGACATCGAGGACGACGGGGAGTTCCACTTCGCTATTCTGGGGCCGGGCGCGGTTTCCGACTCCGGCAAGCCAAGCGCGGAAGCGCGGCGCTTCATCGACGAAACGACCGGGGCGGATCGTCCCCGTACGCGCCGCAACGCCATCGTGCTGGCAGCGCCCTCCCGAGACGGTCTGGACGCCGCCCGCGTGCGCATCCGCGAATACCTGGGCTGGGAGGAAGTACGCAGTCAGCTCGGAGACCAGGTCCACCAAGATCAAATTCGCGAGGGGATGCTCGCTGCCTGGACGGACCAAGCACGCAAGCGCGTCCCCGACGCTGTCCGCCAAGCCTGGGCGATCATCGTCACCGTCAACGAGCGCAACGATATTCAGGCGTTCAAGGCTACCGTCGGCAACGAGCCGCTGTTCGCGACCGTCAAGGCCGATCGGCGCGCGCGTATTCAGGAGACCGCGATCAGCGCAGAGGCGATGCTGCCGGGCGGCCCTTACGATCTCTGGCGCACGGACGAGACATCACGTCGCGTCAAGGATTTGGCGGGCGCGTTCGCGGAGAACCCCAAGCTGCCGAAAATGCTCCGCCAAAAGGAGATCCTCGACACCATCGACGGGGGCGTCCGCGAAGGCATCTTCGTTGCGTCCCTCGTCCGCCCCGACAAGTCGGTCAGGACGTGGTGGCGGGCGCCGATCGACGAGACGGCCCGGGTGGAGCCTGCCTTGGAACTGTTCTTGCCGGACAAGGCGACGCTTTCGGAGCTCGATCCGAGTGCGTTGGCGCCGGGCATTCTGCCGGAGCTGTGGACCGGCGAGTCGATAACCGTGGCTGACGTTGTCGCATATTTCGCGGGCGGGCGCACCGCGACCGTGCAGCGCGAGGGTTACGAGGAGCCCGTCGCCATCCCGGCCTGCCCGCGCGCGGCGGTCGAGGCGGCTGTTTCCGACGCCGTTCGTCAGGGCGTCCTCTGGCTGGTGAACGGCCCCGCGAGCTTTCAGGGCGAACCTGCACCGCCCGGCGTATTGACAGACGCCGCCGAGCTACGCGAGCCGATGCAGCCGCTATCGGTGGATCGGTTGACCAAGGACATCGTGCCGGAGGCCTGGAAGGACGGGCAAACCAGCGCACTCGCCCTGTCGGCCGCGCTCTCGGTGCAGGTCGGAGCGCCGCTCCCGTGGCCGATCCTGCGCCGGGCGATCGACGACGCCATCAGCGCGCGCTGGCTCGCTCTCGCGCCCGACAGCGGCCCGTGGCCGTGCGAAGCTGCGGGCGCGGCAGCCGTGACGCTCACTGAACCCGAGGGAGTAACACCGGGTTTTGAGGATTCAGCGGACTTCACACCCGTCCCCAAGGGTACATACACTGGCGACGCCGATCTGGAACCCAACCAACTACAGGATCTAGTCGACGCGCTTCCGAACATCATTACGGCTGCCGCCGGCCTCCGCTTACGGTTTTTCGTGAGCATCACGCTGGGAGACGGTGACGATGTCCCCGTGGAAACTGTGACGTCCGTCAACGAGATTCTAAAAGACATAAGTCCCGACTTGCGGCTGAAGGAGTAAAGCTGAGCCGCCGGTTGCTTGGGTAACGCCGTTCATCGCGACCGGCGAGAAGAGGGTCTCGTGGCGCAGCGCCAGAAGAATACCGGTCTGGATCGCTCCCACCGCCGCCTCGACCTTCGGGGTAACGAAGGGATGCGAGCGCGTGTTGCTGCCACGGCGTATACATCCGCCGAAGGGTATTTTGGGGCTGGGTTTGGCGGCGCAGGATGGCGGTGACGGCGGGCCTGGTGCGCTCTGGCCTGGCCTATGCAGCGCGGTCGAGCTTCCCCTCGGGAACAGGAACGGCGTCGTGATGAACAGGATCGCGATCACTTCCATAAGGGCACCGAGGAGGATCAGGAAGCCGCAAGCGCCTCAGCGCGCCCGAACGGCAAAACTCAGCCGGTGACGGGAGGGATTCCAATGGACGGAAGAAAAAGGCCTTGGCTTCGGCTCGTGTCCGATGAATACGCGGTGACGGAAGAACGCCGGACCGAGCTTGAAAAGTCTGCGGAGGTGGTTACGAACCTTCCGCATCAGCCGCACGCAACTGATTTACCTGCTTGTGTGCGGCCCGTCTTGGGAAAGCGACCAGATAACCGACGGACCGACCCAAGGCGAACTCAAGGCGTTGGAAGGCGACCAATCGGGAAATTGCGAACGGTGTGACGGGCTCCGTGTCGGAGGTCCGGATTTGGAGACCTGCTTCCAATGTCACGGCTCCGGCCTTCGGCCCGTCGGACCCTGAAGAGCGAGCGCAGAAAGCATGAACCACCGCGACCTCGCCCTTGACCCGGCCACGCTGTGGTATCTGTACATGCGGCCCCAATGATCGAGCCATGGAATTTCCTCGCGTTCAGACCTGCGATGCGTGCGCTTCCGCGTCAGTTTTGGCGTGATCCTCGACGAATTCCGAGGTTCTGGGATCCCATTTCACCAAGCGGTACTCGTCGCCGACGGTCTCGACCGCATCCGCGACCACCAACGCGGTTCCCGAACCATCCGTCTTGTAGCGGTAGAACAGTTTGGGCGGTCCGTCGAAGGAGACGATTTCCGGGCCCACGATCTCTATGTCGCGGATCACGCCCTTGCCATCCCGCTTGGCAGCTATGCTCCCGGGCGCAAGCACCAAGAGCAGACCGTCGGTCTGGGAATCCAGGTCGCCTTCCACGAGACCGGAAAACTCATCGGCGTCAGCGGACTCCAAGTCCTCGAACCATGCGCGAACCGCCGATGCGATGCCGTCAGGCACCAGCGCACCGTTTTCCGGCGATAGCTCGCTGGAGCGCTCCAGCCGGGCAATCAGCTTGTCGAGTTCGGCGAACACGGGTTCGGTGAGTCGGAGGCTGCCATAGGTCGCGTCGAAGATGACGATCACGTCGCTGACGGAACGGCGTTCCCCGTCCCGCACCATCGCGACATTCGAAGACGCCCCGCCGATGTCCGACGGTGAGATGCTGTACTCCCTTATCAGGAGATCGCGCAACGCGTCCGCAAGAAGCCTCTTGTTGGCACCGTCTCTCATCCATGCCGCCTCGATCTTGAGCACCACGCCCGTTGTGCGAAAGTCGCGGGTCCTCGGCACCATGTTTGGATCCTGCTCGCGGAGATCGCGGTAGCTCTTCCGTTCGCCCCGTTCCTCGTATCCTTCCACCCGCTCGGTGATCTGGAGCTGGCATTCCGCGAGAAACCCGCTCGGCCCCTTCCGGAAATTTCCCGCCACGAGTCCGGCCGGTTCTATGCTGAGGTTAACGAACGTCCTGATCAGGGGTCTGGTGACGATCGGAGCCTTCCACGAGGAGGCCCTGATGGCACGGTCCCAGGCCGTGTTCCGCCATTCCTGAATCCTCCAGCGGCGACCCAGATGCATGTAGATCGCGCCCGGGTACGCCTCGCGAATTGCCTGCTGGAGGGTCAGGGTGCCGATGCGCTGGAAGGCCCCCGATCCGTGTCCGATCTGGAAGCTCTCTTCGCCGATATTTCGCAGCGGATAGTTGTGGTGCGGGTTGTCGCCGCCAACCCTTGCAACATGGTCGAATTCCCGGGGCCGGGCCCTGCCGCCACCCACTCTCGCGAACTCGTACACGTCGGTGAAGCCCGAAGGCCAGTCGATGTTGGCCGGCGGCACCGACCGTCCCCTTACCCCGAGCATGTCGAGTTCCTCGGCAAGGCATTTCGCATGGGCGAAATGGACGAAACGATTGCCCAGGTAGAGATGCGACGGCTCGACCGAATCCCGATAGTAGTCCGCGAGCGACGAACCGTAACGCCGGAAGGCATCAGGTTCCGCCACCACGGCGAAAGTTCCGGGCGTCGACCTTCCGATGCGGCCCAGACGCTGCCGGAAAGCCTTCCGCGATGCCGGCAGACCGAGGTTCAGACCGACGGCGAAGTGTGGAATGTCGATACCGAGTTCGAGGGCGGATGTCGCAACGACGCCGCGAAGACGACCCGAGCGAAGCGCGCGTTCGATACCGGCACGGTCTCCTACTTCGTACCCGCTCCGATACGGCTTGACCAAATCGTGCCCGATCCGTGCCGCAAGCCGTTCGACGCCCTGGCGGGAGTCGAGAAAGGCGATGAAGCTGCCCGAATCGGAATTGGCGACCAGCTCCTTCTGAAGTTCCGAGACCGCGGCCTGCGATTCGTCCCCGCCACATGCCAGATGCAGCAAACTTCGGGCGTGTTGCGGCGAGCCGTCGTCATTCGGACCGATCACCGCGAAATCGAGCCCGGTCAGCGCGCGCAGGTGTTCCTCCGGATTCGCGATCGTCGCACTTGTGGCGACCACCGAAAGCGCATGATCCTCCCGTTTCCCCGCCCGGCAGATCCTCGCGGCTGCCTGGAGGCGACGTAACAGGAAGGCGGCGTTGCTGCCGAAAACCGCTTCGAGCACATGCGCCTCATCGACGATCAACAGGTCCAGGCTCGCGAGAAAGCGTTTGAATTCGCGACTGGCGAGGTTCCGCATGAGCCAGGCGTGACAGACATCGGGTGTCGCGATAACGATCCGAGCCTGTTCGAGTGCGGCCTTGCGCTCCGCAAGGGGCACATCACCGGTGACGGTTGCGATCCAGTTGCCGGGCATCCCCGCCCGTTCGAGAACGCGGCGCCAGCTCTGGTCCTGGTCCGCCGCAAGCGCCTTGAGGGGATAGAACACAAGGACCTTGGCCTCGTCGTCCTGTTGAAGCGTCCTGATCGCGGTGGCCTGAAACACAAGGGATTTGCCCGACGCGGTGCCCGTCGACAGCACCACATTTTCGCCAGAGGCGCATGCCTCAAGCGCGACGGCCTGGTGACGCCAGAGCCCGCCCTTCAATGCATCGTCGGAGAGCAGCCATCGACCCACGGGTCCTTCTCGATATGCGTCAGGGATTCGTTCGGTCCTTTCGTCCCTCGGAGAGAGTTCGAGCCGTTCAGCAACGGTGAACTCCCGGGTCCCGATTTCCGTCTCGAACAGGTCCAGCATGTGGGCCATTGTGCCAATTCCACCAAGGTGATCTGTCAGTGCTTGATCGCAATTGCTGGGGACCCAGCGCCCGATCAGGCTGTCGGGTGCCCTAGCTCCCTACGGGGAAGCCGGTGCGGCGGGCGCTTCTTCGGCTGTCTCGTCTCCGCCGCCCATCATGGCCTTGTACCCGCGGAAATAGTCTATCGCGCTATCCACGGAAGCCTCATGTTCTACGATTTCGTCACGGGTCAGCAGCCGGGCAGCCAGTTGCCCTTTCCTCGCCGGCTGTAGTACGGCCATCTGAATCGGCCCGGCAACGCCCGTCGGTGACATCTGAATCGCCAGTTTCAGAATCAGCGTCGCAACGAACAAGCCGTCCGTGCTGTTGGGCGGCTGGTCACCCCAGAAGACCGCACGGGCAAATCCAAGAAGGGGATCCAGGACCGTCTGCCCGGATCCCATCGATGCATACCAGTTGGCATCGGTCTTGACCTCTGGCTGGAGGTCTTGCAGTGCGAATTCGATCAACTCTGCAGATTGGCCCCTTGGTACCGCCACCAGGGCTCCGAACCCTCCAGGCTGTACCTTGGTCGAAATGAAATCATCGATCACGGCCCTGGAAATCCTGCGACCCATTTCGATCGGATCGACGCTCTGTAGCTGTTTTTCCTGCCAGAGCCCCCGGACCCGGTCGATAAACCGTTGGGAACATCCGATATAGCCCGTCCCGGCAACAACGACCCGCCCATCGACAACGCTGATCTTCTCACGGTTTTTCTGCTCGATCGTCGGCAATTGTGCGTTGGGCCCGAACGTCATCGCACTATCGCTGCCGATGATCACTCCGTCCGTACATCGGATCCCAAGAACGAGGGTCACCGCCTACTCCTGAAATACGCTGTTCTCCCGCATGTCGGGAAATTCCTTGTATATGGCCGAAACCAGCTGGGAGAACGAAAGAGACAAGACCCATTCAGCAAGGCGGCGAATATAACCCTGCACAGCCTCGTCGAGTGTGTCGAGGTGGGTGGCCCCGACGCGCAGTCCTTCGTTGGTCACCATGTATTCGCGCGAACGAGCGGGATTCGCAGGCAGGACGCGAACCAGGCCATTCGTCGCAAGTATCTCCAAGGATCGGTATACATCCTTGTCGAATGGCCCATAGTCGTAAGGGATGAAGTCGAAGTGCGGCCCTCCCACGAACCCAGAAACTTTCTTGTCCAGAAGAAAAAAGAACTTCTGTACCTGAACGGGGGAAAACGCTTGACCCGGAATCGCCGCCATCGCGGCCAAGACGAAATCGTCGCGTTCCATGGGAACCTCCCTTTCGTCGGCAGGTGAATGCCGGATTTCACAATTCCTTGATATACTATGCGACCCATCCGAATCCATCGTCATTGAGGGCTCGCTTGCCGCGTTCCCCGCGAGCATTTGCACACGCGACCGCGCCGCAGTCCTAGGTCCGGCCCCAGGCGCGGCAGGTCTGGCGCGCCTCCGGCGCGTCGATCCCGTGCAGTCGGTAGCGCACCCCGTCGACATCCGCCGTGTCCGCATCGATCACGCGGATCTCGCTCACAGAAGTTGGGTCGGCCATGGCTGGCCGGTCCTCTCCACCGCCGCCGTCACTGCAACCGGCCAGCACGAAGAAGGACACCGCGGCCATTGCCTTGGCAGCCGATTTCATGCGTCGCCCCTCCTGTCCGTCAGTCGGAGACCGAGAATTCGTCCGTTGCCGGGGTTTGACATCGAAGGACAGCGAGCCGGGAAATTATCCGACACCTTGTTTCCCATCTATCCGGTCGCCGACTCGGTGACAAGCTGTTGGGGACAGTTCGAAACCGGATCCTGGGCGGACAGCCCGTTCCCCTTCCCCTGCCTGCTGTCGCCAATTCCGCCCTCGACACGACCTTCGTCGACGAGAACGTTTCCGGGATGCTGGCGCATGTCGTCCGGCGTGTCCCGTCGGGCACCGGCGGCACGACGCTGACGCGCGGGGGTAACGATCGGCGGCGGGGAAGAACGAACTGGA
>JAPPGP010000262.1 GCA_028821395.1 Defluviicoccus sp.
ACGATGAACGGCACCAGCCCGGGATAGATGCTCTTGAGCGGCGCCTTGAACAGCGCCTGGGCGACGAAGATGTTGAGCCCGAAGGGCGGGGTGAACATGCCGATGGCGAGGTTCACCGTCATGATGACCCCGAAATGCACCAGATCGACGCCGAGCGCCGCCGCGATGGGCGCGAGCAGCGGCGTCAGCACCAGGATCGCCGATCCGGGGTCGAGCAGGCAGCCGACGATCAGCAGGAACACGTTGATGATCATCAGGATGACCCAGGGCGGGACGTCGAGCGCCTGGATCGCGGCGACCGCGGCTTGCGGGATTCCGCTGATGGTGAGCAGCCAGGAGAACACGCCGGCGCCGGCGACGATGATCAGCACCTGGGCGGTCAGGTACATGGAGTTGATCGAGACGTCCCAGATGCCGCGCCACGAGATGTCGCCGTAGATGAACTTGGTGACCAGGATGGCGTAGACGCAGGCGATCCCCGCCGCCTCGGTGGGCGAGAACACGCCGGCATAGATGCCGCCCAGGATGATCCCCGGGGTGCCGAGCGCCCAGATGCCGGACTTGCTGGCGCGCAGGAACTCGCCCCACTCGAAGGGCTGGCCCTCGCGGATGTCGCGCCGGGCGGCGTACCAGTAGATGTAGCCGCCCATCATCAGCGACATCAGCAGGCCGGGAAAGACGCCGGCGATGAACAGATGCGATACCGACTGCTCGGCCGAGGCGCCGTAGAGGATCATGCTGATGGAGGGCGGGATGACGATGGCGATCGCGCCCGAAGACGTCAGCACGCCGGTCGAGAATCTCTCGTCATAGCCCTTCTCGCGCAGCGGCGGGTACATCAGCCGCCCGACCGCGGCCACGGTGGCCGGGCTCGACCCCGAGATCGCGCCGAAGATCGTGCACGTGCCCACCGTGGTCAGCGGCAGGCTGCCCCGCATCCCGCCGATCACCGACATCACCCAGGAGATGATGCGCTGGGAGATGCCGCCCATGCCCATCAGCTCGCCGGCGAAGATGAAGAACGGCACCGCCATCAGCGCGAACTTGTCGACGCTGCCGAACATCACCTGGTGGACCGCGGTATGCGGCACCTGCATGAAGAACAGGAGGATGATCGCCGAGGTGGCGACCAGGATGATGAAGATCGGAAAGCCGAGGATCAGGAGACCCACCGGCATCAGGACCATCACCCACTCCATTCCCCGTCTCCCCGAAACCCTGCTGCGCTTGTTCTCTGTGCCCGGGCGCGGCTCAGCCGCCGGATTCCGCCCTGCGCTTCGCTTCTTCCTGCTGCTGTTCGGTCGCCGCGATCAAGTCCTCGACCTCGCTGGTGAGGTCGCCGGTGACCAGCCGCCGGAAGCGCCAGACGATGACGATGAACATCATGATGAAGCCGAGCAGGATGGCGAAGTGCGGGATCACCATGGGGATCTCGGCGACCACGCTGCGCTGGTCCAGCCGGTACATCAGCTCGGTCACCGTGTAGGTCTGGGGCAGCACGAAGATGCACACCAGCAGGAAGCAGACCACGCCGGCGAAGTTCATGATCTCCTTGAACGGCGAGGGCAGCATGATGGAGAAGAAGTCCATCCGGAGGTGGTGGCCGTCCCAGCTCACCAGCACCGCGCCGATGAACACCATCCAGACCATGGAATAGATCATGATCTCCTCGGCCCAGACGATCGGCGCGAGGAACAGATAGCGGCCGAGGATGTTGGCGAAGTTGATCGCGATCCCGAACAGGATCAGCGAGCCGATGATGAGCCGCGGCAGGGTGACCACCCCGGCGCTGACGAATGGGTGCAAAGCGTCGGCAATCCGCGCCAAGGCCGAGCCGTTCTGCTGGCTGGTATCGCTCATGGCCGTCCCCGCAACCGTTCTGTCTTCGTTGGCGGCCCGCGCACCCTGTGCCGTGCGGAACCGCAGAGGCATCGCGGTCATCGTGGCCAGAATGCCGTGACATTGCAAGACCGCCCGGGCGGGCGCGATTGCCGCGCGGCGGCGGCGGACCTATAGTCGCTCCAGCCAACCGCGGAGGCGTTGATGCACCCTTTCGAGATGCCCAAGGACTATGTCGACCGGATGGTCGAGCGCCAGGGACGGCCGCATACCTGCGAGACCTTCGACGGCCCGAAGACGGCGCTGGTGGTGGTCGACATGCAGATCTATTTCATGGAGGAGGGCCAGCTCGGCGCGGCGCCGGTCGCCCAGGAGATCGTGCCCAACGTCAACCGCCTCGCCGAGGCGGTGAGAGCCGCCGGCGGTCTGGTGGTCTGGCTGCAGAACCTGGCGACCCGCGAGTCGCTGAAGAGCTGGTCGGTCACGCATGAGCGCCTGCTGCCGGAGAAGCGCGAGCAGCGCCTGAATGCCATGCAGCGCGGCTCGCGGGCGTTCCAGCTCTGGCCCACCCTCGACGTGCGCGACGAGGACCAGATCGTCGTCAAGCGGCGCTTCAGCGCCTTCATCCAGGGCTCGTCGAATATCGAGAACGTGCTGCGCGACCGCGAGATCGAGACCCTCATCGTGACCGGGGTGGCGACCAATGTGTGCTGCGAATCGACGGCGCGCGACGCGATGATGCTGAACTACCGTTCGCTGATGGTCTCGGACGGCTGCGCGACGATGAGCGATTCCGAGCACGCCGCGGCGCTCGGCAATTTCTACCTCCATTTCGGCGACGTGCAGGAGACCGACGAGCTCATCGCCCGCCTCGAGGCGTCGACGCGGCGCAACGAAGAAAACGAAGAACAGGCCGCCGAATAGACCCCGCGATGCCCGACGACAGCGTGCTCAAATTCGGGATCGGCCAGCCGGTCCCGCGCAGCGAGGACCCGCGCCTGCTCTCGGGCGGCGGCCGCTACACCGACGATGTCAACGCGCCCGGCCAGGCGCATGCGGTGTTCCTGCGCTCGACGGTGGGTCACGGGGAGATCGCGGTGCTCGACATCGACGCCGCCTCCGCCGCCCCCGGCGTGCTCGCGGTCTATACCGGGGACGACCTCGAAGCCGACGGGATCGGCCACATCCCCTGCCCGGTGCCGATGAAGAACCGCGACGGCTCGACACCCAGCGTGCCGCCGCGCCCGGCGCTCAGCATCGGACGGGTGCGCCATGTCGGCGACCCGGTGGCGGTGGTGATCGCGGAGACCCTGGACACGGCGCGCGACGCGGCGGAGGCCATCCGCTTCGAGGTTGCGCCGCTCCCCGCCGCGGCGACCGTCGAGCGCGCGCTCGCCGAGGGCGCGCCCGGGATCTGGGAGTGCTGCCCCGGAAACGTCTTCCTCGACTTCCACATGGGCGACGAGGCGGCGGTCGAGGCGGCGCTGGCGGACGCCCATCACGTGACCCGCATCCGCCTCGACAACACCCGCATGGTGGTCAACACGATGGAGCCGCGCGCCGCGCTCGCGCAGTACGACGCCGAGGCCGAAAAGTTCACCCTCCATGTCGGCAGCCAGGGCGTGACCGGCTACCGGGCGACGCTGGCGGGCGCGATCTTCGGCGTGGCGCCGGACAAGATCCGGGTGGTCAGCGACGATGTCGGCGGCTCGTTCGGCATGAAGGGCGCGGCCTATGCCGAGGCGATCTGCGCGATGTACGCGGCACGCCGTCTGGGCCGCCCGGTCAAGTGGTGCGCCGACCGCGCGGAGAGCTTTCTCGCCGACCACCAGGGGCGGGCGATGACGGTCGACCTCGCGCTCGCGCTCGACGAAGACGGCGATTTCCTCGCGCTCAAGGTCGATGCGCTCGGCGACATGGGGGCGTATCTCACCGCCATGGGTCCGTGGCCGGTGACCATGGTGGTCAGCCGCAACATCATCAGCGTCTACAAGACCCCGCTGTTCTCCTACGGCGCCAAGTGCGTGTTCACCAACACCGTCCCGACCGGCCCCTATCGCGGCGCCGGGCGGCCGGAGTCGAAGTACTTCCTCGAGCTGCTGATCGACAAGGCGGCGGCGGAGACCGGCATCGACCGGATCGAGCTGCGCCGGCGCAACCTGGTCCGGCCCGACCAGATGCCGTTCGAGACCCCGGTCGGGCTGGTTTACGATTCGGGCGACTTCGAGGCGATCCTGGACCGGGCGATGGCGCGCGCCGACGTCGCGGGCTTCTCCGAACGCCGCCGGGCGAGCGAGGCTTCGGGCAGGCTGCGCGGGCTGGGCGTCGCGCCCTATCTGGAGACCACCGCGCCCCCCGGCACCGAGCTCGCCGACATCCGCTTCGAGGCGGACGGCACGGTGACCCTGGTCACCGGCACCTGCGATTTCGGCATGGGCCACGCGACCCCCTTCGCCCAGGTGCTGAACCAGACGCTCGGCGTGCCGTTCGAACGGATACGCATCGTGCAGCACGATTCGGACGAGATGAGCGAGGGCGCCGGCGGGTCGGGCGGCTCGCGCTCGGCGATCGCCACAAGCGGCGCCATCCTCGAGGCGAGCGAGGCGGTGATCGCGCGCGGGAGGCGGATCGCGGGCCACGTGCTGGAGGCCGCGGTGGACGACATCGAGTTCGCGGAGGGGGTGTTCCGCGTCGCCGGCACCGACCGGTCGATCGGCATCATGGGCCTCGCCGACGAAGCCCGCGCCAACCGTGCGCTCCCCGGCGACCTCGCCGGCGGGCTGGGGGCCAGGCGCTCGCACCAGACGAGCCCGATCAGCTTCCCCAACGGCTGCCATGTCTGCGAAATCGAGATCGATCCCGACACCGGCGCGGCCGCGGTCGAGCGCTACACCGTGGTCGACGATTTCGGCACCGTGCTCAACCCGCTGATCGTCGAGGGGCAGGTGCATGGCGGCATCGCCCAGGGGCTGGGCCAGGTGCTGCTGGAGAACACGGTCTATGACGACGACGGCCAGCTCCTGACCGGCTCCTACATGGACTACGCGATGCCACGGGCCGACCACATGGCGGCAATCGACTTCACCACCCACCCGGTGCCCTGCGCCACCAACCCGCTCGGCGTCAAGGGTTGCGGCGAGGCCGGCAATGGCGGCGCCTACCCGGCGGTGATCCTCGCCGTGCTCGACGCGCTCGCCGCCCGCGGGGTGGCCGCACTCCCGCTCCCGGCGACCCCGCATTGCATCTGGCAAGCGCTGCGCGAAGCCGGGGGCTGAGGAGGAACGCCATGCCGACGGCGGCGGTCAACGGCACAGAGATCTGGTACGAGGCGCAGGGCAGCGGCCACCCGCTGATGCTGCTCCCCGGGCTCGGCATGGACCACAGCTACTACCGGCTGGGCGAGCCGCTGCTGCGCGGGGGCTGCATGACCGTGCTGGTCGATCCGCGCGGCGTCGGGCGGTCGCGCAAGGACGACCCCTCGGGCGTCACCTACGGCGCCGAGCTCTGGGCCGACGACTTCGCCGCGCTCGCCCGCCACTCGGGCTGGTCAAGCGTCGACGTGCTGGGCTCCTCGCTCGGCGGGTCGATGGCGCAGGCGATGGCGGTGCGCCATCCCGAGCTGGTGCGCTCGATGATCGTGGTCGGCGGCTTCTCCGAGCTCGACCGGGCGATGGAGCTCAATTTCTCGCTGCGCAAGAAGATCATCGCGAAGATCGGCATGGGCGAGGAGCTCGCCGACTTCATGGGGCTCTCGACCATGACCCGGGAGTTCATGGACACCGACGAGGGGCTCGCCGTCATGCGGGCCAACCAGGAGAACGTGCGCAGGAACTCGCCCGTGCTCTACACCGCCTTCCTCGATTCGATCCTGCATTGGGGACGCCGCCTGCCGGGCCAGGCGGACGAGGAGTCGTGGACCGCGAAGATCCGCGCCGTCGCCTGCCCCACCCTGGTGCTGACCGGCGACAACGACTATTTCATCCCCGCGAAGTTCTCCAGGACCATCGCCGAAGCGATCCCGGGCGCCACCTATCTCGAGATCCCGGGCGGCGGCCACATCCCGTTCGTCGAGAAGCCCGCCGAGACCGCGCGGGAAGTCGCCGATTTCCTCGCCGGGCTCGACTGAGCCGTCCTTCGATAGGGACTTATCCCGAATGCTTGACGGCTCACGCCGCCCGCCATGCAAGACTCGCTTCCGGCTGGCAGGCCGCGCCTTTGCCGGGCGGGAGTCGAACCCGCTGGATCGCTACGAGAGGTTTCAGTT
>JAPPGP010000083.1 GCA_028821395.1 Defluviicoccus sp.
GTTGCCGACCTGCTCGCCGCCGCCGGGGTGCCGGGTCCGCGAGGCGGGCGCGCCGCGACCGCCGCCGAGGCCGCGTCGCTGGCGGACCAGATCGGCTATCCGGTGGCCGTCAAGGTCGTCTCCCCGCAGGCGGTCCACAAGACGGAGATCGGCGGCGTGGCGCTCGGGCTCGGCGACGCGGATGCCGTCGCGCGCGCGGCGGAGCGGATGGCCGCGCGGCTGGAGGACGCCCATCCGGGCGCGCGGCTCGACGGGTTCTTGGTGCAGGAGATGGTCGCCGGGCTCGAATTCTTTGTCGGTCTCAGGGACGACCCGCAGTTCGGCCCGGTCATCGCAGCCGGGCTCGGCGGCATCCATGTGGAGGTGCTGCGCGACCTCGCCTTCCGCTTGCTGCCGATCGACGAGGCCGAGGCGCGCGAGATGCTGGGCTCGCTCCGCGCGCGCGCCCTGCTGGGCCGGTTCCGCGGGCAGGCGCCGCGCGATGTCGACGCGCTGGTCGACGCGATGCTGGCGGCCGCGGATGCGTTCCCCGGCGTGCGCCATCGCCTCGCCGATTTCGAGATCAACCCGCTGACGGTGCTCGCCGAGGGCGGTGGCGTGCGGGCGGTCGATATCAGGGAGACCGCGCGGCGATGAATTTCGACCTGCCGGAAGAGCTCGCGATGCTCAAGCAGACGGTGCGGCGCTTCGTCGACCGCGAGCTGATCCCGATCGAGCGCGAGACCTGCGAGGGCGGCAAGCTCAAGCCGGACGTGCGCGCCGTGCTGGAGGGCAAGGCGAAGGCGCTCGGGCTCTGGCTCTACGACGTGCCGGAGGAATATGGCGGGCTCGGGCTCGGGCTCTTGGCCCGCGCCGTGGTGTGGTCCGAGCTCGGCCGCACCATCGCGCTGCCCTCGCGCAACGCGAGCATCTTCGGACCGGCGGTGAGCCCGATCCTCTACTTCCTCGACGCGGCGCAGAAGGAACGCTATCTGCTGCCGGTCGTCGCCGGCGAGAAGAAGGCCTGCTTCGCCCAGACCGAGCCCGACGCGGGCGGCGATCCGGGCGCCATGCGCTCGACTGCGGTTCGGGATGGCGACCATTACGTGATCAACGGCACCAAGCGCTTCATCACCGGCGCCGACGAGGCCGATTTCGCCCAGGTGTTCGCCGCCACCGATCGCGCCAAAGGCTCGCGCGGCGGGATCTCGGCGTTCCTCGTCGACATGGACACGCCCGGAGTGACCCTGCTCCGGCCGCAGGAAACGATGATGGACGACCGGCCGTGGGAGATCGCCTTCGAGGACGTGCGGGTTCCCGTCGAGAACCGCATCGGCGAGGAGGGGGACGGCTTCAGGTTCGCGCAGAGCTGGATCAGCGCGGGACGGATCCGCCACGGCGCGCGCGGCATCGGGGTGATGGAGCGCTGCCTCGAGCTCGGCGCCTCCTACGCCAGGCAGCGCGTGACCTTTGGCCAGAAGCTCGCCGAGCGCCAGGCGGTGCAGTGGATGCTGGTCGACATCTATGCCGAGCTGCACCGGCTGAGGCTCATGGTCCACCACGCCGCCTGGAAGGCCGACCGCGGCGAGGACGTCCGCTACGAGGCCTATATGTGCAAGTATCTCGGCGACACCCAGTCCTTCGAGGCGGCGGATCGCTGCCTCCAGATCCACGGCGGCATCGGGCTCACCACCGATCTCCCCATCGAGCGCATGTGGCGCGACCAGCGGAGCTTCGTGATCACCGAGGGCCCGACCGAGATCCTCAAGATGGCGCTGGCGCGGCGCGTGTTGCGGGAATACGGCGGGTGAGGTCTACCCTGGTTTGCCTCCCCGCCGCGCTCCGATAAGCTTCCGCGGTCGCGACGACGGAACGCCCTGAGGAGAGGTCATGGCCGACTACAACTACGAATGCGTCAAGGTCGAGCTGCGGGACGGCATCGCCTGGGCGATCATGAACCGCCCCGAGAAGCGCAACGCGATGAGCCCGCAGCTCCACTACGACATGGACGACGCGCTCGGCCGGCTGGAGACCGACCCCGACGCGCGGGTGATCGTGGTCACCGGCGCGGGCGGAAATTTCAGCGCCGGCCAGGACTTGAAGAAGTTCTTCCGCGAGCTGGAGAACGACCCCTTCGAACGCAAGAAGGCGCAGCGCCACGCCAATAGCTGGCGCTGGCAGCGGCTCTACAACTACGACAAGCCGACGATTGCGATGATCCACGGCTATTGCGTGGGCGGCGCGTTCATGCAGCTGCTGGCGGCCGATTTCGCGATCGCCGCCAAGAGCGCGACGTTCTCGCTGTCCGAGGTCAATTGGGGCATCCTGCCGGGCGCGCTGGTCGCCAAGGCGATCTCCGATGCGGTGCTGCCCCGCCACGCGCTCTACTACGCCTGCCTCGGCGATCCGTTCGACGGCGACGAGGCGGCGCGCATCGGCATGGTCAACTACGCCGTGCCGGAAGACGAGCTGGAGGCGGAGACCGTCAAGCTCGCCGAGAAGCTGATGAAGAAGAGCCCGGCGGTGCTGCGCGCGACCAAGCAGGCGGTGCGCCAGGTGCGCACGATGGATTTCGACCAAGCCTACGACTACCTCGCCGCCAAGGGCCAGTCGATCAAGGTCGGCGACGCCGAAGACTCCTACAACACCGGGCTGCGCCAGTTCCTCGACGAGAAGAGCTACAAGCCGACCTTCGAGCCGTTCAAGCTGGGGACCATGCTGTCCGATCAGCGGGACTGACACATCAAGGGGAGAGACGACGATGAAACGACTGCTGAGCGTAACCCTGGCGGGCGCGGTCGCCGCCCTTGTCGGCCTTGCCGGCGCGGCGGAGGCGCAGTTCTACAAGGGCAAGCGCATCACCATCCTGATCAACTACTCGGCCGGCGGGCCGACCGACATCGAAGGCCGGCTGGTCGCCAAGCATCTGAGCAAGCACATCCCGGGCAACCCCGGCATCATCGTGAAGAACGTCCCCGGCGCGGGCGGCATCACCGGCTCCAACTACATGGGCCAGGTCGCCAAGCCGGACGGGCTGTCGCTTGCGATCTTCACCCCGCCGCTGATCTCGCAAGTGCTCCAGGATCCCGGTCTGCGCGTCGACTTCTCCAAGTTCGTCTGGCTCGCCGGCATCGGCCACCCGCAGGTGTGCTACATCCGCAAGGACGCGGGCGTAAGCAAGGTCGACGACATCCTGAAGATCAAGGGGTTCAAGGCCGCCGGCATGCGGGTCACGTCGTCGCACGATCTCCGCTTCCGCATGGCGCTCGACCTGCTGGGCGCGGATTACAAATACGTCACCGGCTACAAGGGTCTCGCCAAGGTGGTCGCGGGCGTGATGCAGAACGAGACCCAGTTCTCCTGCGGCTCGGTGCCGGGCTTCCGCAAGAACGTCGAGCCCAACCTGATCCAGCCCGGCCACGCCATCGCGCTCTGGTACTACTCGGCGGTCGGCCCCGACGGCAAGGAGGTGCGCAACCCGCATCTCAAGGGCATCCCGACCTATCTCGACGTCTATCAAGAGCTCAAGGGCAAGAAGCCCTCGGGCGTGCAATACGATGCCTTCCAGCTCATCAACAACCTGTCGGTCAGCATGCTGCGCGGCTCCTTCGTCCCGGCGGGCACGCCCGACGAGGCGGTCAAGGCGCTGCGCGCGGCCTGGGCGGCCGTCGCCAGGGACAAGGACTTCGCCGCCGACTACACGAAGGTGATCAAGGCGCCGCCGAACATCATCCTCGCGGAAGCGGCACAGGCGCATGTGGACGCGGCGGGCAAGGTCTCGCCCGAGATCGTCGCCTTCTTCAAGGACCTCATCGGCCGGAAATAGCCGAGACATTCCCGAGGCACTGACGCACCCGAGCGGCGCCATGCCGCCCGGGTGTCCTGACCGGACATCCCGATGTTCGATGCGGCGCTGAGCGGGCTGGTATCGGTGGTCGCCTGGCCGGCCATCGGGTACCTCTTCCTCGGCGTCTTCATCGGGCTCTATTTCGGCGCGGTCCCCGGCCTGTCGGGGCTGGTGGGGATGGCGATCCTGCTGCCGTTCACCTTCTCGATGGAGCCGGTGCCGGCGCTTGCCTTCCTGCTCGGCATGTTCGCGGTCACCACCACCAGCGACACCATCGCCTCGGTGCTGCTGGGCATTCCCGGGACCGCCGCCTCGCAGGCGACCATCCTCGACGGCTACCCGATGGCGATGAAGGGCGAGGCCTCGCGCGCCTTCGGCGCGGCGTTCACCGTGTCCGCCGTCGGCGGGCTGCTGGGCGCGGTGGTGCTGGGCCTGTCGATCCCCATCGTCAAGCCGCTGATCCTCTCCTTTACCCAGGCCGAGTTCTTCATGCTGGGACTGCTCGGGCTCGCCATGGTGGGCTCGCTGTCGGGGGATTCGATCCTGCGCGGCCTGCTCGCCGCCCTGTGCGGGCTGGGCCTTTCCTATGTCGGCTATGCGGAGAACGGGGCGGTGCCGCGCTACTGGCTGGGCACGACCTATCTGCTGGAGGGGCTGCCGCTGATCCCGGTCGTGCTCGGGCTGTTCGCCCTGCCCGAGGTGATCGACCTCGCGATCCGCAACAGCGCGATCTCGCGCGTGCCGGAGGACCGGATCGCCGGCGGGATGCTGACCGGCATCCGCGATGCCTGGCGCAACCGGTGGCTGGTGCTGCGCTCGACGGCGATCGGCGCCTATGTCGGGATGCTGCCCGGGCTCGGCGGCTCCATCGTCGACTGGGTGGCCTACGGCCACGTGGTGCAGAGCTCGAAGGACAAGGAAGGGTTCGGCAAGGGCGACGTGCGCGGCGTGATCGCGCCCGAGACCGCCAACAACGCGATGAAGGGGGGCGCGCTGATCCCGACCGTCGCCTTCGGCATCCCGGGCAGCGCCTCGATGGCGATCCTCTTGGGCGCGCTGATGATCCAGGACATGACGCCCGGGCCGGAGATGCTGACCACCAAGCTCGACATCACCTTCTCGCTGATGTGGACGCTGGTGATCGCCAATGTCGCGGGTGCGCTGCTGCTGATGCTGCTCGCCCGGCAGGTGGCGCGGGTGACCTTCCTGCCGGGACATCTGGTGGTGCCTGCGATCGTGCTCTTCGTGTTCATGGGCGCGTGGCTCGCCAACTCCAATATCGGCGACTGGATCGCGCTGCTGGTCTTCGGCCTGGTCGGCTATGCGATGAAGCATGGCGGGGTGCCGCGCCCGCCGATGGTGCTGGGCTTCGTGATCGGCCCGATCATGGAGAACGCGCTGTTCATCACCAGCTCGGCGCATGACGGCCTGTCCTGGCTCGGACGGCCGATCTGCCTGGTCATCGGCGTGCTGATCGTGCTCTCGATCGTCTTCGCGGTCCGGCGCCGCCGGACGCGGCGGGAGAGCGGGACCAGCATCGTCGCCGATCTCGGGCGCACCGACCCGACGGTGTCCATGGTCGCGGTCGGCATACTGCTGGCGGCCTGCGTCTACGGGCTGGTGCCGACCTTCGCCTGGCCGGCCGACGTCGGCGGGACGCCGATGATCACCATGATCCCGGCGATCTGCCTCGCCGCGGTCGCCCTCTGGCAGGGCGCGCGGGAGATCCGCCGCCTCCGCGCCGAAGGCGGCGAGGTCTTTCCGGTGCGCGGCGAGCTTTTCCGCGTGGGCCAGCTCTATCTCTGGTGGATCGGCCTCTTCGCGCTCACCGTCGTTTCCGGCCAGCTCGTCGCCCTTCCCGCCTTTGTCGCCCTCTACCTGCTGGTCTGGGGCCGCTACGCTTGGTGGGTCGCGCTGATCTACGCGGCGGCGGGGTGGGTCTTCCTCTACGTCATGTTCGACCGCATCGTCGCGGTTCTCTGGTACCCGTCGCTGCTGTTCCATTGATCCCGCCCGGCGCGTCGGTCCGAGACGCAGGCCCCCTTCTGCTGCCGGCGAGGCGCGGCGAAACGCCGCATGGACAGCCCGCGCGCCATGGCGCATCCGGGACGCACCACAGACGGAAGAGGCGGAGCGACATGCATGGCGCGACCCAACCGGTCCCGGTCCGGTTTACCGGCGACGCCCGGGAGTATTTCGGCATCTGGATCGTCAACGTCCTGCTGTCGATCGCCACACTCGGCATCTACTCGGCCTGGGCGAAGGTCAGGAACAAGCAGTATTTCCTGGGCAACACCAGCATCGGCGGCCGGCCCTTCGGCTATCATGCCACGGGCCGGCAGATCCTCGTCGGCCGCGCCATCGCGGGCGCCGGGTTCGCCGTGATGTCGATCATGCCGTCCATCGATCCGGCTTTCGCCGGCGGGTCGGCAGGGGTGGCGCTGGTCTGCATACCCGCACTGATCTGTCAGGCGCTGGTGTTCAACGCGTCGGTAACGAGCTGGTCCAACATCCGCTTCCGCTTCGAGGGAAGCATGTGGCGGGCTGTCCGTGTTTTCGGTATCTACCCGTTCCTCGCGGCCTTCACCCTCTTCCTGGCGTTCCCGTTCGTCGCCCGGGCGACCAAGCGCTACATCATCGGCGGGCACTCCCTCGGCCGGCATCGCCTTTCCTTCGACGGCGGGATCGGGCCGTTCTATGGCGCCCTCCTCCTGTCGGCGGCGTGGGCGGCTGCGGTGCTGGCGATCAGTTTCTCGCTATATCTGGCCGCCTGGTATGCGTTCGGCCTGGCGCGCGTAGATCGTATCGAGAGCGCCGCGCAGGACGTCGGTGCCGTCATATTCGGGGGTGTCATCCTGATCGCCGTGCTCCCGCTGAAGACCATCTACGGCGCGTTCGTGCGCAATGCCGTCTATGCCGGAACCACGCTCGAAGGCGGGCACCGGTTCGCATCGACGATCTCGGCAACGCGGCTGGTCTGGATGGCGATCGGCAACGCGGTCGCCATCGTCGTGTCCTGCGGGATGCTACTGCCCTGGGCGCGCATCCGGGTGGCGCGGTATCTGTGCGCCAACACATGGGTCCGGCCGGCAGGCTCGCTCGACCAATTCGTCGGCGCGGCGGAGAGCCGGCGCTCGGCCCTCGGCGATGCCTACGCGGATATCGGCGGCGCGGATGTCGGGGCGGCCGCCTGAGGCGCCCGCGGGCGAGGCCTATGCCGCCGGATCGTCCCGGCGCATTGCTTCCCACCTGCGCGCCGCGGCCGATGGCGGCGCCGTCGAGCTGGTCGACCGCGACGGCGGCACGGTGCTGACGAGCGCGCCGGCGGCGGCGATCCACCGCGAGCGCCGGCTGGGCAGCCTGCCCTCGACAGCACTCTTCCCGGCGGGTTGGCGCTTTCACAGCCACGATCACGAGGCGATGGACGGCCTCCTCGGAACCGGGGGGTCCGACCGCCTGCATCGCTGGGAGGCCTGGCGCCCGCGGCTGGTCCTGGTGGCGGCGCTCGCCTTGGTGGCGGGCTTCGCGGTCTGGCGCTGGGGGCTCGGCGCGCTGGTCGCGGTCGCGGTGGCGTTTACCCCCAATGCGCTCACCCGCGCCGTCGACGACGGCCATCTCGCCTTCGCCGACCGGATGCTGGCGGAGCCGTCGGGCCTGGACGAGGAACAACGGAACCGGACGCGCGGGGTGTTCGCGCGACTGGGGGCGGCGGCGCCCGCGCCCCGCTTCGGCGACTACAAGCTGGTCTTCCGCAGCATGCCCAAGGTGGGCCCGAACGCCTTCGCCCTGCCCGGCGGCACCATCGTCGTCACCGACGAGCTGGTCCGGGCCTTCCCCGAAGCCGACGTGATCGCCGGCGTGCTGGGCCACGAGATCGCCCATGTCGCCGAGGCGCACGGTCTTCGCCGCGTCTATCGCAGCCTCGGCACCTATCTTCTGGTCGCGGCGATCGTCGGCGACGTGGGCCCGGTTCTGGACGACATGCTGCTGGAAGGCGGGTTGCTGCTCACCCTTTCCCATTCGCGCGAGCACGAACGCGACGCGGACCGGATCGGCGTGGGAATCGCTGCCCGGGCGGGCTACGACCCGGCGGCGCTGGTGCGGTTCTTCGAGCGGTTCGCCGACGACGATGCGGATGGCGGACCGTCATGGCTGTCGACCCATCCCTCTACCGGCGAACGCGTCCTCCGAATCAGGCGCCTCGCGGAAGAGATGGAGCGTTCGGGCGGGTAGCGCCGCTACTCCGCCGCCACCTCGTTCTTCAGCACGCCGATCCGTTCGACCTCGACCTCGACCTCCTGGCCGGGGCGGAGCCAGCGCGGCGTCCGCTCGGACACCGCCGAGCCGCCGGGGCTCCCCGTCGCGATCATGTCGCCGGGCTCGAGCCAGGTGAAGCGCGAGATATGGGCGATGAGGAACGGCACCTTGAAGATCATCGTCGCGGTCGAGCCGTCCTGGCGAAGCTCACCGTCGACCCTGGTGCGGATCGCGAGGTCGCCGATATCGCCGACCTCGTCCGCCGTCACCATCCAGGGCCCGATCGCGCCGGCCCGATAGAAGTTCTTGCCGGGGCAGTTCTGCGTCCCGCGGCGCTGCCAGTCGCGCACCGAGCCCTCGTTCATCGCCGTGTAGCCTGCGACGTAGTCCATCGCCCGGTCTTCCGGGATGTGGCGCCCCGCCTTGCCGATGATGACGCAGAGCTCGCCCTCGAAATCGAGCTGGTCGGACACGCGGGGTTTCAGGATCGGCTCGCCATGCGCGGCGAAGCTCGACGCGAACCGGGGGAAAACGCTCGGCCATTCGGGCCCGCCGTCGGCGACCACCTCGTGATACCCGCGATAGTTCCGCCCGATGCACAAGATCTTGCCCGGCGCGGTGACGGGGAACATGGGCTCGACCTCGTCGAGGGCGAAATCCGCCGCCGCGCCCGCCTCGGACTCGATTCGCGACAAGGCGAGCCCGGCGATCGCGCTCTGCAGGGTCTGGAACTCGCCCCCGATGCGCGCGCCGAGATCGACGATGCCGCCGTCCCCAACGACGCCGTACCCCTCCTTGCCCGCGCGGCGGTAGCTCATCAGCTTCATCTGCGGCCTCCGGTCGATAGGGCGAGGATAGGCCCGGCGGGCGCCCCTGTCAGGGCGCCTCGTCCTCGGCGCGCGGATCGAGGGCGAAGGCGTTGGGCGATGTGCGAACCGTCGGCACGTAATCCTCCCGGTCTTCGGGCGCGACGGCATCGCGCTGCTTCATACGCCATACCGTCCACAGCGCCACCGCGGCATGCACCGCGCACGTGAACAGGAACAGGTAGCGCGATCCCAGCGCCTCCATCAACCCGGCGGCGAGCAGCGGCCCGGCGATGGCGCCGATCCCGAAGATCACCAGGAGGCCGGCGCTGATCTCGACAAAATCTCCCGGATCCGCGTGGTCGTTGGCATGCGCGACGGCGAAGCCGTAGATCGAGAACGCCGCCGCCCCGAACAGGAAATAGGCCGCGTAAACAGCGGGAAGGGGCAGCGCGCCGGCGAGCAGCAGGAGAGCCAGACCGGCGCCGGTGGCGATCGCGCACAGCGCGGCGATCAGCCAGCGCCGGTCGGGCAGCCGGTCCGAGAGGCGGCCCAGCGGATACTGGACGAACGCCCCGCCGACGATGGCGACGCTGACGAAGACCGCGATGCCGGCAAGCGACAGCCCCAGGCTCTTGGCGTAGATCGGCGCCAGGCTCCAGACCGCGCCGTTCGCCATGCCGTTGGTCAGGCAGCCGATCACCCCGACCTGCGAGTTCCGCCACAGCTTGCGCAGATCCGGTCGCGCCCGCACCGGCAGCGACGGCGAAGGCGCGCGGCTCAGGCAGACCGGAACGACGGCGAGCGCGAACAGGATCGTCGCCACGGAAAACAGCTCCGGGCCGCCCGGAGAATCGATCAGGATGAGGTATTGGCCCGCGGTGATGGCGGCGAGGTGGATCGCGATATAGGCAGAAAACACGGTGCCCCGGTTGCGCGGGGTCGAGGCGGCGTTGAGCCAGCTCTCGATCACCATGTAGAGCCCGGAAATGCACAGCCCGAGCACGATGCGGAAGAGGATCCAGGCCACCGGGGACAATGCCAGCGCGTGCAGCAGCGGAACGATGGCGCCGAGCGCCGCGACCGCGGCGTAGACCCGGATGTGGCCGACCCGGGTCACCAGCGGCGGCACCAGATAGCAGCCCAGCACGAAGCCCGAGAAGTAGGCCGCGCCGATGGCCCCGATCCACACCGCGCCGAAGCCCTCGAGCTCGGCGCGCAGCGGTACCAGGGTGAGAAACAGCCCGTTGCCCAGCATCAGCAGCGCCACGCCGGCCAGCAGGGCGGCGATGGGCGCGAACATCGACCTCGGCTCGGCGAGGAAAGCGGTCATTTGGGCCATGCTACGCGGCCTTCTCGGATGGTTGCGCAGGCGCTCTGAGGCGCAGCGATATGATGATCGGCGGCAGCGAATTCAAGCCTTTTTTCGCCGCCGTCCGCAGCCTAGATCGGGAGCCGAATCCGAAGTTCAAGGGGTGACGCTTGCCGTTGCGAAAGAGGACGGAATCTAGCCCGCGTCGGCGCCCCGAGCCGCGAACGCGGCCACGCGGCGGCTGAGCGCAACCAGCCCGCCGTCGCGCACCCCGATCGCCTCCAGCCGGGCGATCGTGTCCTTGAGGTAGTCCGCGTTCGTTCCCCGCTCGCCGCGGCAGGTCGCGATCCGGCGAACCGCTTCGCCGGGCGCCAGGTCGCGCGCGTAGTAGGGCGTCCCGCGGTCGACCACGAGCGTGTATCCGAGGAGGCGCCCCTCCGCCGTCTCCAGCCTCACCCTGCGCAAGAGGTAGATGTCTTCGGCCAGCTCGCGCCGGTCGAGATAGCGCGACGCCTGCTCGCGCCGGCATTTGGCGATCCGGTAGGCGAGGCCGCGGCACGAGCCGCCGGCATCCAGGCCGAGCACCAGCCCCGGTCGTTCCGGCGTCCCGCGATAGACCGTGGAGTCGACGCAGAACCGGCGATGGTAGCCGCGCAGCATCGCCGGTCGCGCCTCCGCGAAGGCGAAGCCGGGGTCCCACATCAGCGACCCGTAGGCGAAGAACCAGATATCGCCCGGCCCGTCGAAGACGATCTTGGCGGTCATCGCGAGGCGAGCGCGAAGCCGGTCACCGCGACCGCCATGCCGACGATCGAGACCGGGCCGAGGACCTCGTCGAACATCAGCCAGCCCATCACCGCGGTGATCGCCGGGGTCAGGTAGAACAGGCTCGCCACCCGCGAGGCCTCGCCGAGCCTGAGCAGGTAGAATAGCAGGTTGTAGGCGCCGATGGTGAGCACGAAGACCAGCCAGAACAGGGAGAACACGAACTCGCCGGTCCAGTCGATCGCCCGCGTCTCGAACAACAGCACCAGGCCGATCGTGAGAGCCGCGTTGACCCCCGCTTGCAGCGCCGTGCCCGAGCGCAGATCCATGTCGGCGCAGAAACGCTTCTGGTAGACCGTGCCCAAAGTGAGCGCGAGCACGCTGGTCACGCCGAGCGCCATGCCGAACAGCGTGCCCTCGGCGATGTCGATCTTGCGCCAGA
Source organism: Defluviicoccus sp. (assembly GCA_028821395.1). GTDB lineage: Bacteria > Pseudomonadota > Alphaproteobacteria > MPNO01 > MPNO01 > MPNO01. The sequence goes on from JAPPGP010000083.1 coordinate 11,409, forward strand.
CCACCATGACGACGCCGGCGAAGCCGAGCACCAGCCCGACCCACTGGCGCGCGCTCACGGTCTCGCCCAGCGCCCGGCCGACGATCATCGCGGTCAATAGCGGCTGCAACCCGACGATCAGGGCAAGCGTCCCAATCGCCACGCCCTCGTCGACGGCGACGAAAACCGACCACAGATAGCCGCAGTGAACCAGCACCCCGGCCACCACGATGTGCCCCGCCTCCGCGGCGCTGGCCGGCCAGGGCGCGCGGAAGGCGGCGGCGACGGCGACCAGGAACAGCGTCCCGAAGGCGAACCTGAGGGCGAGGAAGGTGAGCGGCTCGACATAGGGCATGCCGTACTTGGTGAAGATGTTGCCGGTGCTCCAGATCACCGCGAAGATCAGCGGCGCCGAGGCAAGGAACAGCCCGTGCGCGGGACGCCCGGCGGTCATGCCCCTGCCCCGCCGCGCCGGGTCACCAGGAAGACGCCGAGGCCGGCGATCGCGAACCCCGCGAGCGCGGCCGGCCCGAAGCTCTCGCCGAAGCTCAGCCAGCCGAGCAGCACGGTGGTCGGCGGGGTGAGGTAGAACAGGCTGGAGACCCGCGCCGCCTCGCCGCGCCGGAGCAGTACGTAGTAGAGGTTGGACGCGGCGACGGAGAGCACCAGCACGAGCCAGACCAGGACGAGCGCGAGCTCGACGCCCGCGACCACCTGGTTGGTCTCGATCAGCAGCGCCAGCGCCCCGGTGGTGAAGAACGCCGTGCCGTGCTGGATGATCATCCCGGTCCTCAAATCCATCGCCGCGCAGTAGCGCTTCTGGTAGAGCGACGCGGCGGTGATCAGGATAGGCGTGAAGGCGGCGACGATGTAGCCGAGCGGCGTCCCCGACGACACGCTGACGCCCTCGCCGAGGACGCAGGCGAGCCCGGCGAAGCCGAGCGCGAAGCCAGTCCACTGAACCGCGCCCACGCGTTCGCCGAGCGCGCGTCCGACGACGACGGCGGTGACCAGCGGCTGCATCCCGGCGATCAGCGCGACGGTGCCCTGCGGCACGCCCTCGCCGAGCGCGATGAAGATGCAGGAGAGATAGGCCGAGTGGAGCAGGAACCCGGCGAAGGCGATGTGCCCCGCCTCGCGCCAGGTCGCGGGCCAGGCCGCGCCAAGGAAGGGAAGCGCGGCGCCGACGACGATGACGTTGAGCGCCGAGCGGATCGCCAGCAGGGTCAGCGGCTCGGCGTATTCGATCCCGAAACTGGTGACCGGGAAGCCCGACGCCCAGCAAAACACGAACAGCACCGGCGTCAGCGTCACCCAGAGCGGGGTGGACCTGTCCGCGCCGGTCATGGCGACGGGTTCGCGCGGTGGGTGGGAACGCCCATCGGCGCAGGATAGCGCCCCGCCCGGCCTCGCTCGACCGGGGCAGCGGCGCCGCCTATAAGTCGCCCTTCGGAGGTCCGGCGGATGGCAAGGAAGGCGGCGTTCGGGGCGGCCGCGCTGTGTCTCCTGGCCGCGCTCGTCTACAGCGCGGCCTGGTGGGTCGCCGCCGACCGGCTGCGCCACGGATTCGACGGCTGGGCCGCCGAGATGCGCGCGCGCGGCTGGACCGTTTCTTACGAGCGGATGCGCGTCGAGGGCTATCCGGGGCCGCTCGTCCCGATCCTCGAGGCGCCGGCGGCCGCGGCGCCCGGCTGGCGCTGGGAAGGCCCGACGATCGCCGCGCGGGCCTGGCCCTGGAACCCGTCGCGCATCGCCTTCGCGGCACAAGGCGAACACCGCATCTGGATCGGCGCGGCCGACGCCGCGCCGGTCCGGACGCGGTTCGGGGCCGCGACCGGGCTGTTGCGCCGCCCGCGGGCGGCGACCGGGGTCGACCTCGCGCTTGGCGATATCGAAATCCGGATGCCGGGCCGGAAGCCGCCGCGCTCGATCGCCGGGGCGGAGGCGTCGATCGTCCTGCCCGACCGGTCAGGGCGGGCCGATCCGGGGCGCGGGCCCGAGCCGCCGGGCCCGACGATCGCGCTGACAGTCGCAGGCATCGAGATCGCCGGGACGGAGCGCCGGATCGATTCGCTATCGCTCGAAGCCAAGCTGACCGGCCCGGTGCCGCGGGTGGCGACGCCACGGGGGCTCGCGCGGTGGCGCGACGGCGGCGGGGTGGTGGAGATCGGCAACGCGGCACTGCGCTCGCGGCGCGCGCGCATCGCCGGCTCGGGCACCATCGCACTCGACCGCGACCTTCAGCCGATCGCCGCGTTCTCCTTTCGCATCGACGGAAGCGAGGACCTGCTCCGCCTGCTGGTCGCCCTCGACGCGGTCGAGAAGAAGAACGCCGGCGCCATCGGCCTCGGGCTCCAGCTCCTCGCCAAGGCGGACAAGGGGAAGGACGATTCAGCCGCGCTGCCGGTAACGATCCAGAACCGCCGGCTCTATCTCGGGCCGCTCTCGGTCATGCGGCTGCCGCGGATCGACTGGGGGCGCTAACCCTCGGGCTGGGGCGGGATGTGCTGCTGCGCGGCGACGACGCCGCGCCTGATGTCGCGGGTGCGCTTGAACAGCAATTCCAGCGCCGCCCCGTCGCCGACCCGCACCGCCCGCTGGAGCGCCGTCAAGTCCTCGGTGAAGCGGCCCAGCATCTCCAGCACGGCGTCGCGGTTGTTGAGGAAGATGTCGCGCCACATCACCGGGTCGGAGCCCGCGATGCGGGTGAAATCGCGAAACCCCGCGGCCGAATACTTGATCACCTCCGACTTGAGATGACCCTCCAGATCGGTCGCCGTCCCGACGATGGTGTAGGCGATCAGATGCGGGATATGCGAGGTGATCGCGAGCACGTGATCGTGGTGGGCCGCATCCATCCTGGCGATCATGCTGCCGGCGCGGCGCCACAGCTCGGATACCCGCTCAATCGCCGCCTCGTCGGTGCCGGGCGGCGGGGTGATCAGGAACCAGCGCCCCTCGAACAGCGTGTCGAACCCGGACTCGGGGCCGGTGTTCTCGGTGCCGGCGATCGGATGGCCGGGGACGAAGTGAACGCCGTCCGGCAGGTGCGGAAGGACGGCCTCGAGCACCGCCCCCTTGACCGAGCCGACATCCGAGACGATGGCGCCGCGTGCGAGGCGCGGGGCGATGGCGCGCGCGATCGCGCCATAGCTGCCGATCGGCGTGCAGATGACCACCAGATCGGCCCCCGCCGCCGCCTCGGACGGATCGTGCGTCGTCGAGTCCACGATCTCCAGCCGCTCGGCGGCCGCCAGCGTCTCCGCCCGGCGGGCGCAGCCGACGACATGGCCGGCGAGGCCGTCGCGCTTGACCACGCGGGCCAGGGAGGAGCCGATCAACCCGATTCCGATCAAGGCGATCCGCCGGAACAGAACGTCGCTGGACATGGATCAGTCCGGGAACGTCTCGATCGCCTCGACCAGCGCCCGCATCTCGTCCTCCAGCCCGACGGTGATCCTGAGATGGTTGGGGAGGCGGTTGCCGGCGACCGCGCGCGGGATCAGCCCGTGGCGCGCGAGATGAGCGAGCGCGGCCGCGGCGTTGCGGCCCTCTTCGGCGGGAAACTCGACGAGGACGAAGTTGCCGACGCTCGGCGTCACCGGGAAGCCGGCGGCGGCGATGCGTTCGGAGATCCAGGGGAGCCAGGCCGCGTTGTGGTCGCGCGACCGGGCCAGGAAGTCGGTGTCCTGCACCGCCGCGATTCCGGCCGCCTGGGCGGGCGCGTTGATGTTGAAGGGCGAGCGGATGCGATGCAGCACCGAAGCCACCGATTCCGGGCAATAGGCCCAGCCGAGCCGGACGCCGCCGAGCCCGTAGATCTTCGAGAACGTCCGCGTCATGACCGTGTTCTGTCCGCGATCGACCAGCGATTCGCCGGCGCTGTAGTCGTTGCGCGTCACGTATTCGGCATAGGCGGAATCGATCACCAGCACGACGTCTTCGGGCAAGCCGGCGCGCAGGCGCTCGATCTCCTCCAGCGGCACGTAGGTCCCGGTCGGGTTGTTGGGGTTGGCGATGAAGACGATGCGGGTTCGCGGCGTCACCGCGGCCAGCAGGGCATCGACATCGGCGGTGAGATTCCGTTCCGGCGCCTCGACCACCTCCGCGCCGACGCTGAGCCCGGCGAGCCGGTACATGACGAATGCGTGGGCGTGGGTCAGCACCTCATCGCCGGGTCCGGCATAGCCCCGCGCGAGCAGCGTGATGAGCTCGTCGGATCCCGCGCCGCAGACGATTCGCCCCGGGTCGAGGCCGTGCGCGGTGCCGATGGCCCCGCACAACGCAACGGCGCCGCCGTCGGGGTAGCGGTGGATGTCGGCGGCGGTCCCGGCCAGGGCGCGCATCGCCGCCGGGCTGGGGCCGAGCGCGCCTTCGTTGGACGACAGCTTGATCACCCGCGCCCTGCCCGGGATCGACGAGTCTCCGGGTATGTAGGGCGCGATGTCGAGGATGCCTGGCCTCGGGGTCGGCCCGCTCATGGTTCCCTGACGCCCCTCTGGGACCCGACCTCGCTGACGGCGAAGGGCTCGGCATAGGCGCCCAGCACCCTGAGCTCGACCGGCTCCTCGCCGCCGATTTCCTCGGCAATGGCGGCGATTCTGGGGTCGCCGTTCTCGACGAACCCATCGACCTCCAGCAGGAACAGCGTCGCCTCCGGGTCCATCTCGTCGGGATCGGTGAGCGTCAGCCGCGACTCCAGCCCGCGCGACTGGAAGGCGCCGTGGACCCGCGCCCGGCTGGTATCCACGCCGGCCCTGACGACGATGAAGCTGCGGTCGCGACCGGTGGGCTCCGGCGCCTGCATGGCGATGACCAGCGAATCGTGGCCGGCGCGCGAGAGCCGCCGCGGCGGCACGAACGGGAGCCGGGCGACGATCGCCGCGCGGCCGCCGCCCCGGGTCCCCTCGCCGTACTGCATGAGCCGCGGCCACCATGGGGTTTCCTGGCTGTCGGCGGGAAACGGCAGGACGCCCACCGACGCGTCGCCCCGGGTCAGCGCGATGAATACGCCGGTAACGGTCCCGTGCAGGGAAAGCGGCGTCGCGGCGCCGAAATGGGTCTCGGCGATCTCGCAGCGCGGGTCCGATTCGTCGGCGGCATAGACCGCGACAACGAAATCTCCCTGGAGCCCGAGGGTCGCCGAAATGATCTGGCGCCAGATCAGGGTCAGCGGCACCTTCGGAAATTCGCCTTCGTGACGCTGGACCAGGCGCCGCAGGATCTCCGCCTCGCGGCCGGGGCGGTAGACCGGCGCCGCGGACCCGCTCTTGGCCTCGACCACGGATCGCGCCAGCGAGGTCCGCTCCATCAGCAGCCCGTGCAGACGGTCGTCGATGGCGTCGATGCGCTTCCGCACATCGGCGAGCGACACCCCGGAACGGTTCATGACGGTTTCGTCCAACCCAGCAACCCCCGCCTGGCCATGGGCCTTTGGCCGGTCGAATACTTGGCATCTTCTAGCGACTTATAACCAGCCCCTGCATTGGTTACAATCGACGCCGCCGATGCCGGGCGTTGCCGGGGACAGGGATTTCCGCGGTTGCCGCTGCGTCGGCGGTCTTGTGCAAAGCCGCAGGTGATGAAGCCCGTAACGCTCGATCGCCCGACCTCCCTGTTGCCGGCGGAGATACCGGGCACGCATGTGCGTCTGGCGACCGACGAGCCGTTGCTGCTCGACTGCGGTGTCGCGCTCGGTCCGGTCACGGTCGCCTACCGGACCTATGGGGCGCTGAACGCGGATCGCTCGAACGCGATCCTGGTATGCCATGCTTTGACGGGAGACCAGTTCGTCGCCGAGCCCCACCCGGTCACCGGCAAGCCGGGCTGGTGGGACCTTCTTGTCGGACCGGGCAAGGTGCTCGACACCGAGCGCTACCACGTCATCTGCGCCAACGTGCTCGGCGGATGCATGGGGACCACCGGCCCGATGGACATCAACCCGGAAACCGGGGAGCGCTACGGCCTCTCCTTCCCGGTGATCACCATCAGCGACATGGTGCAGGTCCAGGCGCTGCTGCTCGACCATCTCGGGATCGACCAGCTGTTTTGCGTGATCGGCGGCTCGATGGGCGGGATGCAGGTGCTGGAGTGGGCCGCGCGCTATCCCGGACGCGTCTTCTCCGCCGTTCCGATCGCCGCGGCCGCGCGTCATTCCTCGCAGAACATCGCGTTCAACGAGGTCGGGCGGCAGGCCATCATGGCCGATCCCGACTGGTGCCAGGGCGAATATCTGCGCCACGGCAAGGTGCCGACCCGCGGCCTCGCCGTGGCGCGCATGGCGGCCCATATCACCTACCTGTCGGACTCGGCGCTGCACCGCAAGTTCGGCCGCCGGCTGCAGGGGCGGGATGCGCTCAGCTTCGGCTTCGACGCCGATTTCCAGGTGGAAAGCTATCTGCGCCACCAGGGCATCACCTTCGTCGAACGGTTCGACGCGAACTCCTATCTCTACATCACGCGCGCGATGGACTATTTCGACATCGCGGCGGAGCACGGCGGGGCGCTGTCCAAGGCCTTCGCCGACACCCCGGTCCGGTTCTGCCTGTTCTCGTTCACCAGCGACTGGCTGTTCCCCACCGTCGAGAGCCGCGAGGTGGTCAGGGCGCTCAACGCGGTCGCGGCGAATGTCAGCTTCGTCGAGGTGAAGACCGACAAGGGGCACGATGCCTTCCTGCTCGACGAGCCCGAATTCGCGACCACGCTGCGGGGTTTTCTCGACGGCGCGGGGAAGCACCGGGGCCTCGCAGAGGGATGACCGCCCGGGCGCCGGCGATCCGCCGCGACCTGCAAATCATCGCGGACATGATCGAGCCCGGCTCGCGGGTGCTCGATATCGGCTGCGGCGACGGCGAGCTGCTCTATCACCTGGTCAACTTCAAGAATGTCGACGCGCGCGGCATCGAGCTCAGCCAGGACGGGGTCAACGCCTGCGTGGTGCGCGGCCTGTCGGTCATCCAGGGCGATGCCGATACCGATCTCGAGGACTACCCGCCGGGCGCGTTCGACTACGCGGTTCTGAGCCAGACCCTCCAGGCCACGCGCGCGCCGCGCGTGCTGCTGGGCCAGCTTCTCCGCATCGCGACGCGGGTGGTGGTCTCCTTCACCAATTTCGGCCAGCTTGGCACCCGCTGGCGGCTCGTCTGGGAGGGGCGCATGCCGGTGATCGGCGGTCCGGCCGAGCGCTGGTACGACACCGCGAACATCCACCTCTGCACGATCCGCGACTTCCAGGAGCTGTGCCAGGACCTCGAGGTGGTGGTCGAGCGCGCGGTCTCGCTCGACCGCGGCGGGCGCACCAGCGCGATCGGCAGGATCGGGCCGTTCGCCAATCTAAGGAGCCGGCAGGGAATCTTTCTGCTGCGGCGCGAGGATTCGGCGCCGCCCTGAGACCGCGGCCGCCGGCGTCGCCGCGTAAATCAGCTTGGTCGCCTCGGCGATCAGCACGCCGCCGAGACGGGGAAACCAGCGCCCGCCGATGCGCTCCCATGCCGGGGCGGCGGCGTGCAGGACCCGGCGGCGGCTGGGCGGGACGAACAGCCCGTAGCGCGCCGCGACCGGGTTGAACATGGCGTCCTTCAGCAGCGAAGAGAGCTGCGACTGGGAATACGGGTGTCCGTGTCCGAACGGCGTCCTGTCGAGCCGCGCCCAGATTCCGGTCCGGTTGGGCACCACGACGACCAGCCGCGCGCCGTCGGCCATCACCCGCCAGACCTCGCGCAGCATCGGCCTGAGCTGCTCGGCCGATTCGAGCGCGTGGACCAGGATCACCCGGTCCATGGAGAGGTCGGGCAAAGGGAGCTCCGCCTCGTCCGCCAGCGCCGCCAGGTTGGTCCCCTCGCCGGGCCACCGGATCACCCCCTGGCGGGCCGGCATCACGGCGACGACCCGCTCCGCCTCGGCGCGGAATTGGCCGAGATAGGGCGTGGCATAGCCGATTCCCAGCACGCTCATCCCGGTCACCTCGCCCCAGCACGCGCGGACGTGGTCGCGGATCGCGCGCCGCGCGACACCGCCGATCCGGGAGCGGTAGAAGTTCCGCAGCTCGACGACATCCGTCCACATCCGGCCAGCCTAGAGCCTGTCCGTTTTGGATGGAACCGACGCGGCGTATCGAGGGCCGGGCGCCGACCCTTCCCCCAGCCCGTCATGCCCGGACTCGATCCGGGCATCCACTGGCGCCGCCGCTTCTCCCTGCGGCCGCCTCGCGGACCGAGGGCTGCATGGATGGCCGGATCAAGTCCGGCCATGACGTGGTGGGGGCGCGGGGGGCGTATCGAGCGATGCCACGCCGCAGCGGTTCCGTCCGAAACGGGCACGCCCGATAGGGCGGGACGCCGCGCCCGGATGGAATCCGCCGCTTCTTCCTGCTAGCTTGCGCCCCGCCGGCCAGTGCCGATCGCGGGAGGGAACGCTGCCATGTCGACGCTCGAAATTCATCAGATCCCGACGCGGGTCGACAACTACGTCTATCTCGTCCGCGAGTCGTCTTCCGGCCAGGCGGCGGTGGTCGACCCGTCGGACGCTGCGCCGGTGTTCGAGGCGCTGGACGAGCTCGGCTGGAACCTCACCCATGTGCTGGCGACGCATCACCACAACGACCACATCGGCGGCGTGCCGGAAATCAAGCAGCGCACGGGCTGCACCGTGGTGGGTCCCCGCGCGGACCGCGACCGGATCCCCGGCATCGACATCGAGGTCGGCGACGGCGACACCTATAGGCTCTACGAGGCGGAGGCCCGGGTGTTCGACGTGCCGGGCCACACGCGCGGGCATATCGCCTACTGGTTCCCGGAATCGGAAGCCCTGTTCTGCGGCGACACGCTGTTCGCGCTGGGCTGCGGCCGGGTCTTCGAAGGCACGCATGAGCAGATGTGGGACTCGATCTCCAAGTTCAAGCCGCTGCCCGACGAGACCATGGTCTATTGCGCCCACGAGTACACCCAGTCCAACGCGCGCTTCGCGGTGACGGTGGAGCCGGAAAACGGCGATCTCGCGGCCTATGCGGCGGAGGTAGACCGCAAGCGGGCGGCGGGGGAGCGCACCGTGCCATCGCAGCTCGGGCTGGAGCGGCGGACCAACCCCTTCCTCCGCGCCGACGTCCCCGCCTTCGCCGCCGCGCTGGGCATGGAAGGCAAGACGCCGGTGGAGATCTTCGCCGAAGTGCGCACCCGCAAGGACAATTTCTGACCGGTCGTCCGGCCCCGATACGGGCGTCCCTTCGATGCGCCGTTACCCGCCCGCGGCGATCGCCTCCAGGATCCGCCCCGGGGTGAACGGCATCGCGGTGACCTTGGCCCCGAACGGCGCCAGCGCGTCGTTGACCGCGTTCATCACCACCGCCGGCGCGCCGCAGGTGCCGGCCTCGCCCGCGCCCTTGGCGCCGAGCTCGGACGAGCCGGTCATCGAGACCACGTGGGCGCATTCGATGTCGGGCGTCTCGTTCGACTGCGGTACCAGGTAGTCCGCCATGGTGCCGTTCTGGAGCTGGCCCGCCTCGTCGTAGACGCAGTGCTCCCAGAGCGCGCCGCCGAGCCCCTGGACGATGCCGCCGCGGATCTGCTCGTCGACCATCTGCGGGTTGATCACCGTGCCGCAATCCTCGACGCACCAGTGGTTGAGCAGGGTGAGGAACCCGGTCTCGGCGTCCAGCTCGACATAGGCGCCCTGCACCCCGTTGGTGAAGGCGAAGGGGTAGTCCTTGGGCACGTAGTGGCGCGTCGCCATCAGCTCGGACTGGTAGTCGACCGGCAGGGTGTCCGGGCGGAAATAGCAGATGCGCCCGATCTCATCGAGGCCGATGCGCTCGGCGCCGGTCTCGCGGTCGACCACGACCCCGCCCCTTATGTCGAGCTCTTCGGCCTCGGCCTGCAGCATGACGCCGGCCACGTCGAGGATCTGCGCGCGCAGCGCCTTGCCCGTCTGGGCGATCGCCTCGCCGCCGATTCCGGCCGCCCGCGACGCCCAGGTGCCGCCGCCATAGGGGGTGTGCTCGGTATCGCCGGAGATCACCCTGACCCGCTCGATGGGAACCCCCATCGCGGTCGCCGCGACCTGGGCGGCGACGGTCTCCATCCCCTGCCCCTGCTCGGTCGCGCCGGTCGAGACGAACACGTTGCCGCGGGCATCGAGGCGCATCGTCGCCCCGTCCTGGGCCGAGATGCGGGCGCCGCCGATACCGTAGAACATCGCCGAGGGGTTGGTGACCTCGATGAAGCTGGCGAGTCCGACACCGCGCCAGACGCCGTCGGCCCTGAGGCGGTCGCGCTCGGCGCAGAGCGCGCCGTAATCCATCATCTCCAGGATCTTGTTCAGGCTCTCCTGGTGGGAGAGGCTCTCGAAGTTCATCCCCTGGGCGGATTTCTTCGGGTACTCGCCGTCGCGGTGCACGTTGATCCGGCGTATCTCGGCCGGGTCCATGCCGACCGCGCGGGCCCCCGAATCGACCAGCCCCTCGGTCACCGCGCACATGATCGGATGGCCGACCGCGCGGTACTGGCACATCATGTTCTTGTTCATGAACACCACGCGGGCGCGCGCCCGGTAGTTGTCGAAGGCGTAGGGCCCGCCGATCATGTTGACGATCTGGTTGGCCTCGATGGCGCTAGTCCTGGGGTACATCGAGTACGGCCCGACCCCGGTGAGGTCGTCGATCTCCATCGCCAGGATGCGACCGTCCTTGGCCATCGCGATCTTCGCGTCGATCCGGTGGTCGCGCGCGTGGATGTCGGAGAGGAACGACTCCAGCCGGTCGGCCACGAACTTGACCGGTCGCTTGAGCGCGATCGCAAGGCCCACCGTCGCCATCTCGTCGGCATAGGTGTGGACCTTGATCCCGAACGAGCCGCCGACATCCTTGGCGATCACCCTGACGCGATGCTCCTCGAGCCCGAAATGGAGCGCGAATATGCCCTGCATCATGTGCGGCGACTGAGTCGAGTGGTGGACCGTCAGGTTGCGCGTAGACGGGTCGAAATCGGCGACCAGGCCGCGCGGCTCCAGCGTCACCCCGGTATGCCGGCCGAAGTGGTAGGTCTCCTCCACCACCGCGTCGGCCGCTGCATAGGCGGCGTCCACGTCGCCCGCCGCGTATCGCCGCTGCCAGGCGAGGTTGTCGCCGAGCTCGGCATGGATGACCGGCGTCCCGGGATCGAGCGCGGTCTCCATGTCGGTCGCGGCCGGCAGCTCCTCCCACTCGATCTCGACCAGCTCGGCGGCGTCCTCGGCCTGCTCGCGCCGCTCGGCGACGACGGCGACCACCGCCTCGCCCTGCCAGCGCGCTGTGTCGACCGGGAGCGCGTGCTGGGGCGCCGATTTGAGCCCTTCGAGGTGGGTGAGCACGCCGACCCAGGGCTGGTGGATGCGGGCGAGATCCGCGCCGGTTACCACCGCGACCACGCCGGGCGCGGCGGCGGCCGCCTCGCTGTCGATGGAGACGATCCTCGCATGGGCGTGCGGGCTGCGGACGAAGGCGGCGTGCACCATCCTGGGCAGCACGATGTCGTCGACGAAGGTGCCGCGCCCATGCGTCAGGCGCCTGGCGTCGGGCCGCGGCACGCTGCGCCCGATATAGGAGTTGGGGCGGTCGAGAATCCAGCGATCGTCAGGCATGGTCAGGCCGCCGGCGGGTCGAAGTGGAACACGCCCTGGATCGCTTCGAGCACCTTGTCGCCATGCGCGCCCTCGATCTGCCGGGCGATGGAATCGGGCATCGACACGTCGTCCCGGTCCTCGCCGAGGCCGGTGATCACGGTGAGCTGAACCGCGTCGATGTCGCCGACATTGTGGAACCCGCGATAGACGCCGGGCGGGCAGGAGAAGGTGTCCCACTTGCCGAGCCGCGCCCGGTGCTCGACCGGCTCGCCGACGTAGTATTCGATCTCGCCCTGCAGCACCATGAAGGTCTCGAAGGTGGTGTTGTGCGAGTGCAGGCAGGGCCCCTGCCCCGGCGGCATGATCGAGACGAACATGGTCGAGCCGGCGGCGCCGAAGATCGGCGCGTCGCTGCCGAACGGGTTCTTGGTGTCGTCGTCCAGGATGACCGGCATCAGCTTGCGGGCGAAGATGATGTCCATCGCGTCCTGCCCGACCCAGCCGATCTCGCCCGCGGTCGACATCGGCTTCAAATCCTCGAACCTGCCGATGCGGCTCTCGAACTCCGCCTTGCTCGGCGTGTAGATCGAATTCGCCATCTCCCTCCTCCATTCGCTGGTCTGCCCTATCATGGCGCGACGGCGCCCGGTGGGGGAAGGAATTTGTGCATGGCAATCCATCCCTCTACTGTGCTCCCGGCAGGGAGGTGAGGCCGTTGGCGGACGATCCGGACATTGCGCGCGGGGCAAGGCCCGACTTCGTCACCCGGGCGACGGAGACGCTGAGCACGATCTCGGCGTTCTGGATCCTGCTGCTGGCCGCCATCTTCCTCTACGACATCATCGGCCGCGAGCTGTTCAACACGCCGTTTCTCGGCACCCACGAGATCGTCGGCAACTCGATCGTGGGGATCCTGTTCCTCGAGCTCCCGTCCACCATCAAGCGCGGTGCGATGCTGCGCACCACCATCGTCTACTACGCGGTTTCCAGGATTCCGCGCCGCGTCATCGACTGCGCGTCCTATCTCCTCGGGGTGGCGCTGTTCCTCGCGATCATCTTCGGCGGCTGGGACGCGATGATCGTGAGCTGGGAGGTCCGGGAGATCGAGGGCGCCGGGGCGTTCGAGGTGCCGATCTACCCGGTGCGAACGCTGATCATCGCCTTCAGCGCGATCTGCGCGCTGATCTACCTGCAACTGTTCTACGTCACCGCCGCCGCCAAGGCGGAAGCCGAACCCGCATAGGCGCGCGGCAGCCGCGCCGGGGGAGAGTATCTTGGAGCCAGAGGTCGTCCTCGTCATCATCCTGGTCGCGCTGATCGGCCTGGTCGTCGCCGGGCTCCATATCGGCATCGTGCTCGGGATGGTCTCGCTGGGCGGCACCTTCCTCCTGTTCGACGACCTCGCGATCACCATGGAGCTCGCCAACCAGGCGGCCTACGCGGTGCTGCGCAACTCGGTCTTCGCGGCGATCCCGCTCTTCGTGCTGATGGGCGAGTTCATGTCGAGATCGGGCATGGCGCGCGACCTCTACAAGATCTGCAACTATTTCCTGCGGGCTCTGCCGGGGAGGCTCGCGGTCGCCACCGTGTTCGGCAACGCGGTTTTCGCCGCGGTGACCGGGGTCAGCATCGCTTCGGCGATGGCGTTCTCGCGCATCTCGTACCCGGAGATGCGGCGCTTCGGCTACAACCGGTCCTATGCGCTCGGCGCGATCGCCGGGTCGTCCAGCCTCGGCATGCTGATCCCGCCGAGCGTGCTGCTGATCGTCTGGGGGATCGTGATCGAGGAATCGATCGGCAAGCTGTTCCTCGCGGGCTTCATCCCGGGCGTGATCCTGGCCGCGCTGATGGGCTTCTACTGCGCCGGCTACGCGAGGTTCCGGCCGGAGGCGGCGCCGAGCCTGGACGCGCTGGCGGAAGAGCCGCCCAGCCTGGCCGAGGTGGTGAGCGGGCTCGGCGTTGTGGCGCTGATCCTGCTGGTCCTCGGCGGGCTGTTCGCGGGGCTGTTCACGCCGTCCGAATCGGCGGCCGTCGGCTGCGGCGGGGCGCTGCTCTTCTCGGCGATGAAGAGGCTGAAATGGCTGGACTACCGCACGGCGATCATCGATTCGGGCAAGACCATCGCGCCCATATTGTTCCTGCTGATGACCGCCTCGATGTACGCCAAGTTCCTCGCGCTCGGCGGCATCATCGGGGTGATCCAGGACTTCATCGACGGCATGGGGCTCGGCCCGTTCGGCGTCACCATCCTGATGATCCTGATCTGGCTCGCCATGGGGACGCTGATCGATTCGATATCGATCATCCTCTTGACGGTGCCGATCTTCTGGCCGCTGGCGGAGGCCGGCGGCTGGAACACCTACGCGTTCGCGATCTTCGGTATCCTCGCCATCGAGGCCGGTCTGCTGACCCCGCCCTTCGGCCTCCTGGTGTACACCGTCAAGGGGGCAGTGCCCGACCCCTCGGTCACGCTGAAGGAGATCTTCGGCGGCTCGATCCCCTACTGGATCCTGATGCTGATCGTCATGGTGGTAATCTGGATCTGGCCGGTCACGGCCACCTTCCTGACCCGCTGACGCCCGCTACCCGACGGTCTCGGCGCGCCCGGACTCGGTCGACTTCACGATCGCCTCGAGGATCTCGACATTGTGAACCTTCTGCCGGTCGGTGAACTTGTACGCCGCGCCGTCCTCGCACGCCGCCGCCCAGGCCTCGAGATTGGCGCGCACCTGGTCGATCGGGTCGAAGGTGCGCGACCAGATCTCCTCGTCCTCTCCCCGCCAGGTCACCAGCGCGGGGTCGGGGTCCTGGATGTGGGCGGTCTCGCGGTGCTCGACCCAGCCCCGGTCGCCGAACAGCGTGATCCGCTGGTAGTAGGGCGTCGGCCCGATATTGCACATGTAGCCCGTCGCGCCGGAGGCGAAGTCGAACTGGACCGAGAGCGTCGCATCCGAGGGCCGGTCCTCGCGGTGCCGCCTGAGCGCAGCGTTCACGGCGGCGACGGGTCCGGCGATGCTTTGCAGGTAGTCGGTGATGTGGACGCCGACCGCGGTCATCAGCCCCGCCGGCGCCTGCGCCGGGTCCTGGCGCCAGGCCGGGACCTGGGCCGACGCCAGCAGGCTGTAGGACCAGTTGACCTCGAGATGGCGCAGCGCGCCGATCTCGCCGTCATCGACCATCCGCTTGACCTCGATCAGCGCCGGCTCGTAGCGGCGTTCGTGGCCGATCCCGAGCAGGATCCCGCGCGCCGTGCACGCCTCCAGCATGCGGGCGGCCGATGCGCCGTTGAGCGCGAGCGGCTTCTCGCAGAAGATCCGCTTGCCGGCCTCGGCGGCGGCGACCACCTGCGCCTCGTGCAGCCCGTGCGGGGTGGTGAGGATCACCGCGTCGACGGCTGCATCCCCCAACACCTCCGCGTAGCTCTGCGTGAGCGGGAGCCCCGACCGCTCGGCGAATTCGGCGAGGTGGTCGAAGGTCACATCCATGCCGCGGACGACCTCGATCCGCTCGCTTCCCTGGAGCGAGCTCCAGATCCGCTGGCCCCACCAGCCGAGGCCGACGACCGCCGCCCTTATCATGCTTTGCCTCCCGGTTTCATGCGCCGCCCCCGCCGCGCGGGCGGGGCGGTGCGGCCGAACGATCCGCCGCTAGTCGAGATCGTATTTGTGCGGCAGCTTGATCCCGGCGGCTTCCGCGTTCGCGAGATAGGCCTTCATCAGCGCGGTGCCGGGCAGGCCCTGGCCGTCGAACTTCTTGGCGTTCTGCTTCGGCCAGTCGCCGAGCGCCGCGGCCATCTTGGCGCGCTCCTCGGGGGGCAAGTACTGGATCGTGCTGCCGGTCTCCTTGAGCTTCTTGAGCGAGGCATCGAAGCGCCTGGAGGATTCCTGGGCCGACTTGTCCATCCAGATCTCGGACTCCTCGTCGATGATCTTCTGCACCTCGGGCGGCAGCTTGCCGTAGCTCTTGAGGTTCATCGTCATCTGGTAGAGCGACGTCGACCCCCAGCCGACCACGGTGAACACCTTCGCGGGCTCGTTGAGCTTGAAGCCGAGCCAGGCGGTCGGGAAGATCACCAGCCCCTCGTAGACGCCCGACTGGAGCGAGTTGTACGACTCGTTCAGGCTGGTCTGGACCGCGGTCGCCCCGGACAGTTTCAGCCACGGCAGGTTGGGTCCGGCGCCGGCGATCTTGCGGCCCTTGAGGTCGGACATCTTGGACCACTTGAACTTGGTGCCGAGCCCGTAGGACGAGAACGTGCCGGCGCCGAGCCACTTCTGGTTATACTTGTGCAGCGACTCGGTCCACGCCGGGAACTGCTTGTAGGTCTTCCGGGTGATCTTGTCCTGCAGCACCGGATCGTCGGTGACGAACGGCACGAAGTAGTGGAAGGCGAAGTGGACGGCCTTGGTGGGCTCGAAGCAGGCGCACCAGAGGCCGATGTCGAACAGCCCCTTCTCCACCGATTCCAGCACGTCGAACGGCCCGGCGACGGTGCCGCCATAGGCCTCGATGAAGCGGATCTTGTGGCCGGTCTCCTTCTCCACCCGCGCCTTGACGGTAGGCACGAAATAAGTGCTCGCCATGAAGATCGGCTCGAGCGGCTTCATCGCCTGGCCGGCGCCGATGCGCAGCGTGAACGACTTGGCGTCGACCGCCGCGGCCGGTACCGCCGCGGCCAGTCCGAGGACTGCGACGCCGAAGGCGAGCGACTTCAACTTGCTGGACGATGACATGTTCGGTTTCTCCCTGTATCGGACGCACGACACGATGCGGGCAACCTATACATCCCGATCTGTCGGTGCCAGATGGAATCGGGGCGGATCGGCCCGCCTCAGCCCTGCTTGCCCCGGCCGCTGCGGTACTGGGCGTAGACCTCGTCGAGGGCGGCGAGGCAGACCGGGTCGAGGTCATGCCGCGGCTCGGGCTCGGGCTGCCAGTGGCCGTGGGTGTCGCGGCCCCGCACCACCAGGGCGGAGGCGCCTTCGAAGGCGGTCTGGCGGACATGCGGCGCGATGTAGTGGATCGAGAGCCCGATCCTCGGCCGGTCCGAGGTATTGGGGTTGGAGCCGTGCACCACCGACTCGTGGTGGATCGAGATCTCGCCGGCGGAGAGCTCGCAATCCACCGCGCGGCTCTCGTCCACCCCGGCGATGGTCTGGCCCTTCATCAGCAGGTTCCGCGGGTCCATCGTCTCGTCGTGGTCGAGGATGCCGTCGCGATGGGTCCCGGGCACGAAGCGGACGCAGCCCTGCTCGATCCGGCTGTCGGTGAAGGCGACCCAGGTGGTGACCGTCTCGGCTGGGCGCAGCCCGTAATAGGTCGAATCCTGATGCCACGAGACGAACCGCGGGTCGCGCGCCTTCTTGGTGAAGAAAGACGAGCCCCAGCACAGTATGTCGGGACCGATCAGATCCTCCACCGCATCCAGCATCGCCGGGTTGCGCACCAGCTCGTTGAGCCAGGTGAGCGGCATGTGGGCCTTGATCTTGAAACGGCTCTGCAGCTCCGCCCCGGTCTCGGCCTCGAGCGCGTCGAAGCGCGCGCGCAGCGCGTCCGCCCCTTCCCGGTCCACGATGCGGACCGGGAACACGAAGCCGTCCCGGCGCCAGGCCTCGATTTCGGCTGCGCTGAGGGCCTTGCCCACCGGCCCGCCCTCAGACCGGCCGGTCTTCGCTGCTCACCGTGGTGCGCCACAACAGGCGCCGCTCGGTGGACGGGAAGTCGCGCCTTGCATGCATCGAGCAGCGGTTGTCCCAGAGCAGCAGATCGCCCTTCTGCCAGACGTGTTCGTAGACGAACTCGTCCTTCTCGGAATGGTCGAACAGCCGGGTGAGCGCCGCTTCGCTCTCGGCTTCCTCCATGCCGACGATCGAGGCGGTGATCAGACGGTCGACATAGACCGCCTTGCGGCCGGTTTCCGGATGGGTGCGGAACACCGGGTGCTCGGCCTCGGAGAAGGCGGGCGTGCCGATGTCGTCGCCGCGGTGCTGCGAGCCGTAGTTGTAGTGGTGGAAGGCGCGCCTGCCCTCGAGCGCGTCGCGCAGCGAGGAATCCAGCGTCTCGTAGGCCGCGTAGCCGCTGGCGAAGAGCGTGTTGCCGCCCTCGGACGGGATCTCCACCGCGTAGAGGCAGGTCGCCTTGTCCGGCACCTCGGCGTGGATCATGTCGTGGTGGAACATCATGTCGCCGTCGGGGAGCGCGCCGATCGGCTCGCCGTTGGCCCGGATGTTGCTGATCAGCATGATGCCGGGCAGCATGTCGTGCTGGCCCGAGGTGCGGTATTCCCTGGGCCGCGCGTTGGCCCCGGGCGTGCCGAAATAGGAGGTGGCCTGGAGCAGCGTCTCCTGGTCGAGCGACTGGCCGCGGAAGACCACCATGATGTGGTCGAGCCAGAGCCGGTAGATCTCGCGGATCGTCGCGTCGTCCGGCCTGGTGGCGAGATCGATGTCCAGCACCTCCACGCCGATATGCGGGGAAAGCTTCTTCGTCGCTAGCGCCATCTCCTGCCCTCCTACTCGGCGAGCGCCTCGCCGAGGATCGTGCACCGCCGGAGCAGGCGGCGCTCGGTTTCCGGGAAATCGGTGCGCGCGTGGCACGAGCACCAGTTGTCCCACATCACCAGGTCGCCCTCGCGCCACACGTGTTCGTAGATCAGCCCGCGATCCTCGGTGAAGCCGAACAGCTCTTCCAGCAAGGCGTCGCTCTCGGCCTCGGGCAGCCCCTCGATCCGGGCGGTGATCAGCGGGTTGACGTAAAGCGCCTTGCGGCCGGTCCTGGGATGGGTGATCGCCACCGGCTGGACGAAATGCGGGTAGTCGTCGAGGTCGGCATCCGGCGAGACCCTCTCGGTGACCGAATAGTTGTAGATCTGCAGCGCGCGGGCGCCGGAGATTCGCTCCTTGGTCGCCGCCTCGAGCCGGTCATAGGCCGCGTACATGTTGGCGAACAGCGTGTTGCCGCCGCGGCTCGGGATGTCGATCGCGTACAGCATGGTGCCGCGATAGGGCTCGGCCACGTAGCACATGTCGTGGTGGAACCACATCTCGCCGTCGGGCAGCGAGCCGATCGGCCTGCCGTTCTCGCGGATGTTCGACACCAGCATGACGGCGGGGTGGAAGTCGACCCCCTCCGGGCGAATCTCGGCCGGCCTCGACCGCTCGCCGAGCGTGCCGAACTGGCCGGCAAAGCGGAGCTGCGCCTCCTGGTCGAGCTCCTGGCCGCGGAACACCAGCACGACATGCTCCAGCCAGGCGGCCTCGATCCCGGCGATCTCGGCCTCGCCGAGCGGCCGCGCCAGGTCGACGCCGTTCACCTCGGCGCCGATCGCCTCATGCAGCTTTTCGATGCGCAGGCTCACCTTCTCGCGACCCGTCCTCTCCGGCCCCGGCCAATAATACGCCCGCGGGGCTCGCGGACAACAACTCCGCACGGCCCGCCCCTTCGCCATGCCCTGTTCCACTCGTCATGCCCGGACGCGATCCGGGCATCCACTGGCACCACCGCTTCTCCCTGCCCGCCGCCGTGCGTTCGGAGGCCGCAAGGATGGCCGGATCAAGTCCGGCCATGACGGGTTGCGGTGGAGGAACAGGGAGAGCGGGGTGCGGCCCGCCCCTGACAGGGCTCCGGCGGAAACGACGGCGGGCTGCCGCCCCCCAACGCGCCTTGCCGGAAGGGAGAATGTTAGTAATCTAACGGTTCCCGGGCCCGGCCCGGAACCCTTTCGCAACAGGCTGTAGAAGGAGACCGCGGGGTGAGGCGCGCGCTGCTTCGCATAGTCCTGCTCGTCGTCGTGCCGGCCGCGGCCATCGTCGTGGGCGCGCATTACTGGGTCGCGTCGGGTCGCTACGTGACCACCGAGAACGCCTATGTGAAGACCAATCTGATCCAGATCAGCGCCGAGGTCTCGGGCCGGGTCGCGGAAGTCTTCGTGGCGGAGAACGCCGCCATCCGGGAGGGCGATCCGATCTTCTCGGTCGACCCGGAGCCGTTCCGCATCGCGCTCGCCGAGGCCGACGCAAGGCTGGCCGCGGTGCGCAACCGGATGGTCGCGCTGCACGCGTCCTGGCGCGGCGCCCGGGAGGAGTTGCGGGAGGCCGAGCAGGAGGTCGCCTATCACAAGCGCATCTTCGACCGGCAGAAGAAGCTGGCCGGGCGCGGGCACGCCTCGCGCGCCAGGTTCGAGGAGGCGGAGCAGAACCTGATCGCCGCCCGCCAGCGGGCGAGCACGGTACGCCAGAAGGGTCTCGCCATCCTGGCGGAGCTCGGCGGCGACCCCGAGCGCGAGCCCGAGCAGAGCCCGCAATACCGCGAGGCGCTGGCCGCGCGCGACCGGGCGGCGATCGACGTGAGACGCACCGTGATCCGGGCGCCGGCGGACGGGACCATCGGCCGAGTGCGGCTGCAAGAGGGCGAGTATGTCGGTGCCGGCAGGCCGGTGATGCCGCTGATCGAGACCGGCCGGGCCTGGGTGGAGGCCAATCTCAAGGAGACCCAGCTCACCCATGTCCGGGTCGGCCAGCGGGCGGAGATCGTGGTCGACGCGTTCCCGGACCTGTCGTGGCGCGCCCGGGTGGCGAGCATCAGCCCGTCTACCGGCGCCGAGCTCTCCGTGCTGCCGCCGCAGAACGCCTCGGGCAACTGGGTCAAGATCGTCCAGCGGGTGCCGGTGCGGCTCGAGGTCGACGGCGGCACCGGGCGGCCCTTCGCCATGCCGGCGGGGGCCACGGTGTCGGTCAGCATCGACACCGGGCGCGAGGTGACGCTGTTCGACGCGGTCGGCTCGGCGCTCGCCTTCATGGCGCCCGGGAAATGACCGAGGGCGATTCGGACCCGCCGCGATCCGATCTGGCGCGGTCGATGGTCACCGTCGCGGTGATGATGGCGACCACGGTCGTCATCCTCGACATGACCATCGCCTCGATCGCGCTCCCGCACATGCAGGGCAATCTGGGCGCCAGCCAGGACCAGATCGGCTGGGTGATGACGACCTATTTCGTCTGCCAGGCGATCTCCACGGCATGCACCGGCTGGCTGGCGGGCAGGCTCGGCCGCAAGCGCACCTTCCTGCTCGCGCTCGCCGGGTTCATGGGCTTCTCGGTGCTGTCGGGCAGCGCCACCTCGCTGCCCGAAATCCTGGTCTGGCGGGCCTGCCAGGGGGCGATGAGCGCGCCGGTGATCCCGATCTCGCAGGCGCTGATGCTCGACAACTACCCGCCGGAACGGCATGGGTCGGCGCTCGCGATCTGGGGCACCGGGGTGATGTTCGCCCCCGTCATGGGCCCGGTGGTCGGCGGATTCGTCACCGAGAATTACGGCTGGCAGTGGATCTTCTTCATCGGCATCCCGTTCGCGCTGGCCGGGCTCGCGCTCGGGCTCGGCTTCATGCGGGAGACTTTGGCGAAGCAGGACCGGCCCTTCGATCTGTTCGGCTTCGTCGCGCTCGCCTGCGCGCTCGCCGCGCTCCAGCTGCTGCTCGACCGGGGCGAGCAGGAGGGCTGGTTCGACTCGCCGGAGATCGTCGTCGAGGCGGCAATCGTGATGCTCGGCCTCTACGTGTTCACGGTCCACTCGCTCACCACGGACGCTCCCTTCATCTCGCGCGGCATCCTGTCCGACCGCAACTTCGTGCTCGGCCTCGCCTTCATGTTCCTGCTCGGGGTCTGCGTGCTGGCGCTTAACGTGATTCTGCCGATGTTCCTGCAAATCCTGCGGGGGCTTCCGGTGATCACCGCGGGCTACGTGATGGCGCCGCGCGGTCTCGGCACCTTCGCCTCGCTGCTGCTGGCGGGGTGGCTGGTGCGCCATGTCGACGGCAGGCTGGTGTGCGCGCTCGGCTTCGCCTGCGTCGCCGTCTCGTCCTATTATCTCTCGACATTCTCGGCCGATGTCGACCTCTACGACGTCTCCTGGGCGGCCTTCGTCAACGGGCTCGGGATCGGCTTCATCTGGGTGCCGCTCACGGTGATATCCTTCGAGACCCTGCCCGCGCGACATCGGACCGAGGCCTCGACCCTGACCAGCCTGGCCAGGAATTACGGCTCGGGCGTGGGCGTCTCCGTGGTGGTGGCGATCCTGAGCCGCACGCGCGCGGTCTCCGAGGGCGAGATCTCCGCCCGTGTGGACCCCTACCGCGAAGGCGCGCAGGCGCCGTACCTGCCGGAGGCCTGGGACCCCGCCTCCCCCCCCGGCATTGCCGCGCTGGATGGCGAGATCTTCCGCCAGGCCCAGGCGATCGGCTTCGCCAACGACTTCCATGCCATCGCCATCGCGGCGCTGGCGACCATCCCGCTGATCGCCCTGTTGCGGACCGCCGGCCCGCCCCGGCGGCGCCGGAGAAGCGCATGAAGCTCGCCAACAAGCCCCGGCTGCGCTCGGCGCTGCGAAAGCTTTACGCCGCGCAGATCGACTGGTCGGACAGCTACGTGCGCGCCACCGCGGCGCAGGAAGCGATCGACTTCGTCGCCATGATGGCGGGGATCAAGCCGGTCTACGTGACCGGGCGCGGTTTCGATCACGACGGCTGGCGGGCGGCGGTGCTGGAGGTTGCCGCGTCCAACCGGCTCTATGTCGTCCCGGGCCCCTACTGGGAGGCCATCCGCTCGCCCTCCGACCTTCCCCTCTGGTTCATCGAGACCGGCCGCAAGGGGCTCGACGAGGGCCGCGCGCATTACATCGCCAAGGGGCGCGCGATCGCCGACGAGCTCAAGGCGCTCGCCGACGGCACCCGCCCGGAAATCGGGCAGGAGGCGCGGCTGCTCGGCTTCCCGCTCTGCTGCGTCGAGGCGCATTACCAGGCCGCCGCCGCCTTCGAGCGCGCGACATACGAGCTCCTGTCGCGCCGCGCCGGCGGCGACGAGGAAGCGATGAAGCGTCTCGCCGAAGGTCCGGAGCCGCTGCGCCCGGAAACCGAGGAGGAGCGCATGCTGCTGGCCACCGCGGTGAGCGTGCGCCCCGCCCGCTACACCAGCCTCAACATGTGCGAGACCTGCGCCGCCGATCCGGGCAGCCCCGGGGTCAGGCTTTCGGCCACCTACGGCGCGCTGGCGGAAGCGTTGAGCGGCAAGCGGAGGCGGGACCGCGACGGACGGCGCCGGGGTTGAGCGCCGCCCCTCGAATGGCAAGACTTGACGGGGATCGGCCGGTTCGGCTTCAACCCTCCTGCCCGAACACGGAAACCCTGCATGAGTGAAGAACGGCGCACGGCACTGGTCACGGGCGCGTCGAGCGGCATCGGCGCGGCGACGGCGATCGCGCTCGCCCGCGCGGGCCATGACGTCGCGGTCAATTACGGCTCCTCCCGGGCACGCGCGGAGGAGACCGCGGCGGCTTGCGCGGCGGAGGGTGCGGAGTCCTTCGCGGTCCGGTGCGACGTCGCCGATGACGGCGCGGTCAGGGCGATGCTCGCCGCCTGCGAGGACGCCTTCGGCCGCCTCGACGTGCTGGTCAACAACGCCGGCACCACCATCGCAACCGGACCGAAGGACATGGACGCGGTGGATCTCGATGCCTGGGACCGGGTCTTCGCGGTCAACGTGCGCGGGCTGTTCCAGGTCACCCGCGCCGCGCTGCCGCTCCTGCGCAAATCCGCCGACCCCTGCATCGTCAATACCTGCTCGATCGCCGGGCTGCGGCCCGGCCCGCAACCTTTGCCCTACGCCGCCAGCAAGGCCGCCGTCGCCAACCTGACCCAGACGCTCGCGGGCGCGCTCGGCCCGGAGATCCGGGTCAACGCGGTCGCGCCGGGCTGGATGGAAGGCGAGTGGATGGAGCGCACCCTGGCGGAGAACTACGAGGGGCTGATGGCCAGGCGCGCGCGCTACACGCCGCTCAGGCGCGTCGCCGCCGCCGAGGATGTGGCCGAGACCGTGCTCAGCCTCGTCGAGAGCAACAAATTCGTCACCGGCCACATCGTCGTCATCGACGGCGGGTTTGCCGCCGTCACCTGATCCGCCCCGGAGCCCGCCATGCTGGAAGGCGTCGTCCCCTACCCCCCCGAGTTTCAGAAGCTTTACCGCGACAAGGGCTACTGGGAGGACCGCACGCTGCGGGAAGAGCTACAGCCCTGCCTGGAGAGATTCGCCGACCGGGTCGCGGTGATCGACGAGACCGGCGAGCTGACCTATGGCGAGCTCGACCGGATGTCGACCAATCTGGCGCTCAACCTGGTCGCGCTCGGGCTGAATCCGCTCGACCGGGTGGTCGTCCAGCTTCCCAACGTGAACGAGTTCGCGATCCTCTACGTCGCCCTGCAGAAAGCCGGCTGCATTCCCATCGCGGCGCTGGTCACCCATCGTTTCGCCGAGATCGGCCAGTTCGTGGCGCTCTCCGGCGCTGCGGCCTGCGTCATCCCCGACACGATCCGCGGTTTCGACTACCGCGGCATGGCAGCGCGGGTGCAGGCGGAGCACGGCCACCTGAAGCATCTCGTCGTCATGGGCGAGGCTAACGGCGATGCGCTGTCGCTGCACGAGCTGATCGAACGGCCTTCGCCGCTCGGCACAGACGCGCTCGCCGCGATCGGGATCGATCCCGGCGATCCCGCCGTGTTCCAGCTCTCCGGCGGCACCACCGGCATCCCCAAGCTGATCCCGCGCACCCACAACGACTACGCCTACAACTCGAAACAGGCGGCGCGGGAGACCGAGGTGACGCCCGATTCGCGGCTCTTCATCGTGCTGCCCATCGCGCACAACCTGCCGCTCGCCTGCCCGGGGCTGCAGGGCTATTTGCTCAACGGCGCCGCCGTGGTGCTGTCGACCAGCGCCCGCGCGCCGGACGCCTTCGCGATGATCGAGAAGCACCGCGTGACCCATGTGATCGGCGTGCCGGCGCTGCATATCGGCTGGATCAACGATGCGGCGGCGGCCGAGCACGATCTGTCGTCGGTGCGGATGATCGGCAGCGGCGGCCAGCGGCTCCAGCCCGAGGTCAAGCGCCGGATGCGGGAGGTCTATCCCAACGCCTTCGTGCAGGAGAATTTCGGCATGGCCGAGGGCACGCTGATGTTCGTCAAGCGGACCGACAGCGAGGACGCCCAGCTGGAGACCGTCGGACAGCCGATGTGCCCCGACGACGAGGTCATGCTGCTCGACGAAGAGGACAAATTGGTGCCCTTCGGCGAGGTCGGCGAGTTCTGCGTGCGCGGCCCATACACCCTGCGGGGCTATTTCGCGGCCGACGAGCACAACGCGCGCGCCTTCACCACTGACGGCTTCTACCGCTCGGGCGACCTGCTGCGCCAGCACTCTTCGGGCAACTACATCGTCGAAGGGCGGATCAAGGACCTGATCAACCGCGGCGGCGAGAAGATCTCGGCCGAGGAGATCGAGAACCTGATCCTCATGCACCCCGCGGTGCGCAACGTGGCCTGCGTGCCGATGCCGGACGCGCGCCTAGGCGAGCGCATGTGCGCCTATCTGGTGCTCCATCCTGGCCGCAGCATCGAGCTCGCCGAGCTGGCGGGTTTCCTCGAGGAGAAGGAAATCGCGCGCTTCAAGCTGCCGGAGCGGATAGAGATCGTCGACAGCTTCCCGGTTTCCGCCTTCGGCAAGGTCTCGAAGAAGGCCCTGGTGGAGACGATCTCCGCGAAGCTCGCCGATGAGGCGAACAGGTAGCCATGCGCATCGTCGACCTGCACTGCTACCCCAACACCCAGCCCTGGATCGACTGCCAGGGGCCCTATGTGAAGGCGCTCGCCGAGTACTGGAAGCGCGAGTGGTCGGCCAAGGAGGAGGACGAGGTCGTCCGGGACTTTGCCGAGGCCGGCGTGGAGGCGGTGCTGGTGGCGCTCGACCTCGAAGCTACGGTGGGCACGCCACCGTGCTCGAACGACTACGTCGCCGGCATGTGGCGGCGCCACCCCGAGCGCATCATCCAGGCCTGGGGGGCGGTCGACCCGCTGAAGGGCGAGGCCGCCATCGCCGAGGCCGAGCACGCCGTCAACGACCTCGGCCTGCTCGGCTTCCACTTCCACCCCATCATGGGCCACTTCGCGGTCAACGAGCGCCGCTTCCACCCTTTATGGGAAGCGATCGCCGGGCTCGGCGTGCCGGTGATGATCGACGTCGGGACCACCGGCATGGGCGCCGGCATGCCGGGCGGTCTCGGCGCGCGAATCCGCCACGCCCACCCATCGGCGATCGACGACCTTGCCGCGGACTTCCCGGCGCTCACCATCGTCGCCGCCCATCCCGGCTGGCCGTGGATCGAGGAGATGACGGCGGTCGCGCTGCACAAGGGCAACGTGTTCTGGGAGATGTCCGGCTGGGCGCCCAAATACATCCCGGACTCGCTGCTGCGCGACATGCGCTCGCGCCTCCGAGACAAGGTGATGTTCGGCAGCGACTACCCCTCGATGCCCTACGGGCGGCTGTTCGAGGAATGGGGCGAGGTCGGCTACAGCGACGAGTTCCTGGAGAAATTCTTCCACGGCAACGCCGAGGCCATCCTCGGCCTGTAGGCGAGACCCCCTACAGCGTCATCAGATCCTCGCCGATGGCAAGCGGTCCCCGGTAGTCGCGGCGGATGATCTCGCTCAGCTCGCGCGGCACCGCATCGGGCATCATATGCGTGGTGACCAGCATATCGACCTGGGCGTCCCGCGCGACCAGCGAGAGCCGTTCGGGCGAGGTGTGGGCGTGCGCGGTGTGGCTCTTGTCGATCTCGGGCGCCCGCCACTTCTCGTACTGCATGCATTCGTGGATCAGGATATCCGCCCGGTGCGCGTGCCGGATCAGGTTCTCGCAGGGGCAGGTGTCGCCGGACAGAACGATCCGCCGGTCCTTCGACTCGAAGCGATAGCCGAAGGGCTGTTCCAGCGGGAAGTGGTCGACGTCGAAGGCGGTGACCTCGACTCCGTCGATTTCGGCCGCGAGGCCCTGGTCGATCTCATGCACCACGATATTGGGCATTTCCCGGCGGGCGGTGCGGATCTTCATGCGCCTTTCGAGGTCCGGGCGGTGCATCTCGAGCAGCTGGTCGACCATCGTCCGAAGCCCGGGCGGCCCGTAGATGTGCCACGGCGCATCGTCGCCCAAGATCCAGCGGCAGATGATGAAGTGCCCGAGATCGATGTAGTGGTCGGAATGCAGGTGGGTGATGAAGACGTGCTCGATGCTGTCGAGCGGTACCCCCGCCTCGACCAGCCGCACCACCACGCCGGAGCCGCAATCGACCAGAAAGCCGTTCGACCCGGCCCGCACCGCGTAGCCCGGGCCGCGCCGCTTCGGATTGGGGAAGGGCAGCCCGGTGCCCAGCAGGGTGACTTGCACGCGTCGCCTCCCGTTCCGCGGTCGGATGGCGGCGACGGTAGCACCGAGATGCGAATTCGGCCAAGGATTTGGGGGCGGGGTGCGTCAAACTTCACGAGGTGGAACCACCCTTGGACGATTGTGCCCAGATGAGCGCGGACACCGACGGTGCGCTGGCCGGCAGGGCCGCGGCCGGGGACCGCGATGCGTTCGCGGCGCTCCTCGAGCGCCACTACGAGCGGATCTACCGCGTGGGCGCGCGCGTGCTTGGCGACGAGGACGACGCGGCGGACCTTGCGCAGGATGTCTGCATGGGCCTGGCAGCCCGGCTCGCCTCCTGGCGGGGCGAGAGCCGGTTCACGACCTGGCTCTATCGGGTGGTGGTCAATGCCGCGCGCGACCGCCTGCGGCGCGACGGCGCGAGGCGGCGCAACGAGCAGGCATTCGCCGAGGTCGACACCCTGACCCGGGCCGCACAGGGCGAGCGCGAGGACGAGGCCGTCTGGCTGCGCCAGGTGCTGGAGATGCTCGGCACCGATCTGCGAACGACGGTGACCCTGGTGATCGAGGAGGGGTTGCGGCACGCGGAAGCCGCCGAGGTGCTGGGCGTCTCCGAGTCCACCGTGTCGTGGCGCATGCACGAGGCGCGCAAGCGGCTGCGCGCGCTCGTTGCCGGCAGCGAGGTGATGCCGTGAACGACGAACTCGACAGGTTGCAGAGGGCGCTCCGCGCCAACCCGCCGCGTCCGGCGCCCGGCGACCGCGAGCGGACGATCGAGGCGGCAATGGCCGCATTCGACCGCCACCGCCAAGGATTTCGACACGGGAGCCGTCAGACAGGGCATGTACCCGCCCAGGGTACGCGCTGGCTGCGGAGGATCCCGATGCCCCGTCTCTCTCTCGCATTTGCCGGGATGGCTGCCTGTCTGGTCGTCGCCGGTGTCGTCGGATACCGAGCGCTCTGGCTCCCCGGGTCCGGCACCGAGGAGCAGCGAATGGCCGCCGCACGACCGGACAGCGGCGCATCGGAACCGGCCCCGGCGCCACCGGATTCGCGCCTGGCCGCCGCCCGAAGAAAGGCCATGGAGGAGCGTTGGCGGCGGATGCAGACGGAGGAGGCGTCCCGCAAGGCCCTGTCGAAGGATCTACGGAACTTGCTGTTGCAGGGCTCCGGTCCGGCCTTGTCGATTTACCGTCCCTCGGAGCCGCCCGAGCCGCCCCGCTCGGCTCACCGCGACCGTTTCTCCTCCTTCGACGCGAACCCCGTGAAGCGTGCCGCCGAGGAACCGGTCTCGACCTTCTCGATCGACGTCGACACCGCCTCATACGGCTTCATGCGGGCCTCCCTCAACCGGGGCGTGCTGCCGCCGCGGGACGCGTTGCGCACGGAGGAGCTGATCAACTACTTCCCGTACGGCTACCCGGCGCCGGCGAGTCCCGACATGCCGTTCGCCGTCCACGCCGCGCTGATGCCGACCCCGTGGAACGATGCCACGCGGCTGATGCATATCGGCATCAAGGGCTACGTTCCCGAGCGCGAGTCCCGCCCGCGCGCCAACCTGGTGTTCCTGATCGACAGCTCGGGCTCGATGGCCGAGCCGGACAAGCTGCCGCTGCTCAAGACCTCGTTCAAGCTGCTGCTGGGCACGCTGGCGCCCGATGACAGGGTGGCCATCGTCACCTATGCGGGCGCCGCCGGCACGGTGCTCCCCCCGACCGAAGCGGCCGAGCGCGCGAAGATCGCCGCCGCCCTGGAGCGCCTCCACGCCGGCGGGTCGACGGCGGGCGCCGAGGGCATCCGCCAGGCCTATCTGCTGGCCGAGCAGCACTTCGTCGAGGACGGCATCAACCGGGTGATCCTCGCCACCGACGGCGACTTCAATGTCGGCATCGCCGACCCGCAGACGCTCGAAGGCTATATCGCGCGCAAGCGCGACAGCGGCGTCTATCTCTCGGTGCTCGGCTTCGGCACGGGCAACTACAACGACGCGCTGATGCAGCGCCTGGCGCAGACCGGGAACGGCAACGCCGCCTATATCGACAGCCTGTCGGAGGCGCGCAAGGTGCTGGTCGAGGAAGCGGGATCGACGCTTTTCCCGATCGCGAAGGACGTGAAGATCCAGGTCGAGTTCAACCCGGCGCTCATCGCCGAGTACCGCCTGATCGGTTACGAGACCCGGATGCTGGCGCGCGAGGACTTCCGCAACGACAAGGTGGACGCCGGCGAGATCGGCGCCGGCCACGCGGTGACCGCGCTGTATGAGGTCGCGCTCGCGGGCTCGGGCGGCGAGCTGACCGCGCCGCTGCGCTACGGCCGGCAGGAGGCGGGGACGAGCGGCGGGTCGGGTAACGAGCTCGCCACCGTCTCCATCCGCTACAAGATGCCCGACGCCGGGAAGAGCACGAAGATCGCCCGGCACGTCACCCCGGCCGATGCGTTCGAGAACGCGGACGATGCGCCGCGGGATCTCCGCTTCGCCGCCGCCGTCGCCGCGTTCGGGCAGATCCTGCGCGGCGGCCGCTACACCGGCGACTACGGCTATGACGACGTGATCGCCGCCGCTCAAGCGGCCAAAGGCGAGGACCGGTTCGGCTACCGGGCCGAGTTCATCGGCCTCGTCCGGCTCGCCAAATCCGCCGCCGCCATGGAGCCGCAGGGCGGGCGATAGAGGCGATCCGGTGCCGCCCGCTGGAACCGCCCTACACCATCCCCGCCCGCTCCAGCACGCCGTCGAGGCGTCGTTCGAGCTCGGGAAGCGCCGGGACCATCGGCAGGCGGTGCGCGTTCTCGGGGATCAGCCCGACCCGTCTCATCATGTATTTGATGGGGATCGGGTTGGTGTCGTAGAACACCGCCTGATTTATCTCGAACAGCGCGTAGTGGATGTCCTGCGCCTTCTTGAGGTCGCCCTCCCAGACCGCCTCGCACATCGCCGCCAGCCGCGCCGGGCGCAGATTGCCGACCGCGTTCATCAGCCCGCAGGCGCCGACCGCCATCATCGGGTAGCTGAGGTCCTCCAGCCCGACGAAGATGCGGAAATCCATGCCTAGCCTGGCGAGGCAGCGGCTGACGAAGCCGAGATCGTCGACGGCGTGCTTCATGCCGACGAAGTTGGGCGCCTTGTCGGCGATCTCGCAAAGCGTCTCCAGGGTCACGCTCACCGCCGCCCGGCCGGGGATGTGGTAGATCATCCAGGGCAGCTCGGTGCGCCTGGCGAGCTCCAGGTAGTATGCGGCGAGCCCGCGCTGCGGCGGGCGGATGAAATAGGGGGTGACGATCAGCAGCGCGTCGGCCCCCGCCTTTTCGGCATGAAGGGTCAGCGCCTCGGTATCGGCGAAGGATTGCGACCCGGTGGCGGCGACGATGGGAACCCGGCCCGCCGCCGCCTCGACCGCTACGTCGACCGCCCGGTTGCGTTCGGCGACCGTGAGCGTCGCGGGCTCCGAGGTGGTGCCGTTGACCAGGATGCCGTGCGAGCCCTCGCGGATCTGGAACTCGACCATTTCGGCATAGGCCGCGTAGTCGACGGCGCCGTCGCGGAACGGGGTGATCAGCGGCGGGATCGAGCCGCGCAGGAAGCCCTTCGGCAGGTCCATCATGGCGCTACTCGCCGAGCGCCGCCCTGACCTGCTCCTTGTTGGTCTCGAAGCCGACATTGGCGCCGAGCACCGACCACGGATGCTTGAGGTCCTCCTGCCAGAGGAGCGATTCCATGACGATGTTGAGCGGCTGGTCCTGGACGGTGAGCTCGTAGACCGCCTCGTCGTAGGAGGCGTGGTTGTGCACCGCCCAGCCGGGCGCCGACAGCATCAGATCGCCCGCCTTCCACTCATAGACCTTGCCCTCGACGGTGGACCGGCCGCTGCCCGAGAAATAGTAGTTGATCGCCGCCGAGACATGGCGGTGCGGCCGGTCGACGATCTTCGGCGGGCGCACCGTCATGGTGGCGAAGAAGCTCGGCGTGGTGCCGTTGAACCGCCCGGTCATCGGGTTGAACAGCAGATAGAGCCGCCGGCCGCGATACTCCTTGCCGAGGGCCTGGAGCTTGTCGAGCTCGCGCTTCACGTCCTGCCACGGCCAGCGCAGCGCGGGCGAATCGAGCGCCTCGGGGTTGATTAGCGTCTCGTAGGGCATCAGCCAGGCCCCGTCCCCGGTCAGCTGGAAGGTGCCGTAGGGGTTGACGTCGCGCGCATCCGGTGGCGCCTCGGTCTCGGCTTGCGCCCCGTCGCCGACCGCCTCGATCGGCGGGGGCGGCTCCTCGTCGACGATGTGGACGTTCATCTTCTCCAATAGCGGCGCGTTGGAGTAGGAGAGCCGAACCTGCACGTCGTCGGAATCGTTGACGTGCCAGTAGGTCGCCATCGACGGGAAGTTCCACACGTCGTAGAGCGCAAACGGGATGCGCTTGCCGTCGACGATCGAATACCCGCCGCCGCCGATGCAGAAATTCACCTGGGTCGAGTTGTGGCGGATCGGCGCCGACTGCTCGCCGGGGTTCAGCACTTCCAGCGTGACGCGCACCCCGGGCTGCAGGCCGGGGCCGACGCCGAGGGCCTGCCAGTCGGGATGGGCGACGATCGAATGGCGCCTGCCGTTGGCCGGCCGCGCCAGGCTCGCCAGCCGCCCGACCTCCCCGTCGATCTCCTCCCTGGTGATGACCACCGGCTCCCAGAGATCGAGCGCGGGCGTCGTGTACCCGCTGCGGTCGATGAAGACGGCCTTCTTCTGCGCCATGTCGGGACTCCTCCTGTCGCGCCGCCGCTCGACAAATCGGGGCATGGGGTCGGGCGGCCGGGGGAATTGCGCGGAGCCTAGCCCCGGCCCCGGCGGGGGTCAATCAGGCGGCGAACGCGCCGAGGGCCGCCCGGATCTCGGCGGTCACCGCGTCGATGCCCGCCATCCCGTCGACGCTCCTGAGAATGCCGCGGCCCCGGTAGTAGGGGAGCAGCGGCTCGGTCTGG
Source organism: Defluviicoccus sp. (assembly GCA_028821395.1). GTDB lineage: Bacteria > Pseudomonadota > Alphaproteobacteria > MPNO01 > MPNO01 > MPNO01. Next base: position 43,189 of record JAPPGP010000083.1, read on the forward strand.
GCGTGATAGGCGGCGAGACGCGTCTTCACGGTCTCCTCGTTGTCGTCCGGCCGCTCGATGAACTCGGTGCCGCCGCAGCGGTCGCACACCCCCTCGACGGCGGTCGGCCGAAAGCGCCGGTGATAGCCGGCCCCGCAATCGGCGCAGGAGAACCGCCCGGCGATGCGTTCGACCAGGGCGCCGTCGTCGACCGCGATCTCGATCACCGCGTCGAGCCGCCTGGCCTTGCGCGCGAGCATCCCGTCGAGCGCCTCGGCCTGGGCGATGGTGCGCGGAAAGCCGTCGAGAATGAACCCGCCGGCGCAATCGGGCTGGTCGATCCGGCGTTCGATCATCGACACCATGATGTCGTCGGGGACCAGATTGCCGGCCGCCATGATCGAGCCGACGAGCTTGCCGGTCTCGCTGCCCGAGGCCGCCGCTTGGCGCAGCATCTCGCCGGTCGAGAGCTGGACCAGCCCGTTCGATTCCTGGAGGCGGATCGCCTGGGTGCCCTTGCCGGAGCCCGGGGGCCCCAGCATGATCAGGTTCATCCGCGCCGTCCCCGCAGCCGCGATTTCTTGATCAGCCCCTCGTATTGATGGGCGATGAGATGCGACTGGACCTGGGCCACGGTGTCCATGGTGACGGTTACGACAATGAGCAGACTCGTCCCGCCGAAATAGAACGGCACCGCGTATTGCGAGATCAGGATCTCGGGCAGGATGCTGACCGCCGTCAGGTAGATCGCGCCCACCACGGTCAGCCTGGTCAGGATGTAGTCGAGATGGTCGGCGGTGTTCTTGCCGGGCCGGATTCCGGGCACGAAGCCGCCGTATTTCTTGAGATTGTCGGCGGTGTCGACCGGGTTGAAGACCACGGATGTGTAGAAGAACGCGAAGAAGACGATCAGCGCGGCATAGATGAACAGATAGGCCGGCTGGCCGCGCCCCATCAGCGCCGTGATGTCGCCGAGCCAGCCGGGGCCCTGCTGCGACGAGAACCCGGCCACCGTGACCGGCAGCAGCAGCAGCGAGCTCGCGAAGATCGGCGGGATGACGCCCGCCGTGTTGATCTTGAGCGGAATGTGCGAGGCCTCGCCGCCGAACATGCGGTTGCCGACCTGGCGCTTCGGGTACTGCACCACGACCCGGCGCTGGGCGCGCTCGATGAACACGATGAAGGTGATCACCGCAACCGCCATCAACAGCAGGGCGACGATGAAGATCGCCGACAGCGCGCCGGTGCGGCCGAGCTCCAGCGTGGCGGCCAGCGCCGCCGGCAGGTTGGCGACGATGCCGGCGAAGATGATCAGCGAGATGCCGTTCCCCACTCCGCGCGCGGTCACCTGCTCGCCCAGCCACATCAGGAAGATGGTCCCGCCGACCAGGGTGATCACGGTGGTCGCGCGGAAGAACACTCCCGGATCGATCACGGCGGAGCCCTGGCTTCCGGTCATCCCCTCGAGCCCGACGGCGATCCCGTAGGCCTGGAGCGCGGCCAGCACGACCGTGCCGTAGCGGGTGTACTGGTTGATCTTCTTGCGGCCGGGCTCGCCCTCCTTCTTGAGCTGCTCGAAATAGGGCGATACCGCGGTGAGCAGCTGCATGATGATCATCGCCGAGATATACGGCATGATGTTCAGCGCAAAGATCGTCATGCGCCCGAACGCGCCGCCGGCGAACATGTCGAACATGCCGAGGATGCCGCCCGCCTGCTGCCGGAAGATGTCCTCCAGGATCGCCGGGTCGATCCCGGGCAGCGGGATATAGGTGCCGAGCCGGTAGACGATCAGCGCGCCGAGGGTGAACCAGATCCGCTTCTTGAGCTCGGTCGCCTTGGCGAAATTGGCGAAGTTGATGTGAGAGGCGAGCTGCTCGGCCGCCGAAGCCATGGGCTAGTCTCCCGACCCTGCGCCGTCCCCGTCCGATGCCCCGGTCCCGGCGGACGAAGCGGCGCCGACCGAGATACTGCCCCCGGCCTTCTCAACCGCCGCGACCGCCGCCTTAGACGCTCCCGAAACCGCGAGGGTCACGCTTGCCGTGATCTCGCCCTTGGCCAGGACGCGGATGCCGTCGCGGCGCGATTTTACCAGACCCGCGGCGAGCAGGGCCGCTTCGTCGATCGGCTGTCCGGGGTCGAGCCGGCCGGCGTCGATCGCCGCCTGCAGGCGGCCGAGATTGACCACCCGGAAACGCTTGCGGAACGGGTTGTGGAAGCCGCGCTTGGGCAGGCGCCGGTAGAGCGGCATCTGGCCGCCCTCGAAGCCCAGCAGGGAGACGCCGCTGCGCGACTTCTGGCCCTTCTGGCCCCTGCCGGAGGTCTTGCCCTTGCCCGAGCCGATGCCGCGGCCGATGCGCTTGCGCGGCCTTCTGGCGCCGGCGTTGTCGCGGAGTTCGTTCAGCCTCATCGAATGGCTCCCGGCTTTCCCTAGTCCGCTTCCTGCACGGAAACCAGGTGCGAGACCTTGCGGATCATGCCGCGTATCGCGGGCGTATCCTCCAGCTCCCGGCTGCGATGCAGCTTGTTGAGCCCGAGCCCGATCAGCGTCGCGCGCTGGTCCTTGGGTCGGCCGATCGGGCTCTTGATCTGGGTCACGGTGACGGTCTTGGGCTTCTTAGCCATTGGCCTCCGCTCCCGCCGCCTGGCCGCGCCCGTCCTCGCCCGCGCGGCGGCCGATGATGTCGCCGACCTTCTTGCCGCGCCTGGCCGCCACCGCGCGCGGCGAGTTCAGCCGCGACAGCCCGTCGAAGGTCGCCTTGACCATGTTGTACGGATTGGCGGTGCCGATCGACTTGGCGACCACGTCATGCACGCCGAGGGTCTCGAACACGGCGCGCATCGGCCCGCCGGCGATGATCCCGGTGCCCGGCGGCGCGGCGCGCAGCACCACCCGGCCGGCGCCGAAATGCCCGACGATGTCGTGGTGCAGCGTGCGCCCCTCGCGCAGCGGCACGCGGATCAGCCTGCGCTTGGCCTGCTCGGTCGCCTTGCGGATCGCTTCGGGCACCTCGCGCGCCTTGCCGCTGCCGTAGCCGACGCGCCCCTTGGCGTCGCCGACCACCACCAGCGCGGCGAAGCCGAACCGCCGCCCGCCCTTCACGACCTTGGCGACGCGGTTGATGCTGACCAGCTTGTCGACGAGCTCGCTCTGCTCGGAATCGTCGGACCGGCGGCCGCCGCGCTCGGATCGTGGACCTCTTGCCATCGTCAAATCCTCAGAACGCGAGACCGCTCTCGCGGGCCGCTTCGGCCAGGGCCTTGACCCGGCCATGATACAGGTAGGAGCCGCGGTCGAAGACAACTTCCGTGACCCCGCTGGCCAGCGCGCGCTCGGCGACCAGCTTGCCGACCCGCGCCGCCGCTTCCTTGTCGGCGCCCGACTTGAGGCCCGAGCGCAGCTCCTTCTCCAGGCTGGAGGCGGACGCCAGCGTGCGCCCGGCGCGATCGTCGATCACCTGGGCGGAAATGTTCTTGTTCGACCGGAACACTGACAGCCTCGGCCGGTCGGTGTTGCGGCGCCTGAGCCGGCGGCGCACCCTGGCGCGGCGCCTGACGGCGAGTTCGGACGCGTTTGCCATCACCTACTTCTTCTTGCCTTCCTTGCGGACGACGATCTCGTTCGCATAGCGAATGCCCTTGCCCTTGTACGGCTCCGGCTTGCGATAGGCCCGGATCTCGGCCGCCACCTGGCCGACCTGCTGGCGATCGATGCCGGAGACCGCGATATGGGTCGGCCGCTCGCAGGCGATCGCGATGCCCTCGGGGATGGGGTGCCTGATCTCGTGGCTGTAGCCGAGCTGGAGGACCAGCTCCCCGCCGTCCACGGCGGCGCGGTAGCCGACGCCGTTGATCGCGAGCTCGACCCTGAAGCCTTCGCTGACCCCGGTGACGATGTTCTGCAACAGGCTCCGCGTGGTCCCCCACATCGAACGGGCGCGCTTGGTCTCGCCGCGCGGCGCCACCGTCAGCTTGTCGTCCTCTCGTGTCAGCTCGACCTGGTCCGACAGCGTCATCGACAGCGCGCCGAGCTTGCCCCTGGCGCTGACCTCGCGTCCGGCGATCGCCACCTCCACCCCCTCGGGCAGGGTGACCGGCATTTGTCCCACGCGCGACATGACGCCTCCTAGAACACCATGCAGAGGACCTCGCCGCCGACATTGGCGGCGCGCGCCTCGCTGTCAGACATCACCCCCTGCGGGGTGGACAGGATCGAGATGCCGAGCCCGTTATAGACCGGCGCGAGATCCCTGATCCTGGAATAGACCCGCCGCCCGGGCTTGGAGACCCGATGGATCTCGCGGATTACCGGCTCTCCGTCGTGGTATTTGAGCTCGATGCGGAGCTCCGCAATGCCCTTGCGCAGCTCGCTCTCGCTGTAGCCCCGGATATAGCCCTCGCGCTGGAGCACGTCGAGCACGTTGGCGCGCAGCCGTGAAGAGGGTGCGTCGACCGCCGTCTTGTGCGCCCGCTGGCCGTTGCGGATGCGCGTCAGCATATCGCCGAGAGGGTCGCTCATCGTCATCGCCGCGACTCCCTCACCAGCTCGACTTCACCATGCCGGGGATCAACCCGAAGGCCGCGAGCTCGCGCAGCGCGATCCGCGAGATGCGGAACTTGCGGTAATAGCCGCGCGGCCGTCCGCTCAGCTCGCACCGGTTGCGGACGCGCACCGCCGCACCGTTGCGCGGCATCTTGGCGAGCCTGAGACGGGCGCTGAACCGCTCCTCCATCGGCAGGTCGCGGTCGTTCGCGATCTCCTTCAACGCCGCGCGTTTCGCGCTGTCGCGGGCGGCCAGCCGCCGGCGCTTGCTGTTTCTCTCTACGGCGCTCTTCTTCGCCATCCGATCGTTCCCGGTCCTTACATCAGTTCACAAAGGGAAACTGGAATCCCCTGAGCAGCGATCTCGCCTCGTCGTCGGTATTCGCAGTGGTGACGACGACGACATCCATGCCGCGCATCTGGTCCACCGAGTCGTAGTCGATCTCGGGGAAGACGATCTGTTCCTGCAGCCCCAGCGCATAATTGCCGTTGCCGTCGAAGCTCGCGGACGACAGGCCGCGGAAGTCGCGTACCCTGGGCAGCGCGATGGTGATCAGCCGGTCGAGAAACTCGTACATCATCGCCCGCCTAAGCGTGACCTTGACGCCCACGGGCATGCCCTCGCGCAGCTTGAACTGGGCGACGGATCTGCGGGCGCGGATGACGATCGGCTTCTGACCGGCGATGAGGGCCATCTCGCGGGCCGCCGCGTCGATCTTCTTCGAATCGCCGACCGCCTCGCCGACCCCCATGTTGAGAACGACCTTCTCCAGCTTCGGCACCTGCATGGGGTTGGCGTAGCCGAACTCCTCCAGCAGCGCCGGCCGGACGACCTCTCGATAGTGTTCCTGAAGGCGGGCAGACATGGTTTCCGTCCCTAGTCGATCAACTCGCCGGACGCCTTGGCGTAGCGGACCTTGCGGCCGTCCTCCAGCAGCCGGACGCCGACGCGCGTGGGCCTGTCGGAGGCGGGGTCGAGCAGCGCCACGTTGGAGACGTGGATCGGCGCCTCCTTTTCGACGATGCCGCCACTCTGGGTCTGCGAGGGACGGGTATGGCGCTTGACCACGTTGACTCCCTGCACGATCAGCCGCCCCTCCTTCGGCATCGACTTGAGCACGCTGCCCCGCTTTCCCTTGTCGCGCCCGGTCAGCACGATGACGTTGTCGCCCTTGCGGATCCGCTTGATGCCGCCGCCCTTGTTCGCCCGGCGTCCCATGTCACAGCACCTCCGGCGCGAGCGAGATGATCTTCATGTACTGCTTGGCGCGCAGCTCGCGGGTGACGGGGCCGAATATGCGGGTCCCGATCGGCTCGCCGGCCGGGTTGATCAGCACCGCCGCATTGCGGTCGAACCGGATGGCGGTACCGTCGGACCGGCGGATTTCCTTGGCGGTTCTGACCACCACCGCCTTGTGGATATCGCCCTTCTTCACCCGTCCGCGCGGGATCGCCTCCTTGACCGAGACCACGATCACGTCGCCGACCGACGCCCAGCGGCGCCGCGACCCGCCCAGGATGCGGATGCACTGCACCCGCCGGGCGCCCGAGTTGTCCGCTACGTCGAGATTGCTTTCGGCCTGAATCATCGCGCCCTCACGTCGCCGCGGAACCGCCGGATTCGTCGACTACTTCCCACCGCTTGGACTTCGACAGCGGGCGGCATTCGCGGATTCGCACGACATCGCCTTCCTTGCACCTGTTCTCGGCGTCATGGGCGGAGAACTTGCCGGACCGTCGGATGATCTTCTTGTAGATCGGGTGGCGCACGCGGCGTTCAACCCTGACCACCACGGTCTTGTCCATCTTGTCGCTTATCACGACGCCCTGCAGGACCCGTCTCGGCACCGCTCAGCCCTCCCCTTCGGCCGCGCGGCGGCGCTCGTTGACGATGGTCTGGATGCGCGCGATGTCGCGCCTGACCTCGCGCACCCGCGAGGTCGCCTCGAGCTGCCCGCTGGCGCGCTGGAAGCGGAGATTGAGCGCCTCCCGGCGCAGCCCGCGCAGCATTTCGGCGAGCTCGTCGGGCGTCTTCTGCCTGACTTCCGCGGCCTTCATGGTCAATTGCCTCCGGCCAGGCGCTGCACGAAGCGCACCGGGATGGGCAGCTTCGCCGCGGCGAGCGAGAGCGCGCTTCTCGCGACATCGCCCGGCACGCCGTCGATCTCGAACATGATGCGGCCCGGCTTGACCCGGCAGGCCCAGTACTCCGGCGAGCCCTTGCCCTTGCCCTGGCGCACCTCGGCCGGCTTCTGGGAAACCGGAACGTCGGGGAAGATGCGGATCCACACCCGGCCCGAGCGCTTCATGTGGCGGGTAATCGCCCGCCTGGAGGCCTCGATCTGGCGCGCCGTGACCCGGCCCGGACCCATCGCCTTCAGCCCGTAGGCGCCGAAATTGAGCGTCGTGCCGGCCTTGGCGTTGCCGTGGATGCGGCCCTTGTGGGCCTTCCTGAACTTGGTTCTCTTCGGGCTCAGCATCGCTCCGCATTCCTCCGCCTAACGGGCGGTCTGCATTTCCTGGTTGGTCCGGTCGAGCGCCATCGGGTCGTGCGCCATGATCTCGCCCTTGAACACCCAGACCTTCACCCCGCAGGTGCCGTAGGTGGTCCGCGCCGTGGCGATCCCGTAATCGACATTGGCGCGCAGCGTGTGCAGCGGCACGCGGCCCTCGCGGTACCACTCCATGCGCGCGATCTCGGCGCCGCCGAGCCGCCCGCCGCAATTGATCCGGATGCCCTCCGCGCCGAGGCGCATCGCCGACTGGACGGCGCGCTTCATCGCGCGGCGGAACGCGACCCGGCGTTCCAGCTGCTGGGCGATGTTCTCGGCGACCAGCTTGGCGTCGATCTCGGGCTTGCGGAACTCGACGATGTTGATGTGGACGTCCGAGTTGGTCATCCGCGAGACGTCCTGGCGCAGCTTCTCGATATCGGCGCCCTTCTTGCCGATCACCACGCCGGGGCGCGCCGAATGGATCGTCACCCTGGCCTTCTTGGCCGGCCGTTCGATGACCACCCGGCTGACGCCGGCCTGGGACAGCCGCTTGAACAGGTAGTCCCGGAGCCGGAGGTCTTCGTGCAGCAGGTCGCCGTACTGCGCATCGGCGTACCAGCGCGAATCCCAGGTGCGGTTGATCCCGACCCTGAGCCCTACCGGATTGACCTTCTGACCCATCAGGCGTCTTCCTCGTCTTCCTCGCGCTCGCGCACCACCACGGTCAGGTTTGCGAACGGCTTCTCCAGCCGCCCGACCCGGCCGCGGGCGCGCGCCCGGAACCGCTTCATCGCGAAGCTGCGACCGACATGTGCCTCGGCGACGACCAGCCGGTCGACATCGAGCTGGTGGTTGTTCTCGGCGTTGGCGATCGCCGATTGCAGCACCTTGCGGACATCCTGCGCGACCCGGCGGCGCGAGAAGGCGAGCGCGGTCAGCGCCCGCGAGGCATCCATGCCGCGGATCATCTGGGCCAGCAGGTTCAGCTTGCGCGGGCTGACATGGACGGCCTTGAGATAAGCCATCGCCTCGTTCTCGCCGAGCCGCCTGAAGCCCTTGGGCTTGCCCATCTCAGCCCCGCCTGGCGCGCTTGTCGGCCGCGTGGCCGTGATAGGTGCGCGTCATCGCGAACTCGCCGA